>JBIIUM010000143.1:0-8225 GCA_044339985.1 Burkholderiales bacterium | reverse complement strand
CGGCGAGGCCTTCGACAAGACCGCTCAGGTACTGGGCCTTGGCTACCCCGGCGGGCCAGCCCTGGCGGCCTTTGCACAATCCGGCATTGCAGGCCGTTTTTCGCTGCCGCGGCCCAAGATGGCAAGCGACGACCTGGAGTTCAGCTTCAGCGGACTCAAGACTGCCGTGGTCACCACCTTGCGCAAGAATGCGGTGGATGCCCAGGGCCGGGCCGATCTGGCGGCCGAATTCCAGCAGTCGGTGGTGGATGTGCTGGTGAGCAAATCGCTGCGCGCCGTGGAGGCTTCGGGTTGGAAGCGCCTGGTGGTGGCGGGGGGTGTGGGCGCGAATCAGCAATTGCGAGACTGCCTTGGCCGCGCTGCCGAGGTTCGGGGGGTGGATCTGTATTTCCCCGAGCAGCGTTTCTGCACCGACAATGGCGCGATGATCGCACTCGCCGGCGCCTTGCGACTGAAGGCCGCGGGCCACGCTGGCGCCTTCGGGGTACGCCCCCGCTGGGATCTGGGGACGCTGGCAGCCTCGTAACCGGCGGCAGAGGGGCGCGGCGAGCGCCCTAGGTTTTGGGACCGACCGGCTTCTCAGCACCGGTGCGCAGGCGACGGATGTTGTCGCGATGGCGCCACGCGATGAGCACACCCATGAGCGAAACGGCCAGGGTGGCGGCACCCGGGCCCAACAGCAATGCACTGGACACCGGTGCCGCAATCGCCGCGGCGAGCGAAGCCACCGAGGAGATGCGCGTCATGAAGAACGCCAGAGCCCAGGCGGCGGTTGCGACCACCCCGAGCCAACCGGACAGCGCAAACAAGATGCCCGCCGCCGTGGCTACTCCCTTGCCTCCGCGGAACTTGAACCACACCGGGTAGAGATGCCCCGCGAAGGCGGCCAGCGCCACCGCCGCAAGGCCGGCTTCGCCCACGGGCTGGGGATGCCACCACAGTTCCACGGCCAGCACCACCAGCCAACCTTTGAGAGCATCGCCCAGCAGCGTCAGGGCGGCGGCAAGCTTGCGGCCGGTGCGCAACACGTTCGTCGCTCCCGGGTTGCCCGATCCGTAGGTGTGGGGATCGGGCAGGCCGAAGGCGCGGCTCACGATCACCGCGAAGGATAGGGAGCCCACCAGGTAGGCCACGACGATGGCAGCGGCAGTCATGGGCGCCAATGGTAGCGCGCACCGCGAAGCCGGGCGGGCTCGCCGTAGCGCCGCAGGCCCTGCGCCCCTCAGCCGCGCGGGTGGTGCTTGGCGTGCAACTGCTTGAGCCGCTCGCGCGCCACGTGCGTGTAGATCTGGGTGGTGGAGATGTCGGCATGGCCGAGCAGCAACTGCACCACGCGCAGATCGGCGCCGTGGTTCACAAGGTGCGTGGCGAAGGCATGCCGCAGCACGTGGGGCGAGATGGGCTTGGCGATTCCGGCCGCGGCCGCATGGCGCTTGACCAGGGTCCAGAACATCTGGCGCGTCATGGCGGCGGCGCGCTGGGTGACGAACAAGGCCTCGCTGTTCCGGCCGGCAAGCAGCGCGGGCCGCGCCTCGCGGCGATAGCGCGCCAGCCAGTCCAGGGCCACCTCGCCCACGGGCACGAGCCGCTCCCGCGAGCCCTTTCCCATGACGCGCACCACGCCGGCGTCCTCGCTCACTTGAGCGCCACCGAGGGTCACCAACTCGCTCACCCGCAGACCCGTGGCATAGAGCAATTCAAGCATGGCGCGATCGCGCAGCCCCAGTGGTGTGGCGATATCAGGCGCCGCCAGCAGGGCATCCACATCGGATTCCGTGAGGCTCCTGGGCAGACCGCGCGGCAGTTTCGGGCCCTCCACGTTCATGGTTGGATCGGTGGCCAGCCGCCCATCGCGAACCTGCTGGCGATAAAAGCGCCGCAGGGTGGAGAGCAAGCGCGCAGCCGACGAGGCCTTGGTGCGTATGGCGTAGCGGTGAGCCAGGTAGCCCAGCACCTCGCCATGCCTGGCCTGCAACAGGCCCATGGCGTGCTCGCCGCGCAACCACCGGGCGAACAGCGCAAGGTCGCGCCGGTAGGCCGCCAGGGTATTGCGCGACAGGCCGTCCTCGAGCCAGAGCGTGTCGCAGAAGGCGTCGAGCATGGCCGTCTCCTCCAGGGAGAGAGCGCCAGCCGGGACCGCGCCCTTCACGGGTGCGGCGCGCGCCTGGTGCGTACCAGATGCGCCAGCACCGCGACCGCGCCCAGCGCCACGCCGGCCAGGTCACTCCAGGCCGCCGACCAAGCCAACAGCAACCCCGCGGCGAACAACGCCAGCCGCTCGAATCCATTTAGCCGCCCACGCAGCCAGCCCTGGGCGGCGCAGGCCAGCGCCACCACGCCCGCCGCGGCGGTCACCGACACTTGCAGCACCGCCGCGGGGCTGCCCTGCAACAGCAGGCCGGTGCCCTCGGGCGCGAGCACGAACATGAACGGCGTCACGAAGGCAGGCAGCGTGTACTTCCACGACTGCAGAGTGGTGCGATAGGGATCACCCCCGGTGATGGCGGCGGCCGCGAAGGGCGACAGCGCCGTGGGCGGCGAAACCTCCGACAGCACCGCGTAGTAGAAGATGAACATGTGCGCCGCCGGCTCCGACACGCCGGCCTGCACCAGCGCCGGCGCAGCCACCACGGCGCAGATGATGTAGGAGGCAGTCACGGGCACCGCCAGGCCCACGATCCAGACGATGAGCGCGGTGTACAGCGCGGTGAGCGCGCGGCTGCCACCCGCGTAGTCGATAACGATGCCGCTGAACTTCAGGCCCAGGCCAGTGAGCGTCACCACGCCCACGATGATGCCGGCAGCGGCGCAGGTGGCAGCGATGGCCAGTACGCCGCGGCTGCCCTCCGCCAGCGCTCCAGCCAACCGCGGCGGGGTGAGCCAATCGGCCCGGTGGCCGAGAAAGCTCGCGGCCACCGCCAGCACCATGGCCCAGAACACGCTCATGGCCGGTGAGAACCCCCACAGCAGGAGCACCACCACGGCGATCAGCGACAGAAAGTGGAAACCCTCGCGCTTCACCAGGGGCCAGGCGCGGACTGCCGGGTGTGCCACGGCGGCGGCGCCGATGCGGCGCGCATCCAGTTCCACCATCACGAACAAGGACAGGTAATAGAGCACGGTCGGGATCACCGCCATGCGGATCACCTCGAGGTAGGAAATCTTCAGGAACTCGGCGATCAGGAAGGCGGCTGCGCCCAGCACCGGCGGCGAAAGAATCGCTCCAAGGCCACCGGCGGCGAGCAAGCCGCCAGCGGCCTCCTTGGCGTAGCCCGAGCGGGAAAGCAGTGGCCACGCCACCGAGCCCAGCGTCACGGTGGTGGCCACGCCACTACCGGAAGGGCCGCCCAGCAGGAAGGAGCCCAGCACCACGGCCCGTCCCGGCGCGCCCCGCCGCCGACCCATGACGGCGAGGGCAAAGTCGATGAAAAAACGCCCTGCGCCCGAGTGTGCCAGCAGCGCACCATAAAGGGTGAACAGAATGATGAGCGTGGCGCTCACATCCACGGGGGTGCCGAAGACGCCCTCCAGCGTCATGGTCATGTGGCCAGTGAAGCGGTCGAGGTCATAGCCGCGATGGGTCCACGGCGGCGGCAGCCACGGCCCGGCAAAGGCGTAGCCGATAAACGCCGCCACCACGGCCGGCATGATCCAGCCCGAGGCGCGACGCACCGCCTCCAGCACCAGCAGCACCAACACCACGCCCACCGCCTTGTCCATGGTGGTGGGTTCCGTGGCGCGATCGGCGATGCCGTCCCAGTCGTGCAGCAGCCACGCCGAAACGGCCAGCGCCGCTCCCGCCGCCAACCAGTCCCAGGGCATCACGCGATCGCGCAGACGCAGGGTGGACGGGAAGGTGAGCAGCAGCAGCGCGAGGGTTGCACCCACGTGAGCCACGCGCAGCACCGGCGCGCTCACCACCTCCACCGCCGCATACAGGTGCAGCAGCGCCACCGCCACCAGCGCCGCGGAGATGAACCACGCCAGCGGACCCCTGAGGCGGTGGGTAGCGCCCTCCTCCTGCTCTATGAAGCTTTGTGGATCCCCGGGTGCGCTCACGACGGCAAACCGGCGGATTGGAGGCTCATGAACGCGGGCATCGCGCGGGCGGCGATCACGTGGGGGGCCCTTGGACGGTGAGCGTCACAGCCCCTTGACGCCCTTCTCGGAAAAGTAGCGCACGGCGCCGGGATGGAAAGGAATCGGCGAGCCGCCGCGGCTCTGGTAATCAAGGGACAAGTGGGCGAATTCCTTGTGCACGGCCACCAGTTCCGGCTTGCGCTCGAATACGGTCTTGACGATGGCGTATGCCTCAGCCTCGCTCATGGCTTCGTTCACCACCAGCAGATTCCAGACGTTGGCGATGTCCACGTCGCGTTCCAGCCCCGGGTACTGGCCCTTGGCGATGAGCGTGCGGCTGTAGAGCGGCCCGTACTTGCGGTTCATGGATTCCACCGCCTCGCCGTGGTCAAGAAGTCGCAGCCGGGTGCCAGGCGTGGCGGCCAGGTCGGTGACGGCCGCAGTGGGCACGCCGCCGACCCAGAAGAAGGCATCGATCTTCCGGTCCTTGATGGCATTGACCGACTCATTGACTGACAGACGCTCGCGGCGCACGCGCTCGGCCAGTCCGTAGGCTTCGAGCACCCGCAGCGCCATGATTTCCGTGGCGCCCCCCGGCGAGCCCAAGGACACCCGCCGGCCGTCCAGATCCTTCATGGTCTGGATACCGCTCGCCTCGGTGGTGGCCACGTGCATTCGGTTCGGGTAGAGCACCATGAGGGTGCGAAGCGGCAGCTTCCGGCCGGCGAACCGGTCCTGCCCGTTGAAGGCGTCCCAGCTCACGTCCGCCATGGCAAAACCCAGGTCGGCCTTGCCGGTGCCCACCAGCTTGAGGTTGTCCACCGAGCCGCCGGTCACCTCGGCAGTGGCCTGCCAGCCGGGAATGGAACGAGTGAGCAACTGGGCCAGGCCTCCGCCCAGCGGGTAGTACACCCCTCCGGTGTTGCCGGAGCCGATGGTGATGGTACGTGACTGGGCGACCGAGGCGGCCGGCAACACGATGAGGGTGGCGAGCAGCAGCGCTCGCACATGGCGAGAGATTTTCATGGCGGGCATTGTAGAACCCGCGCAACGAAAAACGGCCCCGCTGGGGGCCGTTTTTTGCAGCATGCCGCCGGGATCAGGCCTCGGCGGCGGGCGCCTCGGCTGGAGCAGCCTTGGCGGGGGTGCGAACCGCGAGTTTCTCGCGGATGCGCGCCGACTTGCCGGAGCGCTCGCGCAAGTAATAGAGCTTGGCACGGCGCACATCACCGCGCCGCTTCACGTCGATGGAGGCGATCAGCGGGGAATAGGTCTGGAAAGTGCGCTCCACGCCCTCGCCCGAGGAAATCTTGCGCACGATGAAGGACGAGTTGAGCCCGCGGTTACGCTTGGCGATGACCACGCCTTCATAGGCCTGGACGCGCTTTCGCTCGCCTTCCACCACGTTGACGTTGACGACCACCGTATCGCCAGGGGCGAAGGCAGGAATGTTTTTACCAAGGCGCTGGATTTCCTCGGCTTCAAGGGTGGCGATCAGGTTCATGAGGTACGACTCCTTGCATCGTTCATGGCGGCATGTTCCGCCTGGAATTCTTCTAGCAGCTTGCGCTGCGCCTGCGTCAAATCCAACTTCGTCAACAGATCGGGGCGCCGCAACCATGTGCGCCCTAGAGACTGCTTCAACCGCCAGCGCGCGATGAGCGCGTGGTTGCCAGACATGAGAACCGGCGGCACCACGGCGCCCTCGAACGCCTCGGGCCGCGTGTAATGCGGAAAGTCCAACAAGCCCTGGACGAACGAGTCTTCCCGGGCTGACCCCTCATCGCCCAACACACCGGGCAACTGCCGGATCACGGCGTCCAGCAACACCATGGCCGCCAACTCGCCTCCGGAGAGCACGAAGTCGCCGATGGAAATCTCCTCGTCCACTTCACGCTCCACCAGGCGCTCATCCACACCTTCATAACGCCCGCACAACAGGACCAATCCTTCACAAGCTGCCAAGCGCATCACTCCCGCGTGGTCGAGCACACGGCCCTGCGGCGACAAGTGCACCACGCGAGAATCGCGCACGCCCTGGCTGCTCTGCCGCTGCCGTGCCGCCCGCACCGCCCTCGCCAGCGGGTCGGCCATCATCACCATGCCGGGCCCGCCGCCGTAGGGGCGATCATCCACTGTCCTGTGGGCGTTGGCCGCGTAATCCCGCGGGTTCCACGCCACCAGTCGATACGCACTCACATCACGCGCCCGGCCTGAAACACCCCATTCAGTAAGGGCATCGAACATGGCCGGAAACAATGTGACGATGTCGAACTGCTTCACTGCCACTCGGGACGCCAATCCACCCGGATCTGCCGGGCGGCCTCATCCACATCGTCCACGAAGGCCGCCACGAAGGGAATCAACAACTCACCTTCACGGTCGCCACAACGAACCACCAGAACGCTCTGGGCACCGTTGCTGAACAACGAGTCCACCGCCCCCAGGCACACTCCTTCTCGATTCAGAACCTGCATGCTCTGCAGGTCAGTCCAGTAGTACTCGCCTTCCTCTGCGGCAGGAAACCGATCACGCGGGACCCCCACCTCCGAGCCCTTAAGAGCCATGGCCGCCTCGCGTGTTTCCAAGCCTTCGAGCAAGGCGAGGACGGTGTTCCCGTGTGCCCTGCTTTGAACGACCGTGAAAACCCTCCAAGCCTGCCTACAACCGATCCACCATCGCCTCTGCTGCAACAGGGTTTCCGGCGTATCGCCAAAACCCTGGACTTTGACCCAACCCTTCACGCCATGGGGCGACGCGATACGCCCCAGCACCACCGGTCTGTCAGGCTGCGACAGCAGACTTTCCAAACTGCTTGGCCAGACGCTCGACGGTTTCGGAAGGCCTGGCACCCTTGCTCTTCCAGTGTGCCAGGCGCTGAAGGTCGATACGCAACTTCACGTCGCCTTCGGGCGCTACGGGGTTGTAGAACCCCACGCGCTCAATGAAGCGCCCATCGCGTGGCTCGCGGGAATCCGCCACGACGACGTTGAAAAATGGGCGCTTCTTGGCGCCGCCGCGGGCGAGTCGGATTACAACCATTGGTTTTTCCTAGGGTAATCGGCAAAAAGGCGCGAATGTTAGCGGCAAGGACCAGCGCTTGGCAAGCGTCCGGCCCGCTCCCGGGCGCTCATCGTTCGGAAGGCTTGGGCTGATTGCGAAACACCTCATCCAGCCAGGCGACCACTACCCTGACGAGTTCATCTTCCTTCTGCTCGAAAAAGTGCAGCGCGTCCGCTACCACCACCTGCTGGGAGCCGGCGATTTTCTGAATCTGGCGCCGGCGCTCGTAGGCGCCCACCTGGGTGACCTCCCAGTCTTTGCTGCCATACACGTCCAACACGGGAATCTTGATGCGGAACATCTCTTCCAGCCCGTTGATGATGCCGATGAACACCCAGGCCTTCACATGGGTATCGCTGGTGTTGATCAGATACTGGTTGGCCATTGTGGCGCCAAGGCTGTGGGAGACGATGGAAACGTTGTTGTACCCCCGGGCCTTGAGCCAGTTGGCCGCCAGCTGGAACCGCTCCGCCGCCTCGGGATAGGTGGGGATGTAATCACCGATCTTGGCGCCGCCGCCCAGTATGGGGAGCTGGATGGAAAGGGTGGAGTAACCCTGCTCGGCGAGCTTCACCCGGAGTACGCCGTAGAGCTCGAAATCGGGATTCCAGCCCCGTCCGTGCGCCAGGATGATGGCGCCACGGGGCTTTTCGGCCTCGGTCCAGAGGCTGAGGAACTTGTGATCGTTCTTCTGGGCAATCCAGACTGCCTCACCCACCACGAGGCCGGGCACCACCTGGTCAGCCCAGCGCTTCTCGCGCGGATAGTCCTGGGCATGCACCTGCACGCACAGCAGCAAAAGCACCAGGCTAAGGACAAAGCGCATGGGGATTCGATCTCCGGTGGCGGGGCGCCGGCGTAGCGCCGAGGAATTGGAGCGCCTGACGCAAGGACAGTGACGCCTCGATGAGTGTAACTGACGCAGTGACTGCGCCATGGGTTCTTTGTGACAGCCAAGGGGCTCTAGGCGTTCGCCGGCGCCAGCGGCGCGCAGAATTCCTATAATGATCCCGAGAAAACGCCTCGACTCCTCGATCGACTCCTCGAAAGAAAGTCCTTCCATGAACAGACTCACACCCGCC
>JBIIUM010000142.1:0-8348 GCA_044339985.1 Burkholderiales bacterium | reverse complement strand
GCGCCATGCCGTTGTTCGGCACCCGGCGCTTCGAGGTGCATACCAAGCGAACCGGTCCGTCCCTCGGCGCCAACCGGCGGCGCAGCAACGAGGAGATCGTGATTGCCGAGATCGGCCAGGTGGGTACGCAGTTGGACATGTTTTCCCACCAGACCATCGGCAACGAGCTGTACAACTGCGTCGACAGCGACGAAATCGGCACACGCAACGGATTCTCGCGACTGGGCATGGAGAAGATCGGCATGCTGTTCACCCGCGGTGTGCTGGTGGACGTGGCGGCGCTCAAGGGCGTGGACACGCTGCCCCAGAACTACGAAATCACGCCGGCGGACCTGCAGGCTGCGCTGTCGCGCCAGGGCGTGGCCATCGAGCCTGGCGACGCGGTTCTCATCCACACCGGCTGGGGGCGGCTGTGGGGCGTAGACAACGTGAAGTACAACGCTGGCTGCCCCGGCATCGGGGCTGCAGCCGCCGAGTGGCTGGCACGGCAGGACGTGATGTTGCTGGGCGCCGACAACTTTCCGGTGGAGGTGGCTCCCAATCCCGACAAGTCCATCAGCCTGCCGGTCCACCAGATTGCGCTGGTGGTGAACGGCATCTTCCTGCTGGAGAACATGAAGCTCGACGAACTGGCCGCCAGGCAGGTTTACGAATTCGCCTTCGCGGTACAGCCGCTCAAGATCAAGGGCGGCACCGGGTCCACGGTGGCGCCCGTGGCTATCCGCTAGGGGGCTGGCCATGACCCGCCCGGTGGTGGACTGGTACTTCGATCCCATCTCCCCCTTCGCCTGGCTGCAATCCGAGAGGCTGGGCGAGGTAAGTGCCGTGGCCGAGGTGCATTGCCGGCCGGTGCTCTTCGCAGGGTTGCTGGAGCGCTGGGGCCAGAAGGGGCCCGCGGAGATCGCCCCCAAGCGGCGCTTTACCTACCGCTATGCCTGCTGGGCTGCATCGCGTCGCGGGTTGCCCTTCAAGGCACCGCCTGCCCATCCCTTCAACCCGCTTCGGCTGCTGCGCCTGGCGGTCGCGGCTGGCCCGTCGCCAGAGGTGGCGCAGGCAGTGTGCAGATTCGTGTGGTCCGAAGGTTGCAGCAGCGATGACGCGGGGGCATTCCAGGCCCTGGGGCGATCCCTGGGCATCACCGATGCCCTGGCAGTAGTTTCCGACCCCGCCGTCAAGGTGTCTTTGCTGGCCAACGGCGCCCGTGCCACTGCTGGCGGGGTGTTCGGAGTGCCCACCTTCCTCACGGCCGACGGAGAACTGTTCTGGGGCGAGGATGCCACCCACATGCTGCTCGACTGGCTGGCCGGGGCGGCGGTGTTTCGTGGCGCTGAAATGGCGCGCGCCGATGACATCCCCCTTGGCATCGAGCGCATACCGCTGATGCGCTGAGGCGTCCGGTGACCCCGGCTCAAGTTCTCGCGAGGCGCGCCGTTCTATGGAGCCATGGTTCCCACATCGGCTCGCCTTGGTCATGGACGGCAGCGCGTACTGCGCGCTGTGCTGGCCGTGTGTCTGTGTCTGGGCGGATGCGACGACCCTCGCGAGCGGGTGACCCGTAACCACATCTATCAGCTTGTCTTCAGCGCCGCGTTGCTGCAAGAAGAACTGTCGGTTTGCGACCGGCAAGGCGCCATCGCCGCGGAACACGGTCGCGCGTGGAACAAGGCCCTGACGGGAGCGGAGGGCTGGATAGGCTTGAGCCACGAGTCCATCACCGCCCGCCTTGCCGCTGGCCGCGAGGCGTTCAAGGGTGTGGGCGAGGCGCTTTGCCCCGAGGTGCTGGAGCGCGCCAGGGCGTCATTGGCGCAGGCCAAACGACTGGAGGAGCGGGTTGCGGCGCGGCACCTGTGCAGCGTGATGGGTTGCACCTGATCGTTAGACCCTTCAGGCCATGCTCTCCAGGTAACGTTCCGCGTCCAGTGCTGCCATGCACCCGGTGCCGGCACTGGTGACCGCCTGGCGGTACACGTGGTCCTGCACATCACCGGCGGCGAACACGCCGGCCAGGCTGGTGGCGGTGGCGTTACCATCGAGACCGCCGCGGGTCACGATGTAGCCGCCACGCATCTCGAGTTGCCCCTCGAACAACTGCGTGTTGGGTGTGTGGCCGATGGCCACGAACACGCCGGATAGCGCAAGGTCCTTGGGGCTGCCGTCCGCGCTGTTCTTCACGCGGATGCCGGTTACGCCCTTGCCGTCGCCCAGCACCTCCTCCAGGGTATGGTTCCACTCGATGCGCACCTTTCCCTCATCGCGGCGGGCGAACAGCTTGTCGCGCAGGATGGCCTCGCAGCGAAACCGATCGCGCCGATGCACCACCGTGACGCTGCGCGCGATGTTGGCAAGGTAGAGCGCTTCTTCCACGGCGGTATTGCCGCCGCCGATAACCGCCACATCCTGGTTGCGAAAGAAAAATCCGTCGCAGGTGGCGCAGGCGGACACACCCTTGCCAAGGTACTGCTGCTCGGAGGGCAGGCCCAGGTACTTCGCCGAGGCGCCGGTGGCAATGATCAATGCGTCGCAGGTGTAAGCCCCGCCATCGCCCTCCAGCCGCAGCGGGCGCTCGCCCAGCTTGGCGGTGTGAATGTGGTCGTACACCACCTGGGTGTCGAAGCGCTCGGCATGCAGCCGGAAGCGCTCCATGAGATCCGGCCCCTGCACGCCGTTCACGTCGGCGGGCCAGTTGTCCACTTCGGTAGTGGTCATGAGTTGGCCGCCGGCGGCCAGCCCGGTGATGAGCACCGGCTTCAGGTTGGCGCGTGCGGCGTACACGGCAGCGGTGTAGCCTGCCGGTCCCGAACCGAGGATCAAGAGGCGCGCATGCAGGTTGATTGTGCTCATGATGGTGAAGACGAGATGGGTTTGGGCTGAGGTGAACGGGGAATGTTCCCGGGCGCGCACCGGCGCCGTGAAACGGGGCCGCCGCGCGTGGCGAAGGCACGACCGGGGCGACTATAATCCAGCATGATTCAAGTAACGTCTTCAATGCATGTCGACGCGCGCCCGCGCTGAAGCGCACGCCCCTGCGGCGCTGCCCCCGCGCCTGGCGGGCCTGATCCGGGAAGCGCGTTGGCTTGCGCTTGCCGCCGCTGCGGTCCTCCTGGCGCTCGTTCTCTACACCTACCGCTCTGCCGACCCCGGCTGGTCGCACGCGGCCAGTGATTCGTCCATCGCCAATGCCGGCGGCGTCCTCGGTGCTTGGCTCGCAGACCTGCTGCTTTATCTGCTGGGCGTCTCGGCCTGGTGGCTGGTGGTCGGATGTGCGGCGGCCGTGTACGGGTGCTACCGGCGCATCGAGGCGCCCGCAGGAAATGACCGCAGGCCCGCGCTCGTCGCCGTGGCTGGGCTGGTGCTGCTGTTGATGGCTTCCAGCGGGCTCGAATCCCAACGGCTGTACTCTCTGCGCGGCATGGTCGAATTGCCGTACCTGCCTGGCGGCATGCTGGGGGAAGTGTTCTCCGATGCCCTGTTCGCGGTACTGGGCTTCACCGGTGGCACCCTCGCGCTGCTGGTGATGGGCGCCATCGGGTTTTCGCTGCTCACGGGCCTGTCCTGGTTGCGCGTGGCCGAGGCCATCGGCGCCGGGCTTGATTGGGGCTATGCCTGGATTGGCCGGCGCCTGGAGGAGCGGCGTGATCGTCGCCTGGGTGCGCAGGCCCAGGAGGCGCGCGAGGAGAAGCTCGAGCAGACACGCGAACGCTTCGACCCGGACTTGCGCGAACCCATCCGAATCGAGCCGCCCGTGATGGAGATCCCCAAGAGCAAACGCGCCGCCAAGGAGAAGCAGCGGCCGCTGTTCGAGGATCTGCCCGACTCTCCGCTGCCGCCACTGGAATTGCTCGACGAGGCTCAGGAGGGCCAGGAGACCATCTCTCCCGAGACCCTGGAGTTTTCCTCGCGCCTCATCGAGAAGAAGCTGCTGGACTTCGGCATCGAAGTGAAGGTGCTCGCGGCCTACCCCGGGCCTGTGATCACGCGCTACGAAATCGAGCCCGCCACGGGCGTGAAGGGCAGCCAGATCGTCAATCTGGTGAAGGATCTGGCGCGGGCCCTGTCGGTGGTGAGCATCCGCGTGGTGGAGACCATTCCCGGCAAATCCTGCATGGGGCTCGAGATTCCCAACCCCAGGCGGCAGGTGGTGCGGCTGTCGGAAATTTTGTCCTCGCAGGTGTACGGTGATATGGCCTCGCCGCTCACCATCGCCATGGGCAAGGACATCGCTGGCAAGCCGGTGTGCGCCGACCTGGCGCGCATGCCGCACGTGCTGGTGGCGGGCACCACCGGTTCGGGCAAATCGGTGGCCATCAACGCCATGATCCTTTCGCTTCTCTACAAGGCCACATCCAAGGACGTGCGCCTGATCCTGGTGGACCCCAAGATGCTCGAGCTTTCGGTGTACGAAGGCATCGCGCACCTGCTGGCGCCGGTGGTCACCGACATGAAGCAGGCGGCTCACGCGCTCAACTGGTGCGTGGCCGAGATGGAGCGGCGCTACAAGCTCATGTCCAGCCAGGGGGTGCGCAACCTGTCGGGCTTCAACCAGAAGGTGCGCGATGCCGCCAAGGCCGGCGCGCCGCTCGCCAACCCCTTCACCCTCACGCCCGAGTCCCCCGAGCCCCTTGAAGAAATGCCCCTCATCGTGGTGGTCATCGACGAACTGGCCGACCTGATGATGGTGGTGGGCAAGAAGGTGGAAGAACTCATCGCGCGGCTGGCGCAGAAGGCGCGCGCCGCCGGCATCCATCTAGTGCTGGCCACCCAGCGTCCCTCGGTGGACGTGATCACCGGCCTGATCAAGGCCAACATTCCCGCCCGCGTGGCTTTCCAGGTGTCCTCCAAGATCGACTCGCGCACCATCCTCGACCAGCAGGGCGCCGAAGCGCTGCTGGGACAGGGCGACATGCTGTACCTGCCGCCGGGCACCGGGTTGCCGCAGCGCGTGCACGGCGCCTATGTGGCCGATGACGAAGTGCACAAGGTGGTGGAGTATCTCAGGTCGCGCGCCCAACCCCAGTACATCGATGCCATCCTGGAGGGGGGGCAGTCCGACGAGGACGGCGGTGAGGCGGGCGAGGAGAGCGGCGGCGGCGAATCCGATCCGTTGTACGACGAAGCGGTGGCCATCGTCATGAAGTCGCGCCGAGCCTCCATCTCGCTGGTGCAACGACACCTGCGCATCGGCTACAACCGCGCCGCGCGGTTGATCGAGCAAATGGAGCGCGCCGGGCTCGTGTCCAGCATGGCCACCAACGGCAACCGGGACGTGCTCGTACCGGCGAGGAACGAATGAAAGCTCTGGTTCTGGTGTTGTTGACCATGTTTGCGCTGCCCGCCGGGGCGGGGGGTGTGGAGTTGCTGCGTGCGTTCATCGCCGAGGTCAAGGGCATGAAGGCCGAGTTCACCCAGGCCACCGTGGACGGCAACGGCCGCGCCGTGCAGCAGGCCGCCGGCAGCTTCCAGTTCCAGCGGCCGGGCCGCTTCCGCTGGGCCACGGTTCGTCCCTACGAGCAACTGGTGGTGGGTGACGGACGCAAGGTTTGGCTCTACGACCGCGAGCTCGATCAGGTGACCGTCAAGAACATGGGCGATGCGCTGGGCTCCAGCCCAGCGGCGCTGCTGGCGGGCAGCGGTGAACTGGATCGCGCCTACCGCTTCTCGACCCTGCCGCGCCGCGACGGCCTGGAGTGGGTCGAGGCCACGCCGGTGGACCCCGACAGCAGTTTCGAGCGCATGCGTATCGGGTTCAGGAAAGGCAATCCCGAGGTCATGGAACTGCTCGACCGCCTCGGCCAGACCACCACCATCCGTTTTACGCGGCTGGAGCGCAACCCGAAGCTGCCCGCAGAACTGTTCCGCTTCACCCCGCCGCCCGGCGCGGACGTGGTGGGCGATCCCTGAAAGATCCGCGGCGGTGAGTGATCTCTTCGCCCCGCCCGCGGCCGCCGCGCCCCTGGCGGAGCAACTGCGCCCGCGGCGCATTGAAGACGTGGTGGGGCAATCGCATCTGGTGGGGCCCGGCAAGCCGCTGCGGCTGGCTGTGGAATCGGGCCAACCCCACTCCATGATCCTGTGGGGGCCGCCGGGCACCGGCAAGACCACGCTGGCACGGTTGCTGGCGCGCAGTTTCGATGCGGAATTCATCGCCCTCTCGGCGGTGTTCTCTGGCGTAAAGGACATTCGCGCCGCGGTGGAACAGGCGCAGGCCACCCTGGCGCGCACCGGTCGGCGCACCATCCTCTTCGTGGACGAGGTGCACCGCTTCAACAAGGCGCAGCAGGATGCCTTCCTGCCCTATGTGGAGCAGGGCGTGGTGACCTTCATCGGAGCCACCACCGAAAACCCGTCCTTCGAGGTGAATTCGGCATTGCTGTCGCGCGCCGCCGTTTATGTGCTCAATGCGCTCT
The DNA here is from genome assembly GCA_044339985.1 of Burkholderiales bacterium. Classification (GTDB taxonomy): domain Bacteria; phylum Pseudomonadota; class Gammaproteobacteria; order Burkholderiales. The sequence goes on along the minus strand of JBIIUM010000142.1, from coordinate 1,944 downwards.
CAAGCGCGGAGCTGGTCACGCTGTTCGAGCGTGCGCGCGCCGCGGCGCTCGCCGGTCTGGGCTTCACCGACAACGCCCGCGCCATGGTGGTGGGGGCGGCTGACGGCGACGCCCGGCGCCTTCTCAACATGCTCGAAGTGCTGGGAGCTGCCGCCACCGCCGCGCACCGCGACTCGGTGGACGAGGCGTTTCTCGAGGCCACCCTGGCGCGGGACCTGCGCCGCTTCGACAAGGGCGGCGACGCCTTCTACGACCAGATCTCGGCGCTGCACAAGTCGGTCCGCGGTTCCGATCCCGACGCCGCGCTGTATTGGTGCTGCCGCATGTTCGACGGCGGCGCCGACCCCATGTACCTCGGGCGGCGCGTCATCCGCATGGCCGTGGAAGACATCGGCCTGGCTGACCCACGCGGCCTGCAACTGGCGCTGGATGCCTGCGAAACCTTCGAGCGCCTCGGCAGCCCCGAGGGCGAGCTGGCCATCGCCTCGGCGGTGCTCTATCTGGCCTGCGCGCCCAAGAGCAACGCCGCCTACGTTGCCTATAATTCGGCGCGCGAGTTCGTGCGCGCTGCCGGTTCTGCGCCCGTGCCGGTCCATCTGCGCAACGCGCCCACCAAGTTGATGAAGGCGCTGGGCTTCGGCAAGGCCTACCGCTACGCCCACGATGAACCGGAAGCCTATGCCGCCGGTGAACAGTACTTCCCCGAGGGCGTGGCGCCGCAGCGCTTCTACCGGCCCGTGCCGCGCGGCCTGGAGCAGAAAATTGCCGAAAAGCTCGAACACCTGCGCGAGCTCGACCGCCACTGGCGGCGCATCCACCCCGAGGCGGGCCGGCGCGGCGTAGAAGGCGAACATGACTGACACCACTCCCTGACCACCCGAGCGCCCCCACGATGCTTGACATCCACCTGCTGCGCACCGAACCCGATGCCGTGGCGCAACGCCTTGCCGACCGCGGTTTTTCCCTCGACACTGCCCGCTTCGCCGCGGTGGAGGCCGAACGCAAGCGTATCCAGACTCGCACCCAGGAGCTTCAGGCCACGCGTAACGCCGTGTCCAAAAGCATCGGCCAGGCCAAGGCCAAGGGCGAGGACACCGCGCCCCTGATGGCGCGGGTGGCCGGCCTTGGCGAAGAACTGGCCGCTGGCGAGAAGGCCCTGGCGGCAGTGCAGGAGCAGCTCGAAGCGCTGCTGCTCACGGTGCCCAACCTGCCCCATGCCAGCGTGCCTTCCGGCCGCGGCGCAGAGGACAACGTGGAGGTGCGCCGGGCGGGCGTGCCGCGCAACTTCGATTTCCCGGTGAAGGACCACGTGGACGTGGGCGAGGGCCTGGGCCTGCTGGACTTTGGCGCCGCGGCCCGCATCGCCGGCGCGCGCTTCGCCGTCATGACCGGCCCCCTGGCCCGGCTGCATCGCGCCATCGCTCAGTTCATGCTGGACGTGCATACCCGCGATCACGGCTACACCGAGGTGTACGCGCCCTACATGGTCAACGCCGCCAGCATGCGAGGCACGGGCCAACTGCCGAAGTTCGAGGAAGACCTGTTCGCCGTGCCCCGGGGTGATGAGAAGTTCTATCTCATCCCCACGGCGGAGGTGCCGGTCACCAACATGGTGCGCGACCAGATCCTGGAGGCCGAGGCGTTGCCTTTGAAGTTTGCCTGCCACTCGCCCTGCTTCCGCAGCGAGGCCGGCTCCTACGGCAAGGACACCCGCGGCATGATTCGCCAGCACCAGTTCGACAAGGTGGAACTGGTGCAGATCGTCAAACCCGAGCAGTCCCATGAGGCGCTTGAAGCGCTGACCGCCCACGCCGAAGTCATCCTCCAGCGTCTCGACCTGCCCTACCGAACCATGCTGCTATGCACGGGCGACATGGGTTTCTCCAGCGCCAAGACCTACGACCTCGAGGTGTGGTTGCCTGGCCAACAGGCCTACCGCGAAAT
>JBIIUM010000141.1:0-8350 GCA_044339985.1 Burkholderiales bacterium | reverse complement strand
ATCTCACGCACCAACGCCACGATGGACCCGGCGGGCGTGGAATCGGGTTCGTGGGTGGCGCGAGGTGCGCGGTAGGCAACCACCGGGTGGTCGTCGGCGTTCAGCGGCGCGTCCGCAGAGAAGCGCCGGAGCGCCTGCGGACCGGCCGCGGAGCCGCCCAGCAGAGCCACCTCATCGGGTGTGCCGAAGGCGGGCGCGCCGCCCGGCACCCCCATCGAGGCAATGCGGCGACGCAGCAGGCCGGCGTCGAAGCGCCCGCCCTCGCGTCTTGCCACCAGACCCACCACGGATGTTTCCAGGCTGTGGGTGGCGAGCATCGCCCAGCTGCCTGGGTAGACCGTCTTGGGCGATCCACCGATCGGCCAGGAACCGGCCAGAGAAGCGGCCGGCAAGAATCGCGGCCCCATATGCCATCGGAGCCGTGGCGTCCTATTGGTCCACAGACCGGGTGATGGCCATTCCTGGCTGAAACGGGCCCCCGCCTTATCTCTCCAGCTGGCTATGGAACGATCCGGGAGAACCCTTCATGGATAGCGTCAGAAGCGGAACACCGCGCTCAGCATGGCGCCATCGAGGCCCCTCAACTGGTCGATGTCAAAGCGCTCGTATTCGAGGCGCACGCCGAGCCGCCAGACCCGGAAACCGAGACCGGCCCCGTACATGGGTGCGGTTCCGCTGTACGACGTGGTGCTGCCCCCCCAGGTGCGGTCGAGATCGTAGCGAAGCACCCCGGCCTTGCCGAACAGGTCGAGGCCCAGCACCGGAAAGATGGCGAGCAGCGCGCCGTCGAAGCCCGAGGTCTTGTACTCCGACGCAATGCCTCCCACGGTTGCCTTCGCGGCGCCGAAACTGCGGTATCCGCCTTCCAGCGCGAAATCGAAGATCGGGATCAGCCCCAGCCGATAGCCCACGAATCCACGCCAGGGGGTGCTCTTTTCGTCGAAAAGCGCGTTGGCGCCGGGCGTTACGTGATCGGAGGTGACCATCTGGCCCGTGCCCAGGCCCACGTAGAAGCCCTGGTCGGCGGCATGCACGGTGGCGGTTGTCGCCGCAGTGGCGATGGTGAGAGCCGCGGTGAGCGCGGCGCGGTGAAACGTGCGCATGGCATGTCCTTTCGGCGGGGAGGGTTGGAAAACGCGCGAAGGATAACGGGTCGCGCGATGGTGCGGTGGGCTAACCCGGGGCTGGCCCCATGGGCGGCCCCTTCGTGGTTCGCGCCCCCAGCCGGGACGCAGGTATGCCCGAGGCGAGCGCGCTGGACGCCCAGTCAACCCTGGTCGCGGACCGCCTCGAAGCGAGACTTGTTGATCGCCTTCTTGAAGGCCTCGCGCCCGGAGACGAGCCGCTGGTCCAGCAGGGACTGAATGGAACTGTCCATGGTGCGCATACCCAGCGCGGTGGCGCCCACCATGGTGTTCTCCAGTTGATCGAGCTTGCCCTGGCGGATCAGGTTCGCGGTTGCCGGCGTGTTGACGAGAATCTCGAGTGCCGCGACCCGCCCGGAACCGTCGGCGCGCTGCAGAAGCTGCTGCGACACGACGCCGCGCAGTGACGTGGACAGCATCGTCCGCACGTGCGACTGCTTGTCGGCCGGGAACACGTTGATCATGCGGTCTACCGTCTGCGCGGCGCCGTTGGTGTGCAGTGTGCCCATCACCAGGATGCCCATCTCCGCAGCTGTGACCGCGATGCTCATGGTCTCCAGGTCGCGCAACTCGCCGACGAGGATCACGTCCGGGTCCTCGCGCAGCGCCGAGTGTAGCGCCGTGGAGAAGCTCTGGGCGTGCACGCCGACCTCGCGCTGGCTGATCAGGCAGCCTTTGCGGGGGTGAACAAACTCGATTGGGTCCTCAATTGTCAGAATGTGACCTTTTACGCGTACGTTGATGTCGTCGATCATGGACGCGAGAGTCGTCGACTTACCCGATCCGGTCTTGCCGGTGACCAGGATCAAGCCGCTGTTGGCGCGTGCGAGCTGCCGCACCGACTCCGGCAGGTTCAGTTGATCCATGGTCAGGGCCGTCGCTGGGATTGCGCGGAACACCGCACCCATCCCGTTCAGGTGTCGCAATACGTTGACACGGAAACGGCCCCGTCCGGCAAGCGCATAGGCGAAGTCGGCGCCGTCATGGCTTTCGAAGCGCGCGTGGGCCTTCCTTGGCATGATCTCGAGCAGGGCTTCACGGGTGAATTCCGCACCCAGGGGCTGCGGCCGCAGGGGCATCAGGTCGCCATGCAGACGTATCCGCGGTGGATCGCCCGCCAGGAAGTGCAGGTCCGAACCCCGGCGATCGAGGAGCTCGCCGAGGAATTCGTCGATCCTGGCCATGGCGCCGCGGGCTGCGTCAGCCGCCGGGCCCGGCGGCTGGCACCGGGTCGAGTTTTGACAGGATCCCGGGGTCGGTCACGAATTTGCCGAACGTGCGTTTGTCGTTCGCAAAGGTGTACGCGTCGTCCGGGTCGATCTGCTTGGCCTGAATCGCCATTAGCAGCGCCTGGTCGAGCAACTGCATGCCGAGGTCCCGACCTGTCAGCAGCTGGTTGGGAATCTGGTGCGTCTGGTCGGTCTGGATGAGCTTCGCGATGGCCTTGGTCATCACCATGACTTCGCAGACCGCCTTGCGGCCGCGGCCTTCCGGGGTTTTGACCAGAACCTGCGTCACCACGGCGAGCAGGCTCTGGGACAGGAAGCTCTTTGTCTGCTCCCGTTCATCGATCGGCAGGGCGTCAATGATGCGGTCGATAGTCTTGACCGCCCCCGTGGTGTGCAGGGTTCCGAACACCAGGTGCCCGGTCTCTGCCGCGGTCATCGCCATGGAAATGGTCTCGGCATCCCGGAGTTCGCCCACGAGGATCACGTCCGGATCCTCGCGCATGGCGGCCCGCACGCCCTCGGCGAAGGACGGGATGTGGGTGCCCAGCTCGCGCTGGATCACCTGGCCCTGCTTGCTGCGGTGCACGAATTCGATCGGATCCTCGAGGCTCACGATGTTGAGCCGCCGGGTCTGATTGAGCAGGTCGATCATGGACGCGAGGGTGGTGGATTTGCCGGTGCCGGTGGACCCGGTGACGAGGATCATGCCCTGGTGGAAGTCGCAGAGCTTCCTCACGATCGGCGGCAGCCCCAGCTTGTCGATGGGTGGTATCTCGGAGGGGATCGTGCGGAACGTCGCGCCGATCCCCGTTTCCTTGCGGAACACGTTGGCGCGGAACCGGGCGCCTTCCCCGGATACGTACGAGAAGTCGAGGTCCGCGCCCTTCTGGAACCGCTCGGCCTGGGACGGCGTCAGGATCTCCGCGATGTAGCTCTCCAGTTCGGAGTCGCGAAGGTCGCGGAACCGGATCGGTATCAGGTCGCCGAACATCCGCAGCATGGGCGGCACTCCCACGGCCAGGTGGATGTCCGAACAGCCCTGCTGCATGCCCAGCTCCAGGAAGGCGTCGATGCGCGCCATCAGGCGTACGCCTCCAGTGCGGCGCGAAGTTCGTCCATGCTCTGGAAGCGCTTTGCCGTCTCCACCGCCATCGCCTTCATCACAAGATCGCTGAGGCCGGGCGGCAGCTGCGGGTTCACTTCCTGGGGCGGCCGCGCCTTGCCCTGTGTGTGCTGGTACATGATGGACATATGGTCGCCGTGCGCATACGGCGGCACCCCCGTTAGAAGCTCGTAGAGGATGACGCCGATGGCATAGATGTCGGCGCGTTCGTCCACCTTTTGGCCGAGGATCTGCTCCGGGGCCATGTACCTGGGCGAGCCGATGGCATAGCCGGTCTTGGTGAGTTGCGTATCGCCCTCGCGATGCGCGGCAGCGACGCCAAAGTCGACGATCTTGAGCAGCCCCTCGTCGTTGATCAGCACGTTCGCGGGCTTGAGGTCGCGGTGCACGATGCCGACCTGGTGCGCAACCGCCATGCCGGCGCACATGTCGATGCCGAAGCCGACGGCGCGCCGCAGCGGCAGCGGCTTCCCGTCCACCACCTCGCTGCCCAGCGTGTGCGACGGGAAGTACTCCATGGAGATGGCATAGATCCCCTGCAATTGCAGGAAGTCATAGATGCGGATGACGTTCCGGTGCGTGATCTTGCGCGAGTAGCGCAACTCGTGCACGAAGCGCTTCATCGTCTCCTCGTCTTCCAGCACGTGCGGATTGAGGAACTTCAAAATCAACCGCTCGTTCACGACCGTGTCATCCATCAGCAGGACGCTGCCGAAGGCCCCCTTGCCAATACGTTCGATGAAACGGTAGCGCCCCTCGACGATGTCGCCGCTGCGCAGGTTCTTGATGTCGAGCTTGCCTGGCAGGGCGGCGGCGATCGCCGGCACCGGCTGGTCGAGCGGGTGCAGTCGCGGGCGCTCCCCCTCCGCCCCCTGTGCGCGGGTCGGGTTGTCGGCGCGGGGCCCGGCGAGCGCCGCCTGGCTCATGGCGGCGCCCACGCCAGAGAGCGGCTGGCCGCCGGCGTTCAGCCGCTGCTGCAGTTCCGCCAGGGCCATGCTGGCGGCCCGCGAGATGGTGTCGTCGGCGGAGTCGGCCTGCGCCTGAAGCTGGGCCCGGATCTGTTCGGCGCGGCCCATGTCCACCACGCGCGCGATCGCCTGCAGCGCCTCCACGCGCAAGTCCTTCTCGGGCCTGGAAGCGAAGGGCTGCAGCAGGTCAAGGAGGCGCGCATCGCCAAGGCGGCCAACGGCGCGGACCACTACGGGCAGCGAGCGCGCCGGCGCCGTATGCAGCATCTCCTCGAGACGGGGCAGCGCCCGCTTGCTGCCAATCGCGGCCAGGGCGTCGACGGCGCGCTCGCTGACCCACCAGTCCTCATCGCGCGTGGCCTCGATCAGGTGCGACACCGCCCGCTCGTCTTTGGTATGGTTGAGAATCTCGATCGCCGTGCGGCGAATGTCCTCGTCGGGGTCGCGGACCAGCTGCAGCACGGCGTCGATCACCTTCGGGCCGCCGATCTTTCCGAGGGCATCGCCGGCCCGGCTGCGCACCCACCAGTCGCTGTCCTTGAGCACCGCGATCAGGTACTTCACCGATTGGGTGTCGCCTACCTCGTTGATCACCTCCACGGCAGCGCGGCGTGCGTACTCGCTTTCGTCCTTCAGCACCTCCACAAGGTGGCGGATGGTGTCGGGATGGTTGGCTCGGATAAGCACGTCGATGGCCCGGTACTGGACGTCAAGGGCGGGGTCGCGGAGCAGGTTCGCGACGGTCTGGACGTCCACGGGCCCAGCCATTCCCGCGAGCGCGGACAGCGCGGCGGCACGGATGGCCTTGCTGCCGTCGCGCAGTTGCACCTGCAATGCACGCGAGACTTCCGGGCCGTTGAAGTTCGACAGCATGTTGATGATGTGCAGGCGCGCGTCGGTGTCCTTGCCGTCGAGCCGCGCCAGCAGATCGGGCAGGATCGATGCATCGGCAGTCTCGGCGATGATGCGGAACAGCGCCGCCTTCTCGTTGGGCTGCTGTGCATAGGCGGCCGCAAGAAGTTCCCGGGTCGTGAAGCGACCGCGCTGCGCGTTGATGATGTCGAGCAGCACGGATCGCGATACGCCCTCCGTGGACAGCGCCTCCAGCAGCAGTCCGGGCGAATAGTCCCGGCTGCCGCTCAGGGCTGCGGCGATGCCGGCAACAACATGCGGCCCGCCCTGGACCATGCCCCTCATGAAGATCGGGAAGGTCTTGTTGGTGACCAGCGCGGACAGCACCTCCACCAGCGCGGCTGCGGCGTTATCGTCCGCATCGGCGAGTGCGAGGATGGTTGGCTCGATCACCCCCGCCCCGAGTTTCTTGAGCTTAGTGACAGCCTCTTGCCGGTCCTGTCCGCCCAGCTGCGCCGCGGTCTTGACACGGGTGATCAGCCGATCAAACAACAAGTTGGTGAGAAAGCTCATTGCGCGTCTTGCTGCCTAGACATTAAGACTTTAAGCAAAGAGTATGCCATACAGGGTGGTGCCTCGCCGGAACTGGCGCCCCCTGCCAAGGGGTCACCAGTGGAGCGCTCATGAAGGCCCGTTCACCCGCGGCGGGTGCTCTCGTCATCGGGCGGCCAGCAACCCAGCGGCCCATCGGTGGCGAGCAGCGGCCCGGACCGGGCCTCCGGCGGGAACAGGCCACGACGGCCCAGGGACTGGGGTAGAGCTTTCACCCCGTCGGCTTCCGGCGGAATGACGAACGAGGCCGGCCGCTCGCGGGGGAAGACGTACACCCCGCCGGAACGCGGGCTGGCAAGGCCACGTTCGGGCGCGCGGCGTTCGAGGCATAATCCGGCGATCGATGCCCCTCGGCGCCGCAGCGCGCGCCCCAGCAGGAGGATACGGTCATGATGAGCGAACGACAACGCTGCTTCCGCGAGGAATACAAGGCCCAGATCAGCCCCTGGTACCGCGGCCTCGTGCACGTGGGCGTCATGTACGCCGTGGGCATCACGGTGATCGGCTGGTGCCTGTGGCGCATGGACAATCCCTCCTGGGAGTGGCTGCTGGTGGTGCCGGTGTTCTTCTTCTCGAACCTGTTCGAATGGTGGATCCACAAGTACGTGATGCACCGCCTGATCGATGTCTGGGCGTTGCGTGCCATCTACGATCGCCACACACGCCAGCACCACCAGTATTTCACCAGCAACGAGATGACGGTGGATTCCACGCGCGAATTCCGCATCATCTTCTTCCCATGGCGGGCGCTGGCCACCTTCATCTCCTTTGGCGTGCCCTTTGCGGTGACCCTGGGCTGGCTGGTGAACGCCAATGCAGGCTACGTTCTCATGGTCACCATCGTGGGGCAGTACCTCCTCTACGAAACCTTCCACTACTGCTGCCACGTGCACGAGAACTGGTTCGTGCGCCATGCGCCCTTCGTCAACACCATCCGCCGGCACCATACGGCGCATCACAACCAGGGGATCATGATGGAGCGCAACATGAACCTCACATTCCCCATCGCCGACTGGTTCATGGGCACCAGCGATCTCGACCGCGGGCTGCTGGGCCACATCTTCAACGGCTACAGCACCCGGTACATCAAGCCTGAATTGCGCGAGACGCTCGAACGGCACACCGTCCGCGAGCCCGGCCTGGAGCGGCAGCCGGCGTGATCCAGCGCGCGCTGGCGGCCGCGGTGCGGCGCGGCGCGGTGCGGCTGGGTGCCGTGCTGGTGGCGGCGTTGCTGGCTTCCTGCTCAGCCGCGGGCGACGCGCCGTCGCCCGCCACCCGCGGCGCGGCCGACTGGGCCACGCTGGTGGACAGGACCATCCCCGATGCGGCGCGCGCCAGCCGGCTCAAGGCGCTGGGGGCGCGCCTGGGCAGCCTGCGCGAGGCCTTCGATCGCGATGCGGCGGTCCTGGACGTGCAGGCCGAGGCCCTGGATGCGGACTATGACGCCACCCGCGAGCAGGCCGACCGGTTGATCGTGCAGTTCTCCGCCCGGCGCCGGGCCGTGTTGACGGAGTACCGCGACGTGGTGCTGGCCATGCGTCGCGAAACCAGTGCCGCCGAGTGGCGCGCGCTCACGAACTGACCGGGGCTCCCGTGCTGGTTGCACTGCTCATCGTGCTGTTCGGCGGGGCCTTCGGGTCCGATTCGCAAGCCCTGGGTGTGCTCATGGCGCGCCACCTCCAGGCGCCGCTGAAGGCCGTCGTCGCCGACGATGCCCGGCGCGCCGGCGCGCTGCGCGCCCTGGGACGGGCGCGCGATGACATCGAGGCGCTCAACAAGGCCATGCGCAAGGACGCCGCCGAGGTGGAAAAGCTCATCCGCCGTTACGACTCCACGGCGCAGGATTTCGACCGCGTGATCGATACCGCCCTTGACCGCCGCCAGCGGCAGATGGAGCGTATCTGGACCCACCGGGCGGAGCTGCTGTCCCACGTCAGCCGCGAGGAGTGGGACCGGGCCATCGCGGTTGCCCGGGCGGCCCGGGCCGTGGAATCCGTGCCGCGCTAGGGCGGCGAAGGGCTGCCTTGCCGTTTGCACCGCGCGCGCCCGGGGAAAGCCCGCCCCTATACTCGGCGCCATGAGCTTCTCCATTTCCGAACTGGTGCTGCTGGCGGTGGCCGCGCTGCTGTTCGCGGCGCTGGTGCTGCTGGTGTCTCGTCTCATGTCGCTGTCGCGCCAGCAGGCCGAGCTGGCGGTGCGCGTCACCGACATGCTCGAGGCCAAGCACCTGGCCATGCTCAAGGACGTGAACGACGGCCTCAATTCCCTGGGCGACCGGCTCGCGGCGGTGGAGGCGGACAACGTGGAGCGGCTGCGCCTGGCGGTGGACGGCCAGCTTCGCCAGACCCGCGAGGCCATGGTGGCCATTCAGCTCTCCCAGAGCCAGGACATGGCGGCCAACCGCGAGCAGTTGCTCGAGCG
>JBIIUM010000140.1:0-8363 GCA_044339985.1 Burkholderiales bacterium | reverse complement strand
GCCAGGTGGGCATCTACGCCGCGGCCATCCGCCACCAGGGCGTGGTGCAGGCCACCGGGGCGCACGTGGATGCCAGCGGCGAGATCATCTTCAGCGCCTCGCGCACCCTGGACGTGGCCCCGGGGGCGCGCGTGATCGCCGACGGGCCGTCGGGGGGCAGGATCCGGCTGCAGGCGCAGGACACGGCGCTGGTGGCGGGCGCGGTGTCGGCCACGGGCAGCGCCGGCACCGGCGGGCGGGTGGATCTGCTGGGCCGGCACGTGGGTGTGCTCGATGGCGCGCGCATCGATGCCTCGGGAAGCTCGGGCGGGGGGCGCCTGATGGTGCTGGGCGACATGGCCTCGGGCATCACCACCGTGGGCGGGGTGCTGCTGGCCGAGGCTCGCGCCGCGGGCAACGGCGGCTTCATCGAAACCTCGGCGGCAACGGTACGCATCGCCGACAGCGCGCGCCTGTCCACCCGCGCCACCGCAGGCCAGGCGGGCCTGTGGCTCATCGACCCGCACGACTTCACCATCGCCGCCAGCGGCGGGGACATCTCCGGCGCGACCCTGTCGAGCAACCTCGCCGCGGGCAACGTGGAGATCCAGTCGACCCAGGGCGCCAACGCCAGCGGCAACGGCGACATCTTCGTCAACGACACCGTCTCCTGGAGCGCCAACACCCTCACCCTGACGGCGCTGCGCGACATCAACATCAACGCCGTGATGACCGCCGGCGGCACATCAGCGCTGGCGCTCAACCCCGCCTCCACCATCGGCGCCGAGACCGGCATCGCGGGCGGCGCCGTGAGGGTGGGATTCAACCCCGACGGCAGCTTCAAGGGACGGGTGGACTTCCCGGGCCGATCGGGCGCGGGCTTTCTCACCATCGGCGGGGAGGGATACTTCGTCATCAACGCCCTCGGAGCCCAGGGCAGCACCACTGGCACCGACCTGCAAGGCATGCGCGGCAACCAATCCGGGCGCTACGCCCTGGGCGCCAACATCGATGCCAGCAGCACCTCGGGGTGGAACAGCGGCGCGGGGTTCTCGCCCGTAGGGTTGACCGGCAAGTTCGACGGGCTTGGACATACCATCAGCGGACTCACCATCAATCGGCCCCACGCTGTAAATGTGGGGCTGTTCAGAACTGTCGACGCAGGCAGCAGCATCGCCAACGTGGGCCTGGAGGGGGGCAGCGTGAGGGCGGGCAGACTTTTCGTCGGCGCGCTCGCGGGTCATAACTCGGGCACGGTGACCAACAGCTACGCCACCGGCAGCGTGTCGGGCGAGACCGGTGTGGGCGGGCTCGTGGGTCTTAACTGGGGCACGGTGACCAACAGCTACGCCACCGGCAGCGTGTCGGGCTCGCTCTTTGTGGGCGGACTGGTGGGGATCACGGAGGTTGGTCCGGTGACTCACAGCTACGCCACCGGCAGCGTGTCGGGCACGGAGTATGTGGGCGGGCTGGTGGGTTGGAACATCTCTAGCACGGTGACCAAGAGTTACGCCACCGGCAGCGTGTCGGGCTCGGACTTTGTGGGCGGGCTGGTGGGGCTCAACGAGGTTGGTACGGTGACTCACAGCTACGCCACCGGCAGCGTGTCGGGCGCGAACGATGTGGGCGGACTGGTGGGGTACAACACGATGGGTACGATGACCAACAGCTACGCCACCGGCAGCGTGTCGGGCGCGAACGATGTGGGCGGGCTGGTGGGGGTCAACGACGGCGGTACGGTGACCAACAGCTTCTGGAACACCCAGACCAGCGGCCGGTCCTCCAGCGCAGGCGGCACCGGCCTGACCACCACCCAGATGAGAGACCCCGCCAGCTTCACCGGCTGGGACTTGAACGGGGTCTGGAACCTGCACAACGCAGCACGACCCTTCCTGCGCAGCTTCCAGCAACCCCTCACCGCCACCGTGGGCAATGCGAGCTTCACCTACGACGCCACCGCCTACGCCGGCACCCCGGCCATCACCTACTCGGTCGCCGGCTTCACGCCCGTGGGCACACCCGTGTTCGACTACGGCGCGGAGCCGAAGAACGCGGGCACCTACGCCATCAACGTCTGCTGCCTGTCCACACAGCAGTATGCCGCCACCGTCGTGCCCGGGACGCTTACCATCAACAGGGCACCCATCACGGTGTCCAACATCACCGCCCAGAACAAGACCTACAACGGCAACACCGCGGCCACGCTGCTCACCTCCGGCGCCACCCTGTCCGGGCGCATCGGCGCCGACGATCTGAGCGTCTCCGGCACCGGCACCTTCGACTCCCCCAACGTAGGCGCCAGCAAAACGGTCACCCTCTCTGGCCTGAGTCTCGGCGGCGCCGCCATGGGCAACTATGTGCTGGCGACCGTCGGACAGCAGACCAGCACCACCGCCTCCATCACCCCCGCGCCCCTCACCATCACCGGTGCCACCACCAGCACCGCCTACACCGCCGGTACTCAGACCAACACCTTCACCGCCTCCGGGCTGCTGGGCACCGACAGCGTCAGCGCCGTGAGCGGGCGCGCCAGCGGCACCAACGCGGGCACCTATCTCGACACCCTCTCGGGGGCCACCGGCACGGGGCTGGGCAACTACACCATCAGCTACGTGAACGGTGCCCTCACCATCACCCCCGCACCCCTAGCGCCCCTCCCCGCCTTCATGCCCGGTGCCGTGCTCAACCCCGGCGATCCGGCGCAGATTGATATCGGGCGACTCACCAGCATGCCCGATGCGGTACGCCTGGCGCTCACGTCGTCACTCGTCCTCAGGCTGGTCTTGCCCCCGCCCCCGCCACGAGAGCAGCCCTCTCTCACCTTGCCACAGACGTCCCCAGGACTCTGAACCGAATCACCGGCGGGCCACGCCCCCTAGAGGAGCGTGGACTCAGGCAGTGCCGGTGTCCAGGACCTGGAGGCGAAGCGGGTTGCGCAGTGACGCGATCGCCCCGGAAGGGGGCGCTTTGGCAGTACCATCTGGGTCAAGCCCCGGAAGGCAGCCGGCCCGCAACCCTCGTCCTCAAGGAGAAACCCGGCACCATGAACATCGCACCCGACTCGTGGCTGGCGCTCGCCGGCGCCCTGCGTCAGCGCCGCACCGAACTGCTGGCGCGGCTGGGCGCGGAACTGGCGGCCTCCGATGAGCAGCATCTGACGGACCTGGCGGGCAAGGTCCACGACGCGGGTGATGAGTCGGTGGCCGATCTGCTGGCCGACCTGGACGCGGCGCGCATGGACCGGCAGGTGGACGAACTGCGCCACATTGAGCAGGCCCTGGCGCGCATGGTCGAAGGCAGCTATGGGGTATGCGGCGATTGCGGCGAGAACATCGCCCTGGCCCGCCTCGAGGCCCAGCCCGCCGCAAACCGCTGCATCACATGCCAGGATCGCCACGAACACGCCGCCGGCGCCGCCGCGGCGCCGCGCCTGTGAGCACGCCGCGCAAGCGCCCCGCGGCGCGCGTCGCCGCTTCGGCCGCACCATGATCCATCACCTGCTCGTCGCCCAAAAGCCCTTGCCCCAGGGCTTCGAGTTCCACTACGCCGAGGCCTCGACGCCCGAGCATGCGCTGTGCGGCGAGGCGGTGATCCCCACCCAGATCCCGCCAGCCTTCTATGGAGTGGACTCGGCCATCGAGGGCCGCTGGTGCCTGCGCTGCGACACACTGCAACGCCGCGCCGCGGCTCTGGCCGCGCGCGCGCCGGAGGCCGACGGCGACGCCCCTTGCGTGTAGCGGCGCTCTTCAGAACAGACCCGAGCGCTCCAGGGCCTCGACCGCGCTGCGCGACCAGGCGCGGATGATCTGGGTCTCCACGCCCGGGTTGTGGTACCACTCCCCCAGGCGCTCCACGCGGCCCATGATCTTTTCCGCGGCGAAAAAGGCGCTGCGCTCGCGCCCCAGCTGCTCGGCGTCGCGCCGGTCGATGAGGAAGGCAGCGAAGTCCATGCCGGCGCACGATTCGAGCCGCCGCACCTGCTCGTCGGTGTCGCTGCTGTCGTTGATGCCGCCGTAGCAGGCCCCCACCATGCGCTCCATCTCCGCCGGGCCGCCCTGGCGGTAGCTGGCCACCAGGGCGCCCACGGCGGCCTCGATGTTGGCGTCGTGGTCCCAATCGGCGCCCCGCGCGGGAGCGACGCACACAACGAGCAGGGCGGCCGTCGCCAGCAGCATTTCGAGCTTCATTCGGGTCTCCCGCGGGGCAGGTCTGCCCCCGGCCGGAAGGCCGGGCGCAACGCCCCCCGTACAGTGCCACCCGACGGGGCGGCATGCAAACGCCCGGGGGCTGCCCCGCCGTGCCGGGGGCTGCGCACCAAGGCCGTGCGCACCCCGCCGCGGACCGCCACCGCGCGGTGCGCATCGCTCGGGCGGCAGGCTTCCCGCAAGCGTTGAACTGCCTGATGCAACGCAGCTTTACCCTCGGATCGTGGTGCGGGCATCATCCCTGCGTTACCGCATCGTCGTAGTCGCATACCGTCGATCATCCGAACACCTTGAACAGGCGCGGCCCACGCCGCCGTGAACCATCCCACCCCAACCCTCCCCGAGGAAGACCCCATGGCCAGGAAGGATTACGAAGATAGCGATGCGTATCAGGACGATGTCAAGCAACTGCACAGCATGGGCTATGCGCAGGAGTTGTCGCGGCGCATGGGCGGGTTCCAGAACTTCGCCATCTCGTTCTCGATCATCTGCATCCTGGCCGGCGGCATCACGGCCTTCCCGCTCTCCCTCAGCGCCACCGGCGGCGCGAGCGTGGGTTTCGGCTGGCCCCTGGCCTGCCTGTTCGCCCTGCTGGTAGCCGCGGCCATGGGACAGATCGCCTCCTCCTATCCCACCGCGGGCGGCATCTATCACTGGTCCTCGCTGCTCGGCGGACGCGGCTACGGCTGGGTAGCGGCGTGGTTCAATCTGCTCGGACTGCTGTTCGTGGTGTCGTCGGTGAACTTCGGCGTGTTCCTGCTGTTCCGCGACCTGTTCCTCGGGGAAGTTCTGGGCCTGGACATCAAGGCCATGGGGTGGGTGACCGAGGGCGCCTTCGATTCGGGCTGGTGGATCCAGACGCTCTTCATCGCCGGGCTCACGGTGACCCAGGCGACCCTCAACCACGTGGGCATCCGCGCCACCACCATCCTCACCGACTTCAGCGGCTATCTCATCTTCGTGGTGGCGGTGCTCCTGACCCTCGGCCTGCTCGCCTATGCCCCGTCGCTCGACTTCGGCCGGCTGTTCACCTTCTCCAACTTCTCCGGCGAGGCCGGCGGCAGCGTCTGGCCCACGGCGATGCAGAGCACCATGGCGGTGTTCATGCTCGGGCTGCTGCAGGGCGTGTACACGGTGACGGGCTTCGACGCCTCGGCCCACACGGCCGAGGAAACACGCAATGCGTCCCGCGAGGCACCCCGCGGCATGATCCACTCCGTGTTCTGGTCGTTCCTGTTCGGCTACGTGATGCTGTGCGCCTTCATCCTGGCCATGCCCAGCGTCGAGGAGGGCGCCAAGCAGGGCTGGAACGCCTTCCCGTGGCTGATGAACGAGTCGGCCATGCCCAAGGTGTTCAAGGACATCCTGATCATCGGCATCGTGGTGGCCAACTACATCTGCGCGCTGGCCGGCCTCACCTCCACCTCCCGGATGATGTACGCCTTCGCGCGTGACGGCGGCCTGCCCTTCTCCAAGTCCCTCGCCCACGTCAGCCGGCAGTACCGCACGCCCGCCAATGCCATCTGGTGGGCCGGCATCCTGTCGGTGATCGCCACCCTCTACGGCGACGCCTTCGTGGTGCTGTCCACCGGCTGCGCGGTGTTCTTGTACATCTCCTACATCCTGCCGATCGCCGCGGGGCTGCGCGCCGAGATGAAGGGCCGCTGGGCGCACAAGGGGCCCTTCAACCTCGGCGCCGCCTCCAAGGTGGTGGCGGTGCTGGCCGTGATCGGCGCGGCCATCCTGGTGGTGGTGGGCATCCAGCCGCCCAACGAAAAGGTGGGCTATCTCACCGCCGGGATGCTGCTGGCCATGGCCGTCATCTGGGCGGCGTTCGAGTCGCGCCGCTTCAAGGGCCCGCCCATCGGCGACATGGTGGCCCAGCGTCGCAAGGAGATCGAGGAGGCCGAGAAGGCCATGGGCGCCTAGGATCGGTTGCAAGGGCCGTCAGCACGGGCGGGGCGATTGCCCCGCCCTTTTTCCGTACGATGCGCCCATGGAATTCGACGTGGCCATCATCGGCGGCGGCGTGGTGGGCCTGGCCATCCTGCGCCGCCTCGCCCTGGGCGGGGTGTCCGCCGTGCTGCTGGAGAAGGGCGCCGACATCCTGTCGGGCGCCAGCAAGGGCAACAGCGCGCTGCTGCACACCGGCTTCGACGCGCCGCCGGGCAGCCTCGAACTGGCCTGCATGCGCGCCGGCTATGCCGAATACCTGGAGATCCGCGAGCGCCTGAACCTGCCGCTGGTGGAGACCGGCGCTCTGGTGGTGGCGTGGAACGACGTGGAGGCCGCCTGCCTGCCTGGCATCCTCCACCAGGCCCACGGCAACGGGGTGGCGGACGCCGCCCTCGTCGATCCGGCGACGCTGTACGCCCGCGAGCCCACCCTCGCGCCGGGCGCCCTCGGCGCGGTGCTCGTGCCCGGCGAGCACGTGATCGACGGGTGGTCCGCGCCGCTTGCCTATGCACACCAGGCGCTGGCCCACGGCGCGGTCATCCGGCGTGGCTGCGAGGTGCAGGGCGGCGAGCGCGAGGGCGACGCCTGGGTGCTGGCCACCTCGCAGGGCGAAGTGCGGGTTCCGGTGGTCATCAACGCCGCCGGCCTGTACGGCGACCACGTGGAGCGCATCGCGCGCACGCCGCCCTTCGCCATCCGGCCGCGCAAGGGCCAGTTCGTGGTGTTCGACAAGACCGCCTGGGCGCTGGTGAACGCCATCGTGCTGCCCGTGCCCACCGAGCGCACCAAGGGCGTGCTGGTGTGCCGCACGGCCTATGGCAACGTGCTGGTCGGCCCCACCGCCGAGGAAGTGGACGCGCGCGAATCGCCCACCGTGGACCAGGGCGCCCTCGAGGCATTGGTGGAGAAGGCGCACGCCCTGGTTCCCGCCCTGGCTGGGCACGCAGTGAGCGCCGTGTACGCGGGCCTGCGCCCGGCCACCGAAACCAAGGACTACCGCATCGAGGCCCTCGCCGACCGCGGCTGGATCACCGTGGCCGGCATCCGCTCCACCGGGCTCACCGGGTCCCTGGGCATCGCCGCGCACGTGGCTGGCCTCTACGCGCAGCACTTCGGACCCCTGCGCGACTCCGCGACCCCGGCGTGGACGCCGGTGCCCAATCTCTGCGAAACCGCGGAACGAGACTGGCAGGGGGCCGACCCCGGCGAGATCGTGTGCCACTGCGAACTGGTCACGCGCCGGGAGATCGAGACCGCGCTGTCGGGCCCGCTGCCCGCCGGCGACCTCGGCGGCCTGAAGCGGCGCACCCGCTGCATGATGGGCCGCTGCCAGGGTTTCTACTGCAGCTGGCGGGTGATGCAGCTCGCGGCGGGACGGCTCGCCGACGTGGCGGCGGAGCCGCTCCCGGCATGAACGCAGCGTGCCGCCCGGGGCGAAACACCATTCCATGAACACCCACGACGTGATCATCATCGGCGCCGGCCCGGCCGGGCTCTCCGCCGCCACCGAGCTGCACCGCCTGGGCATCCGCCGCATGGTGGTGCTCGAGCGCGAGCAGCACGCGGGCGGTGTGCCGCGCCACTGCGGACACCTCGGCTTCGGCTGGCAGGAGTTCCACCGCGTGCTTTCCGGGCCCGCGTACGCGAGGCGGCTGGTGGCGCGCGCCGCTGGCGTGCCGGTGCGCACCGGCACCACGGTCACGGGCATCGAGCCTGGCGGGGTGGTGCGCGCGGTCACGCCCGCGGGCCGCGAGACCCTGCGCGGCGCGCGCGTGCTGCTGGCCACGGGCACGCGCGAGACGCCGCGGTCGGCACGGCTGGTGTCGGGCACGCGCCCGTGGGGCGTGTTCACCACCGGCGCGCTGCAGCAGATGGTCTATCTCGCGAAGCTCAGGCCATGCACGCGCGCGGTGGTGGTGGGCAGCGAGCTGGTGGCCTTCTCCAGCCTGCTCACGCTGCGCCACGCCGGCGCGCGCGCCGTGGCCCTGCTGGAGGAATCTGGCTCGGTGCTGGCGCCGGGACCGGCGCGACTGGTGGCGCGCGCCGCGTTCGGCACGCGGGTGGTCACCGGTGCGCGCGTGCTCGCGGTGCACGGGGCGCCGCGCGTGACCGGCGTGGAGATCGAGCACCCGGGCGGACGCGAGACCATCGCCTGCGACGGCGTGGTGTTCAGCGGCCGCTTCGTGCCGGAGACCGCGATCCTGCGCGCAAGCCACCTGGAGG
>JBIIUM010000139.1:0-8371 GCA_044339985.1 Burkholderiales bacterium | reverse complement strand
AGGTCCTGAAGGCCGAGGGCCGGGTGGTAGGCTATCTCGGGGACGGCATCAACGACGCCCCGCCGCTGCATGCCGCCGATGTGAGCATATCGGTGCAGGGCGCCGCCGACATCGCCCGCGAGAGCTCCCACATGATCCTGCTGCGGCAGGACCTGCACGTGCTTCACGACGGCGTGCTGGAGGGGCGCCGCACCTTCGGCAACGTGATGAAGTACATCATGATGGGTACCAGCTCCAACTTCGGAAACATGTTCAGCATGGCCGCGGCCTCGGTGGCGCTGCCCTTCCTGCCCATGCTGCCGGCCCAGGTGCTGCTCAACAACATGCTCTACGACCTGTCCGAGCTGCCCATTCCCGCCGACCGCGTGGACGAGCCGGAACTGCGCCGTCCGCGCCGCTGGGACATGCGCTTCATCCGTGACTTCATGTGGGTGGTGGGGCCGGTGTCCTCGCTGTTCGATTTCCTCACCTTCTGGGTGCTGCTGCACTGGTTGCAGGCCGGCGAGGCGCTGTTTCGCACCGGCTGGTTCGTGGAATCCCTGGCCACCCAGGTGCTGGTGATCTTCGTCATCCGCACCCGCGGCAACCCGCTGGCAAGCCGCCCCGACCCCAGGCTCGCAGCGGCGGCGCTGGCGGTGGTGGCGCTGGCGCTGGTGCTGCCGCTCACCCCGGCGGCGGCGTGGTTCGGCCTGGTTGCACCGCCGGCGGGCTTCTACGCGGTCCTCGCTCTCATGACCCTTGCCTATCTGCTGCTGGTGGAGGCGGTCAAACGGTTGTTCTACCGCCTGCATCCGCTGGCGCCGTGAGGGTGCGAGGTTGACGACGGCGGGTGGCCCGCCTAGGGTCGCCGGGGTTTCGCGCAGGCCAGTCTCATGTCCTCTCCGCCGCCGTTGTCATGCAATGCAGCGCCGCTATCGCGCCCGCGAGGCATGGCGACGGGCGCCCGTCGCGCCCTGCTGCCTGCGAGGCGTTGGCTGCTGCTCGCGGTGGCATTGCTGGGTGCCGCTGCCGCCGCCGATGAGCCGCGCGCCCGCGTGCTGCTGCAGACCGTGCTGGTGGCCGGTCTTGCCCATCACGAGGCGAAGGCGGTGTGGACCGGGCTCGCCGCGGGCGATGCCCTCGAACTGGTGCGCGAGGGGGACAACGCCCACGACCCGCAGGCGGTGCGCGTGGACTGGCGCGGGCGTGTGCTGGGCTACTTGCCGCGCAACGACAATGCCGACGTGGCGCGCCAACTCGACCGGGGCCAGCGGCTGGAGGCGCGGATCGTGGAACTGGCGCGTTACCGCAACCACCGCCGCAAGCTGGCGGTGGAGATTTTCGTCCGCATTCCCGCGCTGCCTGATCCGCCGACCGGGCCATAATCGGGCCCATGGCTGACAGACCCATCCTGCGCGTGCGTGCGCGCCCTGCCTCCACCGATACGGACGGTACCTCAAAGCGCGGCGCCCGCGCTTCGAAGGCGGCATTTCCGCGCCGCGCCGCAGCGGCTGCGCGGGCCGCGCCAGTCAAGGGCAAGGCGCCGCTGCCGCCCGTGGTGGCGCAGCCTGCCCGCGAGCGCGAGGCTGCGCCCAGCGCCCGTGCCGCGGCGAAGCCCGCGCCACTGTTTTTCGCAGCCTGCCCCGGAGGCCTTGAAGACGCCCTGGCGGCCGAATTCGCCGAACTGGGAATTGCCGCTACCGCCCACGCTTCCGGCGGGGTGCACTTCCAGGGCGACTGGAGCGATTGCTACCGCGCCAACCTTCACAGCCGCATCGCCAGCCGCATCCTGTGGCGCGTGGGCCGTGCCCGCTACCGCGGCGAGGAGGACGTCTTCAAGGCGGCGCTCGCGCTCGACTGGCCGGCGTGGTTCCCCGTGGACCTCACCATTCGCGTGCAAGTCACGGCGGTGCGCAGCCCGCTGCGCAGCCTGGAGTTCGTCACCCTGCGCATCAAGGACGCGGTGTGCGATCGCTTCCGCGCCGCGGCCGGGCGCCGCCCTTACGTGGATACCTCCCGGCCGGGCATGCGGATTCACGCCTTTCTCACCGCCGACGAGGTGCTCTTCTATCTGGACACCTCCGGCGAGGCGCTGTTCAAGCGGGGGTGGCGCAAGCATGCCGTGGAGGCGCCCCTCCGGGAGAACCTCGCCGCCGGCATCCTGCGGCTCGCTGGGTGGGCGCCCGGCACCACGCTGTTCGACCCCATGTGCGGCAGCGGCACCTTCCTGGTGGAGGCCGCGCAGATAGCGGCAGGAATCCCCCCGGGGGCGGGGCGCGGCTTTGCGTTTCAGCACCTGCGCGCTTTCCAGCCGGAGTTGTGGGAGTCGCTGCGCGCGCCAGCGCCCGCCCCCGGCTCGCTCGCCTCTTGCGGGGTCATCGTCGGGGCCGATAGCGATCCGGCCGCGGTGGCCATGGCGCGAGCCAACTGTACCGAGGCCGGCGTGGCCGGGCAGGTGCACTTGCTGCACGGCGCGTTCCTCGAGATCGACCCTCCCGCGCCGCCGGGCCTGCTGGTGGCCAATCCGCCCTATGGTGTGCGGGTGGGCGATCGTGAGGCGCTGGCGGCCGCCTATCCCGCCTGGGGGGATAGGCTCAAGCAGCGCTATGCCGGCTGGCGCGCCTGCTTTCTGTCCGCCGACATGGACCTGGCCAGGCACATCGGCCTCAAGGCGCAGCGTCGCCTCCCGCTCTACAACGGCGCGCTGGCGTGTCGCCTGTTCGAGTACTTCATGGTGGCGGGACGGCCGGGGGCGAACAGGGCCCCCTGAGGCTCAGGCGATGTTGAGGTGGTCGACGCTGGAAACGAAGTCCTTTTTCTTGGACTCGTGGCCGTGCAGCTTGATGGCCAGACGCAACTCGTTCATGGAGTCGGCGTTGCGCATGGCGTCCTCGTAGCTGATCTGCCCCGCTTCGTACAGCTCGAACAGCGCCTGGTCGAAGGTGCACATGCCGGCTTCGCGCGACTTCTTCATGATTTCCTTGATCTCGTGCACCTCGCCCTTGAAGATGAGATCGGAGATGAGCGGCGAGTTGAGCAGGATCTCGATGGCGGCGGCGCGCCCCTTGCCTTCTTTCTTGGGGATGAGGCGCTGGGAGACCAGCGCCCGGAGGTTGAGCGATAGGTCCATGAGCAACTGGGCGCGGCGCTCCTCGGGGAAGAAGTTGATGATGCGATCCAGCGCCTGGTTGGCGCTATTGGCGTGCAGCGTGCCCAGGCAGAGGTGGCCGGTTTCGGCGAAAGCGATGGCGTGCTCCATGGTTTCGCGCTCGCGGATCTCGCCGATCAGGATCACGTCGGGCGCCTGCCGCAGGGTGTTCTTGAGGGCCATCTCCCAGGATTCGGTGTCCACGCCCACTTCGCGCTGGGTGATGAGGCAGTTCTTGTGCTCATGCACGTACTCGATCGGGTCTTCGATGGTGATGATGTGGCCGTAGGAATTCTCGTTGCGGTAGCCGATCAAGGCGGCCAGGGTGGTGGACTTGCCCGAGCCCGTGCCGCCCACCAGGATCACCAGGCCGCGCTGGTTCATCACCACGTCCTTGAGCACCGGGGGCAGCCCCAGGTCGTCGACGCGCGGAATGGTGGTGGTGATGGTGCGCAGCACCAGCCCCACGCGCTGCTGCTGCACGAAGGCGTTCACACGGAAGCGGCCGATGCCCGGCGGGTTGATGGCGAAGTTGCACTCCTTGGTGCGCTCGAATTCCGCGGCCTGCTTGTCGTTCATCACCGCCCGGGCGAAGGCGGCGGTGTGCACCGGCGTGAGGCTCTGGTTGGACACCGGTGTCATCTTGCCGTCGAGCTTCAAGGCGGGCGGAAAACCCGCCGTGATGAACAGGTCGGAGGCTTTCTTGGCCACCATCACACGCAGCAGGTCGTTGATGAATTTCTGTGCCTGATCGTTTTCCATGGTGCGTCTCTTGGGCGGAATGGGCCTCAGCCCGGGAAAAGATCCTTGTTGGCGGCTTTCGAGCGCGCCTCGTTCGCGGAAACGATGCCGCGCTGCACCAGCACCTGCAGATTCTGGTCGAGGGTCTGCATGCCGTATTGCTGCCCGGTCTGGATGGCTGAGTACATCTGCGCCACCTTGTTCTCGCGGATGAGGTTGCGGATGGCGGGGGTGCCCACCATGATCTCGTGGGCGGCGGCGCGGCCGCTGCCTTCCTTGGTTTTGAGCAGCGTCTGGGAAATCACCGCGCGCAGCGACTCCGACAGCATGGCGCGCACCATTTCCTTTTCCGCCGCCGGGAACACGTCGATGATGCGGTCCACCGTCTTGGCCGCGGAGCTGGTGTGCAGCGTGCCGAACACCAGGTGGCCGGTCTCCGCTGCGGTCATGGCGAGGCGGATGGTTTCCAGATCGCGCATCTCGCCCACCAGGATCACGTCCGGGTCCTCGCGCAGCGCCGATCGCAGGGCGTTGGAGAACGACAAGGTGTGCGGCCCCACCTCACGCTGATTGATGAGGCACTTCTTGGGCTCGTGCACGAACTCGATGGGGTCTTCCACCGTGAGGATGTGGCCGTACTCGTTCTCGTTGATGTCGTTCACCATGGCCGCCAGGGTGGTGGACTTGCCCGAGCCCGTGGGGCCGGTCACCAGCACGATGCCGCGCGGCTGCTGGGCGATCTGCTTGAAGATGGCCGGGGCCTTCAGGTCCTCGAGGCTCAGCACCTTGGAGGGAATGGTGCGCATCACCGCACCTGCGCCGCGATGCTGCACGAAGGCGTTGACGCGGAAGCGTGCCAGGTTGGGGATGGTGAAGGAAAAATCGCACTCCAGCGTTTCTTCGTAGTGCTTGCGCTGGGAGTCGCTCATGATGTCGTAGACCAAGGCGTGCACGTCCTTGTGCTCCAAGGGCGGCAGGTTGATGCGCCGTACGTCACCATGAACGCGGATCATGGGGGGCAGGCCTGCCGACAGGTGCAGGTCTGAGGCCTTGTTCTTCACGACAAAGGCGAGAAGCTCGGAGATGTCCATCCAGTATCCTTGCTCTTTCGGGAGCGGCTGAAGCTGCTCGTAACGGGGGGGCGGCAAGCCAGGACCATGCCAACCTTGGTCCGTGCGGGCAGCGAACAAAGGTCATTATGGGATTCGTGGCGGAAGGGCTGCAAGCTGTGCACGGGCGCATTGCTGCGGCGGCCCGGGCCGCTGGCCGTGATCCTGCCTCTGTGGCGCTGGTGGCGGTCACGAAGACCGTGGCTGCCGAGCGCATCCGGGAAGCTGCCCTGGCGGGTCAGCGGGCGTTTGGCGAGAACTACGCCCAGGAGGGCGCCGCAAAGGCGGCCGAGCTGGCGCCGCTGGGTCTGGAGTGGCACCTGATCGGGCCGCTGCAGAGCAACAAGACGCGTCTCGCGGCGGAGCACTTCCATTGGGTGCATTCCATCGACCGGCTGAAGATCGCCGAGCGCCTGGCAGCGCAGCGTCCGCCGGGATTGCCTCCCTTGCAAGTGTGCCTGCAGGTCAATGTCAGCGGTGAAGTCAGCAAGGCCGGGGTGCAGGCCGAGGGCCTGCCGGCGCTGGCAACGGCGGTGGCTGCCTTGCCAGGGCTGCGGCTGCGCGGCCTGATGGCCATCCCAGAGCCCACGGGGGATGCGGCGCTGTTACGTGCGCGTTTTCGCACGTTGCACCAGTTGCTGGAGGGTCTCAACGCCTGCGGGTTGGCCCTGGACACCCTGTCCATGGGAATGAGCGACGACTTCGAGCTGGCCATCGCCGAGGGCGCAACGCTGGTGCGGGTGGGCCGGGCGATCTTCGGCGCGCGGCCCATGGCAGCCTGAACGGGTTCAGGCAGGTACTGGCGATCGCCTATACTCAAGGGCCGACTGGCGGTTGCCAGCGGGCGCGCCACTCATGGCGTGCCATTTCACGCAAGAACCAGGGAGACTACTCAATGAAAATCATCCAAGTGGCCTGCGCGGCGCTGCTCGCCATGGTTGCCACGGCAGCCTCTGCCCAGTGGCAATCGCAGAGCACCTACGAGGCCGTCGTGATCGACGCCCCGGCGGACAAGGTGTGGGACATGGTCAAGGGCTGGGACGGCCTTCACACGTGGCATCCCGTGTTCTCCGCCACGAAGATCATCGCCGGCGGGCTGAGCGTTGGTTCGATCCGCGAACTCACCATCAAGGACGGCCCGAAGTTCACCGAGGAGCTGCTCTCCTTCGACAACGTGGGACAGTCGATGCAGTACAAGATCATCGAATCGCCCTTGCCCGTGGTGGACTACCTGTCCACGGTGCGGGTGCTGTCCATCGCCGAGAATCGCAGTGAACTGGCGTGGATGGCGAGTTGGCGGCGAAAGGCGCGTGACGGTGCCACTGCCGAGAACGACGACCGCGCGGTGGGCAAGTTCCTGGCGGGGGCCTACCAGGCCGGATTGCAGAACGTGAAGAAAATGGCCGAAGGACGCTGAGGCACGGGGTGACCGAATCGTGACGATGAAGGTCACCTTTGTGGGTGGAGGCAACATGGCCTCCGCCCTGATCGGAGGCATGCTGGCGCGCGGCTGGCCCGCCTCCCACGTGCGGGTGGCCGAGGTGGATGCCGGGGCGCGCAAGCGCCTCGATGAACGCTTCGGCGTCTTCACCAGCGCCGATCCGGCGGCGGCCGCGGCAGGATCCGATTGCCTGCTGTTCGCGGTCAAGCCCCAGCAGCTTCGCGCCGTGGCTACCGCCGCCGCGCCGCTGTGCGTGGATCGTCTGGTGGTGAGCGTAGCGGCCGGGGTGCGCATGGCAGATCTGGCCCGTTGGCTGGGTGGTCACGAGCGCATCGTGCGGGTCATGCCCAACACCCCGGCACTGGTGCGGGCGGGAGTGTCGGTGGCATGCGCGCTGCCTGGAGTATCGGGCGCACAGCGTGAGGCCGTGACGGCGCTGCTGGAGGCCGGCGGCAAGGTGCTGTGGGTGGCAGCAGAATCCATGATCGACGCGGCCACCGCCGTCTCGGGCAGCGGTCCGGCTTACGCGTTCTACCTCATGGAGGCCATGCAGGAGGCAGCCGAAAAGCTCGGGTTCGCACTCGATGAAGCCCGTCTTCTGGCGGTGGAAACGGTTTTGGGCGCCGGCAAGCTCGCCGAGGCCAGCGAGGACAGCGCGGCAGTGCTCAGGCAGCGTGTCACATCCCCCGGTGGCACCACCGAGCGAGCCCTCTCGGTGCTGGAGACTCGGGGTGTCAAGGCGGCGGTGATCCAGGCCGTGGAAGCTGCCGAAGCGCGGGCCCGGGAGCTTGGCGAAGCCGCCGGCAGGGAGTGATCCACATGCTGTTCGCCAAAGCAGTGGTGTTTGTCCTCGAGACCTTCCTCGGCCTGTTCTCGCTGGCGCTGCTGCTGCGATTCCTGCTGCAGCTCGTGCGCGCGCCGGCGCGCAACCAGCTCTCGCACTTCGTTGCCGCCTTGACGGATTTCGTGGTTCGGCCAGCGCGCCGAGTGATCCCCGGCCTCTGGGGCCTGGATTTGTCCAGCCTGGTGCTCGCCTGGCTGGCGGAGTTCGTGCTGCTGCTGGCGGTGCTGATGGTGAGGGGCGCCGACCTTCACGGCGACCTGCCCATGCTGCGTCTTTCCTTGCTGGCGGTACTGAACCTCGTTCGGCTAGGGCTCTACATCATCATTGGAGCCACGGTCGTACAGGCCCTGTTGTCGTGGATTTCTCCCGGGGGCAGTCCATTGGCACCAGTGTTGAGTGCCCTCACCCGCCCGCTTCTCAGCCCATTCCGCCGCTGGATACCCCCCTTGGGCGATGTGGACCTTTCGCCGCTTTTTGTGCTGGTGGCGTGCCAGCTCGTGATCATGGTTCCCCTGGCTTGGCTCGAAAGCCTGCTGCGGCTGTTCTAGCGAACGGACGAGTCGATGGACCATCGGACAGTGAATCAGGCGATGAGGGATCTCCAGGCGCTCGAAGGCGAATGCCTCGGGAAACGCCACGGCGCGCTGCATTGGGCTGGCCGCCCTCCCGCGCGGCCGGAACCCGCGAGGTAGAGTCGTGACCAGTCCCCTCGAACACCTGGTGGCGCGCTACTCGCAGTGGCGCGAACAGCTTCGTTCGGGCATCGAGGATTTCCACGCGTGGCTGGACGCGCATGGGCACGTGGACATCCAGCGCTCCCTGCGTCTCTACGAACTGGCCGAGAGCCTGCGCAGCGACCGCATGGTGCTGGCGTTCCTCGCGGAGTTCTCGCGCGGCAAGACCGAGCTCATCAACGCCATCTTCTTTTCCGACTACCAGCGGCGCCTGCTGCCCTCCGACGTCGGTCGCACCACCATGTGTCCCACGGAGATATTTCATGATGGCGCCGAGGAGCCTTACATCCGCCTTCTGCCCATCGAGACCCGCCGCTCGGACGAGACCATCAGCGCGCTCAAGTACCGCCCCATCGAATGGGTGAAGATCAAGCT
>JBIIUM010000138.1:0-8404 GCA_044339985.1 Burkholderiales bacterium | reverse complement strand
GGCTTAGGACCACCCCTCCCGAATCGCCCCGAACAAGCGCAGCGTTTCCGCCCGCGCAGTGGCGTGGTCCACCACCGGTGCGGGGTAGTCGCGGCCGATCACCACGCCCAGCGCCTGCTGTTCCAGAGGCGCCAGCGTCCACGGCGCGTGGACGAACTTCGCGGGCAGCGTTGCCAGCTCCGGCACGTACAGCCGGATGAAACGGCCGTCGGCGTCGAACTTTTCCGATTGGGTGACAGGGTTGAAGATGCGAAACCACGGCTGCGCATCGCAGCCGGTGGAAGCGGCCCACTGCCAGCCGCCATTGTTGGCCGACAGGTCGAAGTCGTTGAGGTGGTCGGCGAAGTAGCGCTCGCCCTGGCGCCAATGCACATGCAGGTCCTTCACCAGGAAGGAGGCCGCCACCATGCGCAGCC
The DNA here is from genome assembly GCA_044339985.1 of Burkholderiales bacterium. GTDB lineage: Bacteria > Pseudomonadota > Gammaproteobacteria > Burkholderiales. Next base: position 7,988 of record JBIIUM010000138.1, on the reverse strand, counting down.
GGTTGTGCATGTAGCCGGTCTGGTTGAGCTGGCGCAGGGCGGCATCCACCAGGGGATAGCCGGTGCGGCCCTCGCACCACGCGGCGAACCGGTCCGGGTGATCGGGAAAGCGCAGGGCGTCGAATTCGCGCCGGAAGGCGCCGTCCACCACGTGCGGGTGGTGCCACAGGATCTGGAAGTAGAAGTCTCGCCAGATGAGTTCCGACAGCCAGGCGGCAGCGCCTTCGCCGCGGCGGGCATGGGCCTCGCGGGCCAGTTCGCGCACGCCGATGGTGCCGAAGCGCAAATGCACGGACAGATAGGAAGGCCCGCGCACGGCGGGATAGTCCCGCCGCTCGCGATAGCCGTCCATACGGCCGCGAAAATCCTCGAACAGCTGGCGCGCGCCCGTGGCTCCCAGGGGCAAGGCCAGCGAAGTGAGGTTGGTTTCGCCAAAGCCCATGGCCTGGAGCGAGGGCAGCGGCGCGGCCGGCTCGGGCTCGAAGGCGGCGGCATGGGTCGCCACGGCCAGGGGCGCCAGCCGGGCAGGGTCCAGCGCCTTCAACCACGCATTCTTGTAGGGCGTGAACACGGTGAAGGGCTTGCCCGCCTGCGTGAGCAGCTCCGACTTTTCGAATACCGCCTGGTCGCGGAAGCTGTGCAGCCGCCGCCCGCTGTGGTGAAGTGCGCGCTCCACGGCTGCATCGCGCTCCACGGCCTGGGGCTCGTAGTCGTGGGCGCAGTACACCGCGTCGGCGCCAATGGCGGCGGCGTGGGCCGGCACCAGCTCGCGCGCGCGACCATGCAGCACCGCCAGGCCGCCACCCAGGGCCTCGAGCGCCGTGCGCAATTGCGCCACGGCATGCCAGATGAACTCCACCCGGCGGTCGGCGCGTGAAGGCAAGGCATGGAGAATGTCGGTGTCGAACACGAACACGCAGCGCACCGCACGCGCCTCGCGCAGGGCGTGATGGAGTGCCGCGTGGTCCTCGGCACGCAGGTCGCGGCGCAACCATACCAGCGCGCGGTCGTAGCGCGGTGTCATGGTCAACCCATGCGCCGCCGCAGCCAGCGCACCAGCGCGCCCATCACCGGCAGTTTTGCGTACAGCTCCTCGCCCGTGTCCCAGAAATCGCGGTGGTAGGCGATACGGCCGTCGGGTGCGAAGCGCAGGTGGCTCGCGCCGCGAATGCACCACTGGCGCCGCGGCTGCCATCGGGGGATGCGGAAGGTGAAATCCCACTCCAGCATGGCCTGCTCGCCCTGGACGATGCGGTTCACCACGCGAAAGCGCGGCTCGTGCAGGGTGTCGAACATGCGCAGGAAGATCACCTCGATGTGCGCCACGCCCCGGACCTCGTTGAACGGGTCCTTGAAGAAGGCATCCTCGGTGTAGAACTCGCCCATGCGAGCCACCTCATGTTTCTGCAGCGACTCGAAGCGGCGCACGATCTCGTCCAGGTCCATGACGCCGCTCATAGCCCCGTGATGCGATGAATCATGGGGAAGTACCAGCGGTAGGGCAGCACACGCAACAGCTTGAGCAGCAGGGTGAAGCGCTTGGGGTAGTGGATCTCGAACGCGCCGCGCTCGATGCCCCGCAACGTGTGGTTGGCCGCCTCCTCGGCGCTGATGAGGGCCGGCATCTGGAAATCGTTTTGATCGGTGAGAGGAGTCTTCACGAAACCCGGGTTGATCACGTGCACCGCCAGGCCCCTGCCGCGCAGGTCGAGGTAGAGCGCCTCGGCCAGATTGATGAGCGCCGCCTTGGTGGGCCCGTACACGAGGCTGCGCGGCAGGCCGCGAAAACCCGCCACGCTCGACACGATGCCGATGCCGCCGCCGCCCTGGGCGAGCAACGTGGGCAAAACCGCGTGCACCACGTTGAACACACCCATGATGTTGATCTCCACCAACTGGCGCGCCGCCGGCAGGTCCAGCTCCCAGGCGCGCATGGGCTGGTAGTTGCCGGCCACGCACAGCACCAGGTCGCAGCCGCCCCAGCGGGCCACGAGCGCCTCGGCCGCGTCCCGCACCCGACCGGCATCGGTCACGTCCAGGGGCAGCACGGCCACGGCCTCGCCATGGGCCTGGGCCAGTTCGTTCAGGGGCCCGGTGCGGCGCGCCGACACGGCCACCCGCGCGCCGCGGGCGAGCAAGGCCTCGGCCAGGGCGCGGCCGATGCCGGTGGAGGCGCCCACCACCCAGACGCGCCGCTCTCGCCAGGAGGAGATGGGGGGGTTCAGGGGCACGGCATCAACGCTTGCGGAAGCCGATGGTGATGTCGGCGAATCGGATGCCGAACTTGTTGATGGTGGAACGGTTCAGCAACGTGGCCTCGTCCACCAGGTACATCCAGTCGTCCACGTCCACCTGCCAGCCGCCCTGGTCCTCGGGGAGCTTGAGCACGTACACCCACTGCAACGCGTTGCCCGCGGCCACGCCGGCCGCCTCGCCCACCACGTCGCCGGCAGTGCCCGTGTAGCGCCCGCCCGCACCCTTGCGCACCGTCCATACCCGCTTCTCCTTGCGGCCATCGGACCAATCGAAGGATTCGTCCAGGATGCCGGTGTCTCCATCCCAGCGGGCCTCGATCACCACGTGAAAGCGTCGCAGCACCTTGCCGGAGCGGTCTTGCACCATGCCCCAGCCGTCGATGGTGCCGGTGAAGTAACGCGCCAGATCCAGCACGGGGGTCTGGCTGCTGTAGGCCTCGGGCTTCACGCCGGCACAGCCGGTCAGACCCGCGGCGAGCAGCACCGCGGCAATCCATTGCATCACGCGCTTCATGGCGAAGAGACTCCCGGGTAGACATTGGGCTGCCAGCGCAGCCGTTCGATGGGCGCGGCCCACAGCAACGCCACTGCCACGAGCTTGAGGGCGCAGGGCGCGGCGGCATACATGAAGGACAGGGTGCCCATGGCGCCCTGGGGACTGCCAGGCTGGTAGCCGAGCGCGCCAAGCACCGGCAGCGCCAGCCCGGCGGCCAGCGCCAGGTTGAGCTTTTCGGTGAACTGCCACAGGCCGAAGTAGGCGCCGTCGGGCGGCGCCGCGGCACGGTCGCGGTCGGCCACGTCGGCCAGGATCGATGCCGGGAGGGCAAGCTCGGCACCGTAGGCAATGCCCGACAGGGCGCACACCAGACCGAAGGCAACAGCATCGCCGGGGCCCAGGGCAAAGGCGCCGACGAAGGCAACGATACTCATGGCCATGCTCGCCAGCCAGGCGCCCTTCTTGCCCAGGCGGCGCGCAGCCGCCACCCAAAGAGGCATGCCCGCCGCGCCGAACAGGAAATACAGGCTGAGAAACACGCCGTTGAGGTCGGAACGGCCCAGCACATCCTGGACGTAGAACAGGATCAGGGTGGCGGGAATGGCGGAGGCCACCCCGCTCACCACGAAAACCGCCACCAGCCAGCGGAACCCGCCGTTGGCCAGGGGCCCGGCCAGGCTGTCGCGCAGCCCCACGGGGGCCGCGGCTGCCTGACGCGGCCTGGGGGTGCCGAACAGCATCAGCCCCGCGCCCACCAGCAGCACGGGCACGAACAGCAGGCTGAAGCCGCGCAGTCCGGCGGCCTCAGGCTTGCCGCCCGCCAGCAGCGCCGGCAACGCCGCAGCCACCAGAACCCCGGCCACGGCGAGCGAACCGCGCGCCGCCGTCACCCGGGTGCGTTCGTGGTAGTCGGCGGATAACTCCGCTCCCAATGCGTAGTAGCTGATGGAGGCCATGCTGAAGCCGAAATAGACCACCACCAGGCATCCGGCCAGCCACGCCGCCAGCGCGCCAGCGCCGAGCGCAGGCGGGTTGAACAGTCCCAGAACCCCCAAGCCCAGCAGCGGCAGCGCCGCCACCACGAAGCGCTGCCGGCCGCCGCCAGTGCCGGCCGCACGGTCGCTCCACCAACCCAGCAGCGGGTCCTGCACGGCGTCGAGCAGGCGCGCCGCAAGCAAAATGGCGCCCACCAGGCCTAGCGAGAGCCCCAGGTCATCGGCATAGAGCTTGGGCACGTGCACATACACCGGCAGGGCCGCCATCGCCAGCGGCAGTGCGAGCGCCGCGTAGGACCAAAGCCCCGCGCGGGACAGCGCCACCGCGCTCACCGCTGGCCCAGCAAGGCCGCGCGCAACTTCGGCTCGCGGGTGCGCGGATCTAGCCAGATGGAGAAAAAGGCACGGGCGAAATCGGCGTCGCGCACCGTACCCAGGGGGCGGCCCTGGTAGAAAAACTCGGCGCCAAGGCCGGGACGGAACACCCCGGTGATGTGCTCGCCCTTGCGCACGTCGGGGAAGATGCGCGCCATCTGTTCGCGCCACGAATCGATGCGGCGGGGGTCGCCGCTGCCCAGCCGCCTGATCTCGTCGGCACTGGCTTCGGCGATGCGCGCGCCATAAAAATCGCGCGCATAACGGATGTCGAGCACGAAGGATTGATCCCAGCCATGTTCGCGGCCGCTGACCCACAGCGCGGCGTCATAGAGATGCAGACCGAACCAGCGCATCCTGCCGCTGCCCAGCACGCGATACTGGGTGTCACCCGTGGCGAGAGGCTCTGGCAAGGGCGCGATCCCCGCCGCTTCGGCCCACAGGACCGCCACCGCCAAAGCCACGACCGCCAGCCATCGCACAGTGCGCTCAAGCATGGACCACCTCCGCCTGCACCACGTCGATGGTGCCTGCACGGAACCCACCTTCGCAGTAGGCGAGGTAGAAGTTCCAGAGCCGCGCGAATTGCTCATCGAAACCCAGGGCCCGCAGGTCCGAAGCGCGGGCATTGAAGGTAGACCGCCACCGGCGCAGCGTCTCTGCGTAGTCGGGTCCGAAGGCTTTCACTTCGCCGATGGACATCCCCTCGCGGGCCGCATGATCGCGGAACGCCCGCGGGCTGGGAAGCATGCCGCCGGGAAAGATGTACTGCTGTATGAAGTCGGTGCCGCGGCGATAGCGGTTGAACAGCCCCTCTTCGATCGTGATGGTCTGGACCAGCGCGCGGCCGCCGGGCTGCAAGCGCTCCCGTAAGGTGCGGAAATAGGACGGCCAGTAGCGCTCGCCAACGGCCTCGAACATCTCGATGGACACGATGGCGTCGAAGCGGCCGCGCAGGTCCCGATAGTCTCGCAGCTCGAAGGTGGCGCGCCCGGAGAGCCCGGCGCGGCCGATGCGCTCGCGGGCCCATTCGAGCTGCCGCGCCGACAGGGTGATGCCATGCACGTTCAAGCCATGGGCGCCCGCCGCATGCTCGGCGAAACCGCCCCAGCCGCAACCGATCTCCAGCACCCGCGCCCCCGGCCGCAGCCCCAACTGCTGGACGATGCGCTCGTACTTGCGCAACTGGGCCTGCTCGAGCGTGAGTTCGGGCTGGCCATCGAACAACGCGGCAGAGTAGGTCATGCTGGGGTCGAGCCACAGGCCGTAGAAGTCGTTGCCCAGATCGTAGTGCGCGTGGATGTTGCGCTTCGCCTGCGCGCGGGAATTGGTACGCTGCAGGTGCCGGATCCGGTACAAGGCCCAGCCCCACCAGCGACCGTATATCGCCCTCCCCAGGGCCGCATGATTGACGGCCGCCAGGGTGAGCAGGCCAGCAAGATCCGGGGTGTCCCAGTGGCCTGCCTTGAAGCTCTCGGCGAAACCGATGTCGCCCGACCGCAGCACGGCGGCGCAAGCGCTCCAGTCGTGGATGCGCAGGTGTGCCTGCGGACCGGGTGTCCGGCCCTCGAAGACGCGCATGCGCCCATCGGGCGTGGTCAGTTCCAGGCGGCCAGCCGAGAGGCAATCGAGAAGCGCGAGCAGCAGCCGCGCGCTGCGCGGCACGGCCGGAGCCGCGACGGCGGCAGGCAGTCGCATGGAGGGCAAATCGTTGGGCTTCATCTTGTGGTCTCCTGCACGGGGGGCAGCGGCTTGGAGAAAAATGGCACGCCCTTCCACCAGAGCCGCAAGGCCTGCCAGTGGATGCGGCCGATCACCACCGCCGTCATGAGAGGATAGGCGAAGAACGCCCGCAGCAGGGCCGCCCTGGAAACGGGCTGACCGGTCCCCGACAGGGTGGTGACGAGCAGCCGCCCCGAGGCATCGCCATGGTCGATGCGCAGCAGGGTGGCATGGGGGTCGACCCCGAAACGGAAGCGATACTCGCCCGCCACGTCGCAGAAGGGCGACACGTGAAACACCTTGCGGGCGCGCAGCTCGTCGCCCGCGGCGATGGGGCGCTGGTCGTCATGGGCCAGCAGGTAGTTGTGACGCTCGCCGAAGGTGTTGTTCACCTCGCAGAGCACGGCGCGCAGGGCGCCATCGCGATCGTGGCAGAGCCAGAAGCTCACCGGATTGAACACGTAGCCCAGCACCCGCGGGAAGCATTGCAGCCAGATCTCGCCGTCTGCCCGGTGGATGCCGTGTTCGGACAGCAACGCGCGTATCCAGGGCAGCCACGGCGAGCCGTCGCGCGGCCCGTGGTCGCGAGTCCGCAGGGAAAACAGCCCCGGGCGGTCGAGCGACAACAGCGGCGAACGCAGAAGGTGCAAGCCCGACAGTGGCACGCGCACATACCAAACCCGGTAACTGAAGACGTTGGGCTTGGGCCGCAGCCGCGCATGCATGACGCGGCCGAAAAAAACCAGCGGCGCTACGCGGCCAGGACTTGAGGCTGCCATGGCGCCATCACTCCCAGGGCATTGGCCACCCGCAGAGCCGAGCGCAGGCCGTCCTCGTGAAAGCCGTAACCCGTCCAGGCCCCGCAGAACCACACCCGCCGCTGGCCCTGGATCCGCGCCAGCCGCTCCTGGGCATCGATGGCCGGCTGGTCGAACACCGGATGGGCGTAGGAGATTCGCCGCAGCACCGACTCGGCGCGCGGCTCCCCCACCGGGTTGAGGGTGACGATCACCGGCGCACGGCTGGGAATCGGTTGCAGTTTGTTGAGCAGATAACTCACAGCCACAGGCCGGCCGTCAGCCTGGGGAGAGCCGGCCAGATAGTTCCAGGCTGCCCAGGCGCCGCGGCGGCGGGGCAACAGCGAGGCGTCGGTGTGCACCCAGGCCTCGTTGGGCTGGTAGCGCACGGCCGAGAGAATGCTCCTCTCGGCCTCATCCGCGTCGGAGAGCATGGCCAGCGACTGGTCGCTGTGGCTCGCCAGCACCACCTCGTCAAAGGCTTCCACCCCGGCAGCAGTGGCTACCGCCACGCCACCAGCAGCGGGCCGCGTGACCGACACCACCGGCGTGGCCAGGCGCACATCGCTCAGGTCCGCGAGCAGCCGGCGCACGTACTCCCGCCCACCGCCGGACACGGTGCGCCACAAGGGCCGGTCGCTGACCTGCAGCAGGCCGTGGTTGTGACAGAAATTGAGGAAGGTGCCGGCGGGATACTCCAGCATGCGCCGAGTGGGGCATGACCAGATGGCTGCGCTCATGGGCAGCAAGTACCACTCGCGGAACGCCCGGCCATAGCCGCCCGCCTGGAGGAACTCGCCCGTGGTGCCCGTGACCGGGCGGGCGGCACGCACCGCCGCCGTGGCCGTCCGGTTGAATCGCAGGATATCCTTCAGCATCCCCCAAAACTCGGGCTTCACAAGGTTGCGCTTCTGGGCGAATACCGTGGCGAGGTTGCTGCCCGCCCATTCCAGACGCGCCTCGTCGATGCGCACGCTGAAGCTCATGTCGCTGGCCACCGTGACCACGCCCAGGTGGTTGAACAACGCGCACAGATTGGGATAGGTGCGGTCGTTGAACACCAGGAATCCCGTATCCACGGGGAAGCGCTTGCCTTCCACTTCCACATCCACCGTGTGAGTGTGCCCACCGGGGCGGCTATCGGCCTCGAACAGCGTCACGCGATGGGTGCGCGACAGCAGCCATGCGCAGGAGAGTCCGGCGACGCCGGAACCCACGACAGCGATGCGCCTCACTGCCGACTCCCGGATGGTGGCATCCGCGCCCCGTGCTGCGCCATGCTCAAGGGGCGGAGATGGAAAAAGACGCCCGCCGGGACGCCGCTGGCGCGCTTGCCACGGCGTGGCAG
>JBIIUM010000029.1:0-26136 GCA_044339985.1 Burkholderiales bacterium | reverse complement strand
TAAAGCAACGCCCAAAGTGCTGCGGCAAGATTCATCAGCCCCGTTGCGAACAGCAGCAGCGATTTTCGAATCCGCTGATCTTCGGTGTCGGAGGCCTCGAAGGCTTGGTCGCTGACGCGCTGAAGCCACGATCTGCGCGGCGGGGGCGCTGGTGGGGAAGAGCCTGAATCCACGATTGCGTGCTGCAATTATCCGAATGAAACGGCTGCATTGCTGGGACGACGTGCCCGCACCGGAGGGCGGCTGCGGTGTCCCCGCGTCTTCGACGGCAGGGCCGGCACCATTTCCGTGCGCCTCGGGTTTGCCGCCCAAGGCGAACCCGACCGGCAGTGCGTTACACCCTTCGGCTAGAATGCCGTTTTTTTTCGAGGGAGTCACGCGCCATGTCAATGGCCGACCGGGACGGAGTCATCTGGTACGACGGCAAGCTCGTCCCTTGGCGGGAAGCCTCAACGCACGTGCTCACCCACTCGCTGCACTACGGCCTTGCGGTATTCGAGGGTTTGCGTGCGTACGATACCTCAAGGGGCACGGCGGTGTTCCGGCTTCGCGAGCATATCGATCGTATGTTCGATTCCGCCCACATCTACATGATGAAGCTGCCCTTTGATCGGGAAACTCTCGTGAAGGCTTGCCTGGAAACGGTGCGGGCCAACGGGCTTGCCTCTTGCTACATCCGTCCCATCGCCTTTTACGGCGCGGAGAAGATGGGCGTTTCACCGCGGGGTGCGACCGTGCACGTGGCCATCGCTGCATGGCCTTGGGGAGCCTACCTCGGTGCGGAGGGTCTGGAGCGGGGTATCCGCGTCAAGACATCCTCCTATGCGCGGCATCACATCAACGTCACCATGGCACGCGCCAAATTCGCGGCGACCTACGCCAACTCCATCCTGGCCAACCTCGAAGCCACCGGGGACGGCTACGACGAGGCGCTGCTGCTCGATGTGGACGGTTTCGTGGCGGAAGGCGCCGGGGAGAACCTCTTCGTCGTCAAGGACGGTCGCATCTACGAACCGGAACTCACCTCGGCGCTGGTGGGCATCACCCGAGACACCGTCATCCGGCTCGCCGCAGAGGCGGGCTACGAGGTTCGTTCCCGGCGGATGACGCGCGACGACATCTACATTGCCGACGAGGCGTTCTTCACCGGCACCGCGGCGGAGGTGACACCGATCCGCGAACTGGACAATCGCACGATCGGCCAGGGGGGACGCGGGCCCATTACCGCGCAACTGCAGGCCCGTTTCTTCGACGCGGTCAACGCCAGGTCGGAGTCACATCTGGACTGGCTGTCCTTCGTTTGAGACAGCCGGTGGAAGCAGACCAGAGCCGCAACCTCGAAAACCCTGTGGAAGTGACAGAGGCCGACCTGCCATTGCACTGCCCCACCCCTGGCACGTCATTGTGGAACGCACACCCGCGCGTCTATCTCCCCATCGAGCAAAGCGGCGAGGCCCTTTGCCCGTACTGCGGCACCCGCTTCAGGCTCAAGGGGCAGGTGCGGCCCGGGCATTGACCCCAGGTCGTGACCGGTGAGTCCAACGCAGGGGCCGGTGCTGGTGGTTGCCCCCAACTGGGTTGGGGACATGGTGTTGACCGCACCCATGGTGAACCTTCTCACCGCAGGCCCGGAACCGCCACCAGTGGATGTGCTCGCACCCGGATGGGTGCTGCCGCTTGCCACCCGCATTCCCGGTGTGCGCCACGGCATCGCATCCCCCTTTGGCCACGGCGTCCTGGCGCTGGGGGATCGCTACCGCCTGGGCCGCGCGCTGCGCGCGGCCGGCTATGCCCGCGCCCTGGTCCTGCCCAATAGCTGGAAGTCGGCGCTGATTCCAGCGTTTGCGGCGATCCCTCGCCGCACTGGCTGGATCGGGGAATTCCGGCATGGGCTGCTCAACGACGCCCGCCGCCTCGACCCGAATGCACTGCCCCTCATGGTGGAGCGATTCGCCACGCTCGCGCTGGAACCATTGGAACCCCTGCCCCGACCGTTGCCCGAGCCCCGGCTGTTGGCCGACCCCGCCGCTGGCCGGGCGCTGGCGGTCCGCCTGGGGCTCGCTGCCGATCAGCCGTGCGCGGTGCTTTGCCCCGGCGCAGAGTTCGGTCCGGCCAAGAGGTGGCCCGTGAGGCACTTCGTGACTGTCGCCCGTGCCCTCGCCGACCGCGGTATGCAGGTGTGGCTGATGGGCTCAGCGAAGGATGCGCAGGTGACACGCGAGATTCTGGCCGGCTGTGCGGGCCTGTCCGGCGTGGCCGATCTTGCCGGGCGTACCGATCTCGCGCAGGCCGTGGATCTGATGGCCCTCGCCCAACTCGTGGTTACCAACGACTCGGGCCTGATGCACGTGGCGGCGGCGCTGGACCGGCCAACGGTCGCCTTGTTCGGCTCCAGTTCCCCCGACTTCACGCCCCCGCTGTCCAACCGGGCTCGGGTGGCGCGCCATGCGATGCCCTGTAGCCCTTGCTTTCAGCGCACCTGTCCCCTGATGCACCAGCGTTGCCTCGAAGACCTCGAACCCAACGCCGTGCTTGCGCTTGCCGATCAAGCCCTGTGCCCGTGATGAGCCCCCCCGCCCTCCCGCCGTCCGCCGAAGCGGCGGAAACCGCCTTCTATGCAGCTTTTGAAGCCGGTGACCTGGAAGCCATGATGCTGTTGTGGCGCGACGACCCAACCGTGGTGTGCGTCCATCCCGGGGGCGAGCGGCACGTGGGATTCGCGCAAGTGCGCGAATCCTGGCAGCGCATCTTTGCCGGTAGCGGGCAACTGCGCTTTCGCGTGGCCCAATGCGTGGGCACCAACACGCCGGACCTGGCAATACGCTGCGTGATTGAGCACATCGGATTGCGCGGCGTACGTGGATCGGTTGCAGTGGTTGCCACCAACGTGTTTCGCCGCGGGCCGGAAGGCTGGCAACTGTGGATGCATCACGCCTCACCGCAACCGGCATCGTCGCCTGCTGGCGCCGGAGAAGAATCCGACCCGTCCGGCACCGATACCCCGCCCCGCGGCGATCCCGAGCGCACGCTCCACTGACGCCTGGCATGGTCCCCTACCGCGCGCCTTGGTGGCTGCCCGGGCCCCACCTGCAAACCGTCTATCCTGCTCTGGCGCTGCGCCCGCGCCCTCCACCCTATCGGCGCACCCGCTGGGAACTGCACGACGGCGATTTCATCGACCTGGACTGGATGGATGGGCCAACCGATGCGCCGCTTGTGGTGCTGTTCCATGGGCTGGAGGGCAATTCGGGAAGCCCCTACGCTGCCGCGCTCATGGCAGCCGTGCGCGAACGCGGGTGGCGTGGTGTGGTGCCCCATTTCCGCGGCTGCAGCGGTTCACCCAACCGGCTTGCGCGCGCCTACCACTCCGGTGATGCCGACGAGATCGGCATGATCCTGGAACGGTTGCGCGGCGAGGCGCCCCACGCGATCTACGCGGCCGGCGTTTCCCTTGGCGGCAATGCGCTGCTCAAGTGGCTTGGTCGAGAGTCTTGGGCGGCAACAGCCCTTGTGAGCGCGGCAGCGGCGGTGTGCGCGCCGATCGATCTGGTGGCCGCCGGCGCCGCGCTTCGCCGTGGCTTCAACCGTTTCTACACACGGGAGTTTCTTCGCACTCTCAAGCCCAAGACCTTGGCGAAACTGCAACGTCATCCGGGACTTTTCGACCGGGCTTCCATGGCGCGGGCGCGCAGCTTCGACGAGTTCGACAACCTGTTCACGGCCCCGGTGCACGGCTACGCCGACGTCCTCGACTACTGGCGGCGCGCGAGCAGCAAGCCCGACCTCATGCATGTGGCGGTGCCCACGCTGGTGATCAATGCCCGCAACGACCCGTTCCTGCCGGCCAGGCACCTGCCGCCACCAGCCCAGGTGTCGCCCCGCGTGCTGATGGAGCAACCCGCGCAAGGGGGCCACGTGGGATTCGTATCGGGCCCCTTCCCGGGTCACCTGCGCTGGCTGCCCGAGCGGCTGCTCGCCTTCTTTGAAGCGGCGCCCCAGCATGATGCACCCGGATCACCAGGATGTGCCGTGGGATAATTGCTTTTTCTTGTCGAGTCCATGCCATGGCTGCCGTTCCCGGTGAAATCTTCAAGGCCTACGACATTCGCGGCGTTGTCGGCCGCAGCCTGACACCGGCCACCGTCGAACTGGTGGGCCGCGCCTTCGGCACCGAAGCCCTTGCGAAGGGTACGCCCCGGGTGGCCATCGGACGAGACGGGCGCCTGTCGGGGCCGGAGTTGTCGGCCGCCCTGGCGCGTGGACTGCGTGCCGCCGGCGCTGATGTGGTGGACGTGGGCCGGGTCACCACCCCGATCCTGTACTTCGCCACCCATCATCTGGGCACCGGCTCCGGCATCATGGTCACCGGCAGCCACAATCCGCCCGACTACAACGGCTTGAAGATGGTGATGGCCGGCGATGCCATCGCCGGCGAGGCGATCCAGGGCTTGCGCCGCCGCATCGAGGCGGCCGCGTTCGCCTCGGGCAGCGGCTCCATGTCCGAGGCCGAGGTGGGCGAGGCCTACTTGCAGCGGGTCTGTGGCGATGTGAAGCTCGCCCGGCCCATGAACCTGGTGGTGGACTGCGGCAATGGCGTGGCGGGCGCCTTTGCGCCCGAGCTGTTCCGCCGCCTGGGGTGCCGCGTCACCGAGTTGTTCTGCGAGGTGGACGGCAGCTTCCCCAACCACCATCCCGACCCGTCCCAGCCCGACAATCTGCGCGATCTGGTCGCGGCGCTCGAAGACAACGGCGAACTGGGCTTTGCCTTCGATGGTGACGGAGACCGGCTGGGGGTGGTCACGAAATCCGGCCGCATCATCTACCCTGACCGGCAGCTGATGCTGTTCGCCGCCGACGTGCTGGAGCGCAACCCCGGCGCGGGCATCATCTTCGACGTGAAGTGCACCCGCAACCTGGCGCCCTGGATCCGCCAGCATGGCGGCGAGCCCATGATGTGGCGCACCGGACACTCGCTCATCAAGGCGCGGCTCAAGGAAACCGGCGCGCCCTTGGCTGGCGAGATGAGCGGCCACGTGTTCTTCAAGGAGCGCTGGTACGGCTTCGACGATGGCCTCTACGCCGGCGCCCGCATGCTGGAGATCCTGTCCCGCAGTGCCGATCCGGGAGCAACGCTGGAGTCGCTGCCCGACTCCCTCAACACCCCCGAGTTGCAAATACCCCTGGCCGAGGGCGAGAACCATGCCCTGATCGCCAAGCTGCAACACGAGGCACGCTTCGACGGCGCCCGCGAAGTGATTGCCATCGACGGTGTGCGGGTGGAGTACGCCGACGGCTTCGGACTCGCCCGCGCTTCCAACACCACACCGGTGATCGTGCTGCGCTTCGAGGCCGACGACGCAACCGCCCTGGAACGCATCCAGCACGACTTCCGGCGCGCGATCCTCGGCGTGGCCCCCGGAGCGAAGCTCCCCTACTGAAGCAGGCGATTTCGCTCCCTAATGGCCTTCCAGGAGGTCTTTCTCGGCAGACAACCCATCCTCGACCGGGACCAGAACCTGGTCGCCTTCGAGTTGCTGTTCCGCTCGAGCCAGTTCAACGGCGCGCACATCGAGGACGATCTGCTCGCATCGGCCACGGTGATCAACCACGCCTTCTCCGATTTGGGTGTGGAGGCGGTGCTGGGCCGCTACACGGGCTTCATCAACCTCTCCGCACCCTTGATCATGAGCGAGGTGATCGAGTTGCTGCCGCGCGATCGCGTGGTGCTGGAACTGCTGGAAACGGTGCGCATCGACGCGCCGCTGGTGGCGCGGCTCAAGCAGCTCAAGACCATGGGCTTCCAGCTTGCGCTGGACGACTACCTCGGCCACGAAGAGCAGTACACCGAGGTGCTGCCGGTGATCGACGTGGTGAAGGTGGAGGTGAAGGACATGGCGCCCGGGCGCCTGGCCGAGGTCACGCGGCGGCTGCGCCGCTTCCCCGTGAAGCTGCTGGCCGAAAAGGTGGACAGCCGCGAGCAGGGAGACCGCTGCCGGGACCTGGGCTTCGAACTGTTCCAGGGCTACTACTTCGCCCGCCCCTCGGTGCTCAAGGGCAAGCGCCTGTCCCACGCCGAAACCGCCATCATGCAGCTGATGGGCATGGTGATTCGCGAAGCGCCTGGCGCGCAACTCGAACAGGTGCTCAAGCACAATCCCGACCTGTCCATCAACCTGCTGCGGCTGGTGAACTCGGTGGCGCTGGGCGGCCGCACGCGCATCACCTCCCTGTCCCAGGCGCTGATGATGCTGGGTCGCAGCCAGTTCCAGCGCTGGCTGCAGTTGCTGCTGTTCGGCCTCTCAAGCTCACCGGATGCGCGCTTTCCCAGTCCTCTGCTGGTGCTCGCCTCCACGCGCGGCAAGCTCATGGAACTGCTGGCGGCCCAGTCGACGAGGACGCCGGCGTCGCTGTGCGACCAGGCATTCCTCACCGGCATCATGTCGCTGGTGAGCGCGCTGCTCGCCATGCCGCTGACCGACATCCTCAAGGGCTTGTCACTGCCTGACGAGGTGCGTATCGCCCTGCTGGACCGCACCGGCTTGCTGGGCGATTTGCTGCTGCTGGTGGAGGCGCTGGAGCAGACCCGTGCCGCGGAAGTGGCCGCGCAGGTGCAACGCATCGCCTTCCTGAACGCCGACAGCGTCAGCGAAGCCAATCTCGCCGCCATTGCCTGGGCCAACAAGATCGGCGACACCCCCTAGCCTTGCCAGCCCGAGCGGGCGGTGAAAACCGCCCTCAGCGCTGCTCCACCGTCTCCTTAAGGGCATCCAGACCGCGCTTGTAGGCCGTCTCGAAGAACCCCGTCACGGTGGCATCCTCCTGCCCGGGCGGCGCTGGGTCGGTGCCATAGTCCAGGCGCCGGAAGCGGCCTTCCCACAGCACTTCACTGGCGCCCTCGCCGACCTCGTTCACGGTGATGGTGGCCAGGTAGTCGGCGGCCATGACGGCACCATCTGCATAGGTATAAGACAGCGACCGGCGCCAGGGATCCAGATCCACCAGTTGCTCGCGCACACGCGTGCCGTTTCGGCGCACGAGCTCGCGGATCGCGCCGGGCTCGTTACGGCTCTTGAACACCAGCCGGCTCGAGTCGATGACCTTGAACCAGCGCGCGATGCCACCGAAGTCGCCCACGTACGACCACACCACCTCCGGCGGTGCCGCAATGCGGATCGATTGCCGGGTGGAAAGCAGCGGCGCTTCCTGAGCCACCGCGGGCGCTGCGGCCAACAGACCCGCCAGCACAACGATGCTGTACAACCTGTTCATGTGTCCCCTCCTCACAAAGGCGGACACGCAAGGTCCGCAGGTTAGTTGGATGCCGCGGGCGCCGCCATGGCTGCGCTCCGCCCAGGCCGCGCTCACAGCCGCACGGCGATCCAATCGGCCGCCGCCGACAGCGCGGCATCGAGCTTGTCCGGCTGGGTGCCGCCGCCCTGGGCCATGTCCGCACGCCCCCCCCCTTTTCCGCCCACCTGGGCGGCAGCGAAGGCCACCAGTTCGCCGGCCTTCACCTTGGCGGTGAGATCTGCCGTCACACCCGCCACCAGCGCCACCTTTTCACCTTCCACCGCGCCCAACAGCAACACCGCCGAGCCAAGTTTGTCGCGCAGCTTGTCGATGGTTTCGCGCAAGGCCTTGCCGTCCGCGCCTTCCAGGCGCGCGGCCAGCACCTTCACCCCCTTGACCTCCAGCGCCTGCCCGGCCAGGTCGTCGCCCTGGGCGCCAGCGAGCTTGGACTTGAGCCGCGCCAGTTCCTTTTCAAGGGTGCGCACGTTGTCCACCACTTGCGCCAGGCGCGCGGCGATCTCCTGGGGAGGGGCCTTGAGCACGCCGGCCACATCGCCGAGCAGCGCCTCCTGCTGGCGCGCCCAAGCCAGCGCGCCCTCGCCGGTAACCGCCTCCACGCGCCGGATGCCGGCCGCAACGCCGCCCTCGGCCACGATCTTGAAGAAACCGATGTCGCCGCTGCGCCTGACGTGCGTGCCGCCGCACAACTCGGTGGAGAATTCGCCCATGCCGATGACGCGCACTTCGTCGCCGTACTTCTCGCCGAACAACGCCATGGCGCCCGCCTTGATGGCCTCGTCGTACTTCATGCGCCGCGACTCCACCGGCACGTTGTGACGGATCTCGCGGTTCACCAGATCCTCCACGCGGGCGATCTGCGCGGCGCTCAGGGGCTCGCCGTGACTGAAGTCGAAGCGCGTGCGCTCCGCCGTCACCAGCGAGCCCTTCTGCTGCACATGGCTGCCCAGCACCAGGCGCAGCGCCGCGTGCATCAGGTGGGTTGCGGAGTGGTTGTAGGCGGTGCGCTGGCGCAGGGCGCCATCCACCTGGGCGCTGAGGCGCTCGCCCACGGCCAGGCGGCCGGCCGCGAGCCGCCCCTTGTGACCGAAGACGCCGGCCTGGATCTTCTGGGTATCCTCCACCACGAAGCTGCCGTTGCCCGACACCAGTTCGCCCGCGTCACCCACCTGGCCGCCCGACTCGGCGTAGAAGGGCGTGCGGTCGAGCACCACCACGCCCTGCTCGCCGGCCTCCAGTGAAGCCACCGAAGCGCCCTCGCGATACAGGGCCAGGATCTCGGCGTCATCGGTTCGCAGCCGCTCGTAGCCCTCGAACTCGGTGGCCTGGCCGCGATACTCCACGCCCGCCTGCATCGTGAACCGCGAGGCGGCCCGGGCGCGCTCGCGCTGCTGCTCCATGGCGGCCTGGAATCCGGCGATGTCCACGGTGAAGCCCCGCTCGCGGGCGATGTCGGCGGTGAGGTCCAGCGGGAAGCCGTAGGTGTCGTAGAGCCGGAACACGGTCTCGCCTTCGAGCATGCGGTCTTCCTTGCGCAAGGCCGCCTCCAGCACCTCCATGCCGTGCTCGAGCGTTTCGGCGAAGCGCTCCTCCTCCTGCCTGAGCACCTGCTCCACGCGGGTGCGCGCCGCCACCAGTTCGGGATAGGCCTCGCCCATCAGGCGGGCCAGATCCGCCACCAGGGTGTGGAAGAAGGGCTGCTTCTGGCCCAGCTTGTAGCCGTGGCGGATGGCCCTGCGGATGATCCGGCGCAGCACATAGCCGCGGCCCTCGTTGCCCGGGATCACGCCGTCGGTGATGAGGAACGCGCAGGCACGGATGTGGTCGGCGATCACCTTGAGCGAGTTGCTTTGCAGGTCCTGCGCGGCGGTGGCGCGCGCAGCAGCGCCGATGAGATCCTGGAACAGGTCGATGTCGTAGTTGGAGTGCACGCCCTGCATGACGGCGGCGATGCGCTCCAGGCCCATGCCGGTGTCCACCGACGGCCGCGGCAAGGGATGCAACTCGCCCTTGTCGTCGCGGTTGAACTGCATGAACACCAGGTTCCAGATCTCGATGAAGCGATCGCCATCGGCATCCGGCGAACCGGGCGGCCCGCCCGCCACGCCCGGACCATGGTCGAAGAAGATCTCCGTGCAATAGCCGCAGGGGCCGGTGTCGCCCATCTGCCAAAAATTGTCGTGGGTGGGAATGCGCACCAGGCGCTCGGGCGGAATGCCGATGTCCGTGAGCCAGATCCTTGCCGCACCATCGTCCTCGGTGTGCACCGTCACCCAAAGACGCTGCTCGGGCAGCTGCAGTTCGCGGGTGAGGAACTCCCAGGCGAACTCGATGGCCTCGCGCTTGAAGTAGTCGCCGAAGCTGAAGTTGCCCAGCATCTCGAAGAAGGTGTGATGGCGGGCGGTGTAGCCCACGTTCTCGAGATCGTTGTGCTTGCCGCCGGCGCGCACGCAGCGCTGCGAGGTGGTGGCGCGGCTGTAGGCGCGGCGGTCCTGACCGAGGAACACATCCTTGAACTGCACCATGCCGGCGTTGGTGAACAGCAAGGTCGGGTCGTTGCCGGGCACCAGGGGGGAGGAAGCCACCACCATGTGACCCTGGCGGTGGAAGTAGTCGAGAAAGCGGCGGCGGATTTCGCTGAGTTGCATGGGTCGGGAAGGTGCGCCCGGCAACGGGCGTGAGAGGGCGTTGGGAAGGCCGAAGGATAGCGGAAATCCCGCCCTGCTCCGCTTCGCATTCAGTACGACGTCATCACCGGCCGGCGCGGGGCTGCGCCGCTGGCGGCATCAGTGGTCGTCTTCCGCCGCCGGACCCGCCAGGGCTGCACGAATGGACTCGGGGGCGAACCCGCGGGCCTGGAGAAAACGCCACCGGCGCGCCCGCTCGGCGGCATCGGCGGGCGGCTCCGGAAAACGGCGCCTGAGCAGCGCGCGCGCGTCGAGCGGCTCGCTGTCGCGGGCCGGGCGCAGCACCGCCTCGGCGGCCTCGCCGGCGATGCCGCGACGGCGCAGATCGTGGGCCAGGGCAAGGGCGCCCGAGCGGCCGGCGCGGCGCCGGGCGGCCGATTGCGCGGCCCGTTCGTCCGACAGCCAGCCGGCCGACTGCAGGCTGTCCAGAAGCCCATCCACGTCATCGCCGGGCTCGGCCCAGGCTTGCAGGCGTCCGCGCAACTCGGCCCGGGCAAATTCGCGCCGCGCCAGCAGGCGCAAGGCGCGGGCCCTCAGCGCCGCGCCAGGCGGCGCCGCGCTCACTGTCCGCCGGCGGACGCCACCGCCGGCGCGGCGGTCACGCCCACGGCCTCGCGAATGCGGTTTTCGATCTCCCGGGCAGCCACGGGGTTTTCCCTGAGGAATTCGCGGGCGTTGTCCTTGCCCTGGCCGATTTTCTCGCCCTTGTAGGCGTACCAGGCGCCGGATTTTTCCACCAGCCGGTGGACCACGCCCAGCTCGATGATCTCGCCCTCCCGGGAGATGCCCTCGCCGTAGAGAATATCGAAGTCGGCCACGCGGAAGGGCGGCGCCATCTTGTTCTTGACCACCTTGACGCGGGTTTCGCTGCCGACCACTTCCTCGCCCTTCTTGATGGAGCCGGTGCGCCGGATGTCCATGCGCACCGAGGCGTAGAACTTGAGCGCGTTGCCGCCGGTGGTGGTTTCAGGGTTGCCGAACATCACGCCGATCTTCATGCGAATCTGGTTGATGAAGATCACCAGCGTGTTGGACCGCTTGATGTTGGCGGTGAGCTTGCGCAACGCCTGGCTCATGAGCCGCGCCTGCAATCCGGGCAGCTGATCACCCATCTCGCCCTCGATCTCGGCCCTGGGCACAAGCGCCGCCACCGAATCCACCACCACCACGTCCACGGACCCGGAGCGCACCAGCATGTCGGCGATTTCCAGGGCCTGCTCGCCGTTGTCGGGCTGGGAAATGAGCAGTTCGTCCACGTTCACCCCCAGTTTGCGGGCGTAGCCGGGATCGAGGGCGTGCTCGGCGTCGATGAAGGCGGCCGTGCCGCCCAGCTTCTGCGCCTCGGCCACCACCTGCAGGGTGAGGGTGGTCTTGCCGGAGGACTCGGGCCCGAAGATCTCCACGATGCGTCCGCGGGGCAGGCCGCCGATGCCCAGGGCCATGTCCAGCCCCAGGGAGCCGGTGGAAATGACCTGGATGTCGCGCGAGACATCGTGCTCGCCCATTTTCATGATGGAGCCCTTGCCGAACTGCTTTTCGATCTGCGACAGGGCGGCGGCGAGGGCTTTGGATTTGTTGTCGTCCATGGGGGTGGGGCGTGCCAGCGAGATGATGTTGGGAGTTGGGGTGGGGTTGGTATCAGAAGGCATGGTCATTCTCCCATAGGCGGAGGTGGGCGGGACAGCTCTGGTCCCTCGGGCCGCGCATCCGTGGCGGCGGTTGCCATCATCCAGGTCCACAGGCTCAGGAGATGAGCCTGTGCGCCCGTGCCCATGCGCTTCAGGCCACCCCGGGCGCCCCGGCCAGATCCACCATGCCGGCCAGCGCCGCTGCCACGGCGGCGCGGCGCACCGCCTCCCGGTCGCCACCGAACCGGAAGCGGCGCGCCAGCCGCACCCCCCCGGGCGCGCCCCAGGCGATCCACACAGTGCCCACGGGCTTTTCGAGACTGCCCCCGCCCGGGCCAGCCACCCCGCTCACGGCCAACGCGTATTGCGCGCCGCTTTCGATCAACGCCCCGTCGACCATCTCACGCACGGTCTGCTCCGACACAGCCCCGTGGTCCAGCAGCGTCCGGGCGGACACACCCAGGGCGGCGCGCTTGGCGTCGTTGCTGTAGGTGACGAAACCGCGGTCGAACCACGCCGAGCTGCCCGGCACGTGGGTGACGGCAGCCGCAATCCAGCCGCCGGTGCAGGATTCGGCGGTGGTGAGCTTCGCACCGCGCGCCGCCAGCATCTCGCCCAGGCGCCCCGCCAGGGAAAACAGCGCTGCGTCGTCGTGCGCCCGGGGATTCACAGCGCCGCCACCTTCCAGAGCGCCAGCACCAGCAAGGTGTAGAGGGCGGCGATGAGATCGTCGAGCATCACGCCGAAGCCGGTCTTCAAGGTGCGGTCGTAATAGCGGATGGGCAGGGGCTTCAGGATATCGAACAAGCGGAACAGCAGGAACCCGAAGGCCTCCCACAGCGGCTCGCGGGGCAGCATGAACAGCACCAGCAGGAAGGCGACGATTTCGTCGATCACCATGCCGCCGTGATCGTGCACGCCCAAGGCACGCCCGGTGCGCCCGCAGGCCCAGGTGCCCAGCGCCAGCAGCACACCCAGCAGCAGCAGGAAAATGCCGTCGGGCAGGCGCGGATAGACAAACCAGAAAATGGGCAGCGCCAGCAGCGTGCCCGCCGTGCCGGGGGCGGGTCTCACCAGCCCGGCGCCAAAGCCGAAGGCGATGGCGTGGGCCGGGTGCGCCAGCAGGAAGCGCAGCCCCGGTTGCGGCCCCGTCTCTTCAGGAGAAGTGGTCAAAGCCGCCCGCTTCCACAACCATGGGGGCGCCGTGCCCATCGAGCACGCACACGCCGTCGCCCGCCCGCATCACGCCGATGGGGGTGACCGGCACACCGGCCGCGGCGGCCGCTGCCAGCACGGCCTCGCGGCGCTGCGGCGGTGCGCAGAACGCCAGTTCGTAGTCGTCGCCGCCCGCCAGTGCCAGGGTCCGGATGGCCGGATCGTCGCGGCCGTGCGCCATGAACGGCGCCAGCGGCACCCGCGGCCACTCGATCAGCGCGCGCACCCCGGAGCGCTCGGCCACGTGCCCCACGTCGGCCACCAGGCCATCGGAGAGGTCGATGCAGGCGCTGGCCACGCCGGCCAGCGCCAGCCCCAGGGACACGCGCGGCTCGGGCTGCTCCAGGCGGATGCGCGCCCCCGCCAGCGCCTCGGGCGGCAGCGCCGCGCGGCCTTGCAGCGCCGCCAGGGCGGCGGCCGCCTCGCCCACCGTGCCGCTCACCCACAGCTCATCGCCAGGACGTGCGCCGCTGCGCCGCAAGGCCGCCTGCGCCGCCACCTCGCCCATGATCTGGATGCACACGGTCAACGGCCCGCGGGTGGTGTCGCCGCCCACCAGATCCACCTCGTGGCGCCGGGCCAGGGCCAGCAAGCCCGCCATGAAGGCGGCAATCCAACCCTCGTCCGCCGCCGGCAGGGCCAGCGCCAGCGTTGCCCAGCGCGGCCGCGCCCCCATGGCCGCCATGTCGGAGAGATTCACCGCCAGGCACTTGTGCCCCAGGCCCGCAGGCGCGGCGTCGGGCAGGAAATGACGGCCGCACACCAGCATGTCCGTGGATACCGCCAGCGCCATGCCGGGGCTCACCTCCAGCAGCGCCGCATCGTCGCCGCCGGCGAGCACGGTGTGGGAGACGGGCGGCGAGAAGTGCCGCGCGATGATGCCGAACTCGCCACCCGGCGGCGCGGCTTGCGGGCCCGCGGCCGTGGAACCGGCCGCCCTCTTGCCCATGGTGGCCTCGCGCCCCGTCAGCCGCCCGGCGCCTCGTGGGGGCGCAGGCGCGGCACCAGCCGGTCGAGCACGCCATTGACATAGCGGTGGCCGTCGGTGCCGCCGAAGGTCTTGGCAAGCTCCACGGCCTCGTTGATCACCACCCGGTAAGGGGTTTCCGGGTGATGGGCCAGTTCGGCGGCGCCCAGCAGCAGCACCGCGTGCTCCACCGGCGAGAGCGCCGTCACCGGACGGTCGAGCAGCGGTGCAAAGGCTTCCCGCAGGGCCGCCGCATGGCCCACCGCATCGGCGAGCAGGCGATCGAACAATCCTGCATCGGCAGCGGCGAATCCGTCCGCCAGGCGGGCCTCGGCGCACAGCGCGCTGGCGGGCCCGGGGTTGATGAGCCAGCGGTACAGGAACTGCAACGCCAGCTCCCGCGCCCGGTGGCGTGCCGCGGTGCGGCTGCGTCCCGGCACGCGGGCCGGTTTAGTCTCGCTCATCGTCGAGCGCCTGGAGCAGGTTGGCCATTTCCACGGCCACGCGGGCCACCTCGGCGCCCTTGTCCAGGCGCGCCAGGGCCTGCGCCTCGGTGTCGGTGGTGAGCACGCCATTGGCCACCGGCACGCCGGTGTCGAGCTGCACCCGCTGGATGCCCGCGGCGCTCTGGTCGGCCACCACCTCGAAATGCCGGGTATCCCCGCGAATCACCGCGCCCAGCGCCACCAGCGCGTCCACCTGCCCGATGCTGGCAAGCTTGCGCAGCGCCAGCGGGATCTCCAGCGCGCCAGGCACGGTGAGCACTTGAATATCCTCGGGTCGCACCTTCAGGCGCGCCAGTTCCTCCACGCAGTTGCGCAGCAGCCCCTCGATGATGGGACCGTTGAAGCGGCTCACCACCACCCCCACGGACAAATCCGCACCGTCCAGATCGGGTTCGATTTCGTAGATTTCGCCAAAGCGCGTCATGTCACTGTCCTCCATCGCCGCCATCGGGAAGCAGGTAGCCGGTCACTTCCAGATCGAAACCGGTCATGCTGGGCATCTTGCGCGGATGGGCCATGAGGCGCATGCGCTTCACCCCCAGGTCGCGCAGGATCTGGGCGCCGATGCCGTAGGTGCGCAAGTCCATGCGCCGCGCCGGCGGCCGGGCAGGACCGGCCTCCAGGCGCGCGAGCACACTCTCGCCCGTTTCGGTCCGGTGCAGCAGCACCGCCACGGCGCTGGGGGCCGCCGCCATGCGCGCCAGCGCCTCGGCCAGCGGCCAGGAATGGGCGCCGCCACCCAGATCCAGCAGGTCGAGCACCGACAGCGGCTCGTGCACCCGCACCAGCACCTCCTGCTCGCCGCCCACATCGCCGCGCACCAGCGCGAGATGGGTTTCGCGGCTGGTCTGGTCCACATACGCCAGCAGCCGGAACTCGCCGTGCGCCGTGCGCACCATGCCCTCGTGGACGCGTCGCACCAGCGACTCGGTGCGGCTGCGGTGCTGGATGAGATCGGCGATGGTGCCGATCTTGAGGCCGTGGCGCTGGGCAAACGGGAGGAGGTCCGGCAGCCGCGCCATTTCGCCGTCGTCCTTGAGAATCTCGCAGATCACGGCGGCGGGCTCCAGCCCGGCAAGCCTCGCCAGGTCGCAGCCCGCCTCGGTATGGCCGGCGCGCACCAGCACACCGCCGTTCTGCGCCATTAGCGGGAAGATGTGGCCGGGCTGCACCAGATGTTCGGGACGGGCATCGGACCTGACCGCCGCCAGCACCGTCTGGGCGCGGTCGGCGGCGCTGATGCCGGTGGTGACACCCTCGGCCGCCTCGATGGAGACGGTGAAATTGGTGCCCAGGTGGGAGCGGTTGGCCGACACCATCAGCGGCAGGTCGAGTTGCCGGCAGCGCGCTTCGGTGAGCGTCAGGCAGATGAGCCCGCGCCCGTAGCGCGCCATGAAGTTGACGGCCTCGGGCGTGACGAACTGGGCGGCCATCACCAGGTCGCCCTCGTTCTCGCGGTCTTCCTCGTCCACGAGCACGACCATGCGGCCGGCCTGGATCTCGGCGACGATTTCTGCGGTGGGGCTGATGCTCATGGCGGAGGGCAGCCCGGGGCTGCCCGAAGACGATGCGCCGCCCGGCGGCGCGAAGGCGCGCATTCTACCCGCCCCACGCCGCGTCGCCCTGATCGCCGGCCAGCATCCGCTCCACATATCGGGCAATCAGGTCGATCTCCAGGTTGACGCGCTCGCCGCCGCGCAACTCGCCCAGGTTGGTGGCCGCCAGGGTGTGCGGAATGAGGTTGACGGAAAAGCTGTCGCCGTGGATGGCGTTCACAGTCAGGCTCACGCCGTTCACGGCCACCGAGCCCTTGCGCGCCACGTAGCGGCACAGCGCAGCCGGCATGGTGAAGTGCAGCACGCGGTTGTCGCCCACCGGCTCTGCCGAGCGCACCACACCGGCCCCGTCCACGTGCCCGGTCACCAGGTGGCCGCCAAGCCGGTCGCTGGCGCGCAGCGCCTTCTCGAGGTTGACCCGCGCGCCGGCCTCGAGCCCGGCGGTGCAGTCGAGGGTCTCGCGCGACACGTCCATCTCGAAACCGGCGCCGTCCCGCGCCACCACCGTGAGACAGCAACCGTTGACGGCGATGCTGTCGCCCAGCGCCACGTCGGAGAGGTCGAGGCCGCCGGCGTGCACCCGCAGGCGCGCCCCCGCCGCCTCGGGCTGGAAGCGCTCGATGCGCCCTACCGCCTGGACAATGCCTGTGAACATGACTGCGCCTCGTAGCAAGACATTCAGGCTGCGCCCGCCGCCACCCGGGCAAGCAAACGCAGGTCGGGGCCGATGCGCCGCAGCTCGCGCAGCTCGAGACGCATGCCCTGGGCGAGGGACTCGATGGCCCCCAGGCCCACCATCCCGCGCGCCTCGTCGCCCAGCAGCAGCGGCGCCAGGTACAGCAGATATTCGTCCACCAGCGCGGCGCGGGCCAGCGCGCCATGCAGGTGGATGCCCGCCTCGGCCAGCACTTCGTTGTGGCCGCGGGCCGCCAGGGCGCCCAGCAGCGCCGCCAGGTCCACCTTGCCGCGGGCGTCGGGCAGACAGAGCAGCTCGGCGCCCGCCGCCTCCAGTGCGGCGGCATGGGGGGCTTCACGTACCGCCGTGGCCACGATCACCCCGCCGCCCTCCAGGATGCGGGCCCGGGGCGTGATGCGCAGCCGGCTGTCCACCACCACCCGCACCGGCTGGCGCTGGCAGGGTACTTCGCGCACCGTGAGCCGGGGATCGTCGCCCTCCAGGGTGCCGATGCCGGTCATCACCACACAGGAGCGCGCCCGCCAGCGATGGCCATCGCGGCGCGCCGCCGGCCCGGTGATCCACTGGCTCGCGCCGTTGCCGAGCGCGGTCTTGCCGTCCAGGCTGGCGGCGATCTTGACCCGCAGCCACGGACGGCCGCGTTCGTGGCGCGACACGAAGCCGACGTTGAGTTCGCGCGCCTGCGGGGCCAGCAGCCCGCACTCCACCTGCACGCCCGCGGCACGCAACCGCTCCAGACCGGCGCCCGCGGTGCGCGCATCGGGATCGGTCATGGCCGCCACCACCCGCGTCACACCGGCGCCCAGCAGCGCATCCACGCAGGGCGGGGTGCGGCCGTGGTGATTGCAGGGCTCCAGGCTGACGTAGGCGGTGGCACCGCGGGCCGCCGCGCCGGCGGCGCGCAGCGCGTGCACCTCGGCGTGGGGCTCGCCGGCACGAACGTGCCAGCCCTCGCCGAGCACCGCGCCGTTCCTGGCCACCACGCAGCCCACCCGCGGGTTGGGCGTGGCGGTTTCCAGGCCGCGCGCCGCCAGGGCCAGCGCCCGCGCCATGCAGCGGTGATCCTCGGCGCTGAAGCCGCTCATCGCACGGCGGCGCGGCGGCGCTTCGGGACGGGCTTGGCCACCTCCTCGATGGCGTCGCGGAAATCGTCCACGTCCTGGAAGCTGCGATACACCGAAGCAAAGCGGATGTAACCCACCTTGTCGAGCTTGGAGAGCTCCTTCATCACCATCTCGCCGATGGTGCGCGAGGCGATTTCACGCTCGCCCGAGGCAAGCACCCTCTGCACGATGCGCTGGATGGCCGCGTCCACCTGCTCGGTGGCCACGGCGCGCTTGTGCAACGCACGCGAAAAGCTGGTGCGCAGCCGCCGCTCGTCGAACTCGCTGCGCGTGCCGCTCGCCTTCACCACCTGCGGCATGCGCAGCTCCACCTTTTCCCAGGTGGTGAAGCGCTTGTCGCAATCCAGGCAGCGGCGGCGGCGCTTGACGCTGTCGCCCTCCTCGCTTGCCCGCGAATCCACCACCTGGGTGTCCGCATGACCGCAGAACGGGCACTTCATGACCGGTGAATCGTCCCCGCCACCGCGTTCAGGCAGCCTGGGCGGGGCGCGCCGGCGCCGCCGCGGCGTACACGGGGAAGCGCGCGCACAGCGCCTGCACCTGCTGGGCGCTGCGGGCGATCACCCGCTCGTCCCCGGGAGCATCCAGCACGTCGGCCATGAGGTGCGCCAGTTGCTCGGCCTCCAGTTCGGTGAAACCGCGCGTGGTCATGGCTGGCGAACCGATGCGGATGCCGCTGGTGACGAAGGGTTTCTCCGGGTCGTTGGGGATGGCGTTCTTGTTGACCGTCATGTGCGCCTGGCCCAGCACCGCCTCGGCCTGCTTGCCGGTGATGCGCTTGGCGCGCAGGTCCACCAGGAACACGTGGCTCTCGGTGCGGCCCGACACGATACGCAGGCCGCGCTGGGTCAGCACCTTCGCCATCACCAGAGCGTTGTCGAGCACCTGCTGCTGGTAGCGGCGGAAATCCGCGCCCATGGCTTCCTGGAAGGCCACCGCCTTGGCGGCTATCACGTGCATCAGCGGGCCGCCCTGGATGCCGGGGAAGATGGCCGAGTTGAAGGCCTTCTCGTGCTCAGCCTGGGACAGGATGATGCCGCCGCGCGGGCCGCGCAGCGTCTTGTGGGTGGTGCTGGTCACCACATGGGCCACGCCCACGGGGTTGGGATACAGGCCCGCGGCCACCAGGCCGGCGTAGTGCGCCATGTCCACCAGCAGCAGCGCGCCCGCCGCATCGGCGATGCGCCGGAAGCGCTCGAAATCGATGCGCAGCGCGTAGGCCGAGGCGCCGGCGATGAGCATCCTGGGCCGGTGCTCGTGGGCCAGCCGCTCCACTTCGGCGTAGTCGATCACCTCGTCGGCGTCCAGGCCGTAGCCCACGGCGTTGTAGAGCTTGCCCGACAGGTTCACCGGCGAGCCGTGGGTGAGGTGGCCGCCCGCCGCCAGGGACATGCCGAGGATGGTGTCGCCGGGCTTGAGAAAGGCGGTGAACACCGCCTGGTTGGCCTGGGAGCCCGAGTGCGGCTGGACATTGGCGTATTGCGCCCCGAACAGCTGCTTGGCGCGCTCGATGGCGAGTTGCTCGGCCGCGTCCACGTGCTCGCAGCCCCCGTAATAGCGCTTGCCCGGGTAGCCCTCGGCGTACTTGTTGGTGAGCACCGAGCCCTGGGCTTCGAGCACGCGCGGGCTGGCGTAGTTCTCCGAGGCGATCAGCTCCACATGGTCTTCCTGGCGCGCGCGCTCGGCTTCCATGGCCGCCCAGAGTTCGGGGTCGAAGCCGCGGATGGTGTCATTGGCACTGAACATGGCAGGGGTCCGGAAAGGCGAAAAAGGGCGCGAATCTTAGCATCCCGCCCCGCCCGAGCCGGCGCCGGCAGGGGGGGCCGAAATCCCTTCCCCGCCGGGCACTTGGCCCCAATGGCGCGGGGGCTTGCTGCTATCATCGCCGGCGATCGCGCTGCGCCCGCGCCGCGACCATAACCATTCCAACCAGCACGGGAAGGAGTCCTTGAACATGCTCAAGATGCCCAAGAGCATCACCGCCGGCGTTGGCCTGGTGGGTTTTTCCCTGCTCGCCGCCTCGGCCTTCGGCGCCGTGGCGCTCGAGAAGGGCGAGACGATCAACGCCCTGTGGTTCATCGCCGCCGCGGTGCTCAACTACCTGATCGCCTACCGCTTCTACAGCGCGTGGATCTGCGCCAAGGTGCTGGTGCTGGACGAGACCCGCGCCACGCCTGCGGAGCGCTTCAACAACGGGCGCGACTTCGTCCCCACCAACAAGTGGGTGGCCTTCGGGCATCACTTCGCCGCCATCGCCGGGCCCGGACCGCTCATCGGGCCCACCCTGGCCATGCAGTTCGGCTTCCTGCCCGGCACCATCTGGATCCTGGTGGGCGCGGTGCTGGGCGGCTGCGTGCAGGACATGGTGATCATGTTCTGCTCCACCCGCCGCGACGGCCGCTCGCTGGGGCAGATGGCCCGCGACGAACTGGGCCCCGTGGGCGGCTGGGCGGCGCTGATCGGCTCGATGATGATCATGATCATCCTGATCGCCGTGCTGGGCCTGGTGATCGTCAAGGCCATGAAGCACAGCCCCTGGGCCACAGCAACGGTGCTGGGCACCATTCCCGTGGCCATGATCGTGGGCCTGTACATGCGCGGCATCCGGCCGGGCAAGGTGCTGGAGGGCACCATCATCGGCATCGTGCTGCTGCTGGGGTGCGTATGGTTCGGCGGCGTGGTGAACGGCTCCGAGTCCTGGCGCGATGCCTTCGACTGGAACGACATGCAGTGCGCCTGGTTCGTGATGATCTACGGCTTCAGCGCCGCAGTGCTGCCGGTGTGGCTGCTGCTGGCGCCGCGCGACTACCTGTCCACCTTCCTCAAGCTGGGCGTGGTTTTCATGCTGGCGGGGGCCATCATGATCACGGCCCCGGAAGTGAAGATGCCGGCGCTCACCCAGTTCGCCGAAAACGGCATGGGGCCGATCTTCAAGGGCAGCCTGTTCCCCTTCGTGTTCGTCACCATCGCCTGCGGCGCCATCTCGGGTTTCCATTCCCTGGTCTCCTCGGGCACCACGCCCAAGCTGCTGGCCAACGAAAAGGAAATCCGCATGATCGGCTACGGCTCCATGGCGCTGGAGTCCTTCGTGGCGATCATGGCGGTGATCGCCGCCTGCGTGATGGAACCCGGGGTGTACTTCGCCATCAACAGCCCCGCCGGCGTGGTTGGCAAGGAAGCCGCCGCCGCGGTGGCCACCATCACCAGCTGGGGCTACCCGGTGAGCGTGGAGCAGATGAACGCCCTGGCCGTGGAGATGGGCGAGAAGACGCTGTTCGCCCGCACCGGCGGCGCGCCTTCCCTGGCGGTGGGCATGGCTACCATCTTCCACGAGACCTTCGGCGGCAAGATGCTCGACATGTGGTACCACTTCGCCATCATGTTCGAGGTGCTGTTCATCCTCACCACCCTGGATGCCGGCACCCGCGTGGGCCGCTTCATGCTGCAAGACCTGCTGCGCCACGTCTCGAAGCCCCTGGGCGACGTGTCCTCCTATCCCGCCACGGTCGTCTCCAGCCTGATCTTCGTGTCCGCCTGGGGATACTTCCTGGTGCAAGGGGTGAAGGATCCGCTGGGCGGGGTGAACATCCTCTGGCCGCTGTTCGGCATCTCCAACCAGTTGCTGGCCGGCATCGCGCTCACCGTGGCCACGGGCATCATCATCAAGATGGGCAAGCTGCGCTATGCCTGGGTCACCGGGATGCCGCTCGCCTGGCTGGCCACCATGTGCACCTGGGCGGCCATCGAAAAGACCTTCAGCAGCAACCCGGCCATCGGCTTCCTGGCCGGCGCCAACAAGATGGCCGCGGATCTCGCCGCTGGCGTGCTGCCGCCCGACAAGGCCGCCGCCGCACCGGCGCTCATCTTCGGCCAGCGCATCGACGCCGCCCTGGCGGTGCTGTTCGTGGCGGTGCTGTGGACCGTGATCTTCGACATGATCCGCATGAGCAGGCGCTACCTCGCCGGCCAGCCGGTGCCGGCCCTGTCGGAGGCGGCCTACAGCCGCACCCAGCTGGAGTGGGCGCGGGGTTGACGCCGCGGGGGCGCCGCCGCCCGGCGGCGCCCGCCCCTACCCCACCACAGACGCCATGAGCAGCGCCCTGCCCGCCGACCTGCGCAAGCTGTGGGACCTCATGCGCAGCGTCTCCGGCGACGACGCCTACGAGCGCTATCGAGAGCGCCACGCCCGCACCCACCCGGACGTCCCGCTCCTCTCGCCGGCGGAGTTCTTCGCCGATGAGCAGGACCGCAAGTGGAGCGGCGTGAGCCGCTGCTGCTGAGGGCTCCGCAGAGCTAGAAGCGCCGCTCGTCCCAGGCGCCTGCCGGCCGGAACTGCACATACTCGAACAGGTTGTCGCTCACGCGCCGCGTGCGCGGACCGCTGTCGCGTAGCACGTGCTCGCGCATGAGCTTGCCGAGGTTCAGCGACACGCCCACATAGGTGTAGCGGGCCCGCTCGCCGCCATCCTCGAAACCGCGTGCGCCATAGCCCAGGGAGAACTCCAGGTAGCGCACCAGCGGGATGCGGTCCAGCGCCTCCACGCCCTCGGCCCTGGTGACCAGGTAGTAGGTCTGACCGGAGTAGTCGCTGATGGGCTCCCAGCTGCGGCGGCTGCCGTCGGGCCGGGTTGACGGCCAGTAGTTGATGCGGAAGTCCAGCAACCGGTCGAAACCAGGGCGCCGCTCCGAGGCCACTGCCGTGATGGCCCCTGCCGTGTTCATGAGCAAGTCCTCGGGGCTGAAGCTCCACGTCTTCGCGAAGCCGTCGATCACCTCCACGCCGGTGAGCGCCCCGTAGGCGGTGAGCGTCCCCAGCCGGATGGCGGGATCGCGTCCGCGGCCGAGCGACTCGAAGCCCCAGGTGAGCAGGCGCGACCCCGCATAGGTGAACATGAAGTGCCCGAGCTTGTCCTGGCCGCCGTGATCCGTGTCAGGCCCGAACCAGCCCTCCCGCTCGGCCTTGAACTGCGGCTCGAAGCCCGCGCCCCACCAGCTGGTGAGGCCGTACAGGTAGACCACACCCACTCCCCCGCCCACCAGCCAGGCGGTACGGCGGGCCAGCGCCGGGTCGCCCGGCAGCGCGGAATCGGCGCGTGCCGACGTGATTTCCGCGCTCGCAACGCGGACATACCCCGGCTCGGGTGCGGCCACGAGGGCAGCGCGGGCCAGGGCTGGCACCGATAGCCACACTGCGCAGATCAGGGTCTTGAGGGATGCGGAAGCGGTCATGGTGGGCCTCATTGACGCGCGCTTGGAGGCCGACCCGCGAGCCTAAGTTCAACCGCCGCGCCGCGCCAGCGCCTCTCGAAGCTGCTCGATCTCGGCACGCAGTTCGCGCACGTCGCGATGCACCTCGTGGATGACCATCCGCTCCTCCTCCGCGATCAGGCCAGCGATCTCACCTCGCAGTGAGCGCACGTCGCGGTGCATCTCCCGGCGCATGCGGGTTTCGTCCTCGCTAATGAGCCGGGCGATCTCGCCCCGCATTTCGCGCAGGTCGCGGTGCATCTCGTGGCGCAGACGGGTCTCGTCCTCGCCGATCAGCATGGCGGCGATGCTGGCCGTCATTACGGACAGGATGCCGAAGCCCACCATGACAATGAACACGGCGAACAGGCGCGAAGCCGTGGTGGTGGGCACGAAGTCTCCGTAGCCCACGGTGGCGCCCGTCACGAATGCGAGCCACAGGCCGTCGGCGTAGCTTCGCACCGTGGGCTCGAGCCACCAGAAGCCGGCGCCCGAGGCGAGCAGCGCCACGAATCCCAGCGCGAACACGTAGGGAAGGCCGCCGCGCCGGAACAGGCTGCGGCTGCCGCCCGCGGCACGCGCCACCAGTGCGCCGGCCAGCGCCAGGCGCGACAGCCGCGCCAGCGCCACCCACTCGGACTCGGCGCCGAACACGCTCGCGAGGCTGCAGGCCACGATGACCACGTCAAGCCAGTTGTGCAGCAGGTAGAGCAGCTTTTGCCGCACCAGCGACAGCATGAACATGAGCTCCGCGCCGAAGGCCGCCAGGATCAGCCATTCGAGGACTCGCGCCACCGGTTGCAGGTCGCGCTGTCCCGTGAACTCCTCAAGGTAGAAGGCCGGCAGCGACAGTAGCGCCACGCCGATCATCACCCAGTGAAGGCGCCGCTCCCAGGCATGGGCCGCGTCCGTGTCGCCTGGCGGCACGCCGCCGATGCCCAGCAGGATGTCCCCGCGCCCGCCCATGGCCGCCGCTGTGCGCCCTCAGCGCCCCGCCCGGCGTGCCGGCGCCACGCTCACTGCCCCGCCACCGTCATGCGATCGATGAGCACCGAGCCGCAGTGACGCGCGCCGCGCGACAGCACGTCGGTGCCCGCGGCCACCAGGCCCGCGTACATGTCGAGCAGGTTGCCCGCCACTGTGACCTCGTGTACGGGATAGGCGATCTCGCCGCCCTCGACCCAGAAGCCAGCCGCGCCGCGGGAGTAGTCGCCGGTGACCATGTTGATGCCCTGGCCGAGCAGTTCGGTGACCAGCAGCCCCCGGCCGAGCCGGCGCAGCAGCCCTGGAAAGTCCTCGCCGGTGGGATCGAGCATCAGGTTGTGGCTGCCGCCGGCGTTGCCCGTCGAGCGCAGTCCGAGCTTGCGGGCCGAATAGCTGCCCAGGAACCAACCCTCGAGCCGGCCTTGCGACACCACCTCGCGGTCCCGCGTAGCCACGCCCTCGTCGTCGAAGCTGCTGCTGCCCAGCGCCCGCGGCAGGCGCGCCACGTCGCGGATCGTCACGTGGGCCGGGAACACCGCCTCGCCCAGCCGGCCGACCAGGAAAGAAGACTTGCGATACAGATTGCCGCCGCTGGCGGCGGCGGCGAAGTGGCCCAGCAGCGAGGCGGCCACCGGCGCCTCGTAGAGCACCGGCACGTGGGCCGTGGGCAGCTTGCGGCTGCCCAGCCGCGCCACGGCCCGCTCACCGGCGCGGCGACCCACCTGCTCGGCGGCCTCAAGATCGCCCGGAGCGCGCGCCATGGTGTACCAGTCGTCGCGCTGCATCTCCTCGCCCTGGCGGCCGATCACAGAGCACGAAATGCTGTGGCGCGAACCGGGATAGCCGCCCTGGAAGCCCAGCGAGTTGGCATACACGAATTGCGAGGCCTGGGTGGACACCGTGGCGCCCTCGGTATTGTCGATGCGACCGTCCACGGCAAGGGCGGCGGCCTCGCAGGCGCGCGCCTGCTCGATCGCCGATGCCACGCTCAGCTCCCAGGGGTGATGAAGATCGAGGTCGGGAAATTCGGTGGCCAGCAGGTCGGCATCGGCAAGGCCGGCAAAGGAATCCTCCGCCGTGTGGCGCGCGATGGAAACGGCGGCCGCCACGGTGTCACGTAGGGCACGCGGCGAGAAGTCCGAGGTGGAGGCGTGACCGCGGCGCTGCCCCAGGTACACCGTGACGCCCAGGCCCTTGTCGCGGTTGTACTCGATGGTTTCCACCTCGCCACGGCGCACGGTGACCGACTGGCCATAGCCCTCGCTCAGATCCACCTCGGCGCTGCTGGCACCAAGCGCCCGGGCATGGCCCAGCGCATCGGCCGCGAGGGCGCGCAAGGTATCGGCGTGGAGGGAAAAACCGTCGCTGGCGGAATGGGACATGGGCGGGGGCATGTGGGGGTGGAGCGGGAGGCAATGGTCGCGATGGCGCGAGTGCCTGGGTATCATAACAACCATGTCTTCCCCGCCCAGCCGCGCCGCCCACGCCGACGCCGCGCCGCCGGAATTCGAAGCGCCGAGCAAAAGCCAGCGCAAACGCGAATCAACGGCCCTGCAAGACCTCGGCGAGGCGCTGGTGGCCCTGCCCGCCGAACGCCTGGCGGCCATCGATCTTCCCGAGGGACTGCGCGACGCCGTCCACGAGGCGCGGCGCATTTCCAAGTTCGGCGCCCTGCGCCGCCAGTTGCAATATGTGGGGCGCCTGATGCGCGACGTGGACCCGGCGCCCATCCGCGCTGCCCTGGATGCCCTGGAGGGCCATTCCCGCGCCCACACTGCCTGGCTCCATGGCCTGGAGCGGCTGCGGGAGCAACTGATAGACGCGGACCAGGGCTGGGATGCCCTGGCCACCGCCCATCCTGGCGCCGACCTGCAGCGCCTGCGCCAACTGGCCCGCAACGCCCGCACCGAACGGGCCGCGCAACGGCCACCGCGCGCCTTCCGCGAAATGTTCCAGGCCCTGCGCGAACTCATTCCCGAACCCCAACCCCAGCCCCCGGTCAACGATCATGAGTGACTACGATTCCGCCGTCATCGGCCTGGTGTCCGTGAGCGACCGCGCCTCCAGCGGCGTGTACCAGGACGAAGGCGTGCCCGCCCTGCGCCAGTGGCTGGAGCGGGCGCTGTTCAACCCGGTGCGCTTCGAGGAACGCCTCATTCCCGATGAGCGCCCGCTCATCGAGGCAACCCTGCGCGACCTGGTTGACGAGCGCGGCTG
>JBIIUM010000001.1:0-70799 GCA_044339985.1 Burkholderiales bacterium | reverse complement strand
CTGAGTCGGCGCGCAAGCGCGAGCAAGAGGCTGAGTCGGCGCGCAAGCGCGAGCAAGAGGACCAGATTCGCCAGCGCGAAGAGGAGGAGGCCCATCGGCTTCGCGAGAAGGAGGCGGCTGCAGCGCGTAAGCGCGAGGAAGAGGCCCAGATTCGCCAGCGCGAGGAGGAGGAGGCCCATCGGCTTCGCGAGGAGGAGGCGGCTGCGGCGCGCCAGCGGGAGGAAATGGAGCAGGCGCGCCTGCTCGAAGAGCAGAAGGCGCAGCGGCGTTTCGAGGAAGAGGCGGCAGCGCGCAAGCGGGAGGAAGAGGAACTGGCACGCCGGCGCGAGGAGCAGGAGGCGCGGCGGCGCCGCGAGGAAGAGGCGGTGGCGGCGCGCAAGCGCGAGGAGCAGGAGGCGCAGAGGCTCCGCGAGGAAGAGGCGGCGGCGGCGCGCAGGCGGGAGGCAGAGGAGCAGGCCCGT
This sequence comes from Burkholderiales bacterium, assembly GCA_044339985.1. Taxonomy (GTDB): domain Bacteria; phylum Pseudomonadota; class Gammaproteobacteria; order Burkholderiales. Next base: position 70,338 of record JBIIUM010000001.1, on the reverse strand, counting down.
CGGCGCGAGGAGGAAGAGGCGGCACGCCAGCGCGAGGAGCAGGAAGCGCAACGGCGTCGCGAGGAGGAGGCGCGCAAGCGGGAGGAAGAGGAGCAGGCCCGCCGGCGCGAGGAGGAAGAGGCGGCACGCCAGCGCGAGGAGCAGGAGGCGCAACGGCGTCGCGAGGAAGAAGAGCGCACACGGAAGGAAGAAGCGCGCAAGCGGGAGGAAGAGGAGCAGGCGCGCCAGCGCGAGGAGCTGGAGGCGCAGCAGCGTTTCGAGGAAGAAGCGGCGGCGCGCAAGCGGGAGGAACAGGAACTGGCGCGCCAGCGCGAGGAGCTGGAGGCGCAGCGGCATCGCGAGGAGGAGGCGGCCGCGGCGCGCAAGCGGGAGGAAGACGAGCAGGCCCGCCAGCGCGAAGAGGAAAAGGCGGCACGCCAGCGTGAAGAGCAGGAGGCGCAGCGGCGTCGCGACGAAGAGGCGGCTGCCGAGCGTAAGCGTGAGGAAGAGGAGCAGGCGCGCCGGCGTGAGGTGGAAGAAGCGGCCCGTCGATGGGAAGAGGAGCGGCCACACCGGCGCGAGCAGCAAAGGGCGGCCCCTCGGCGCGAGGATCAGGAGGCTCGGCGGCGTCCCGAGGCAGAGCTGGCTGAGGTGGGTACGCGCGAGGGCAAGGAGCAGGACCGCCAGCGCGGGGCGGAAGTCTTACTGGCGCCAGACAAGGGTACCGAGGAGGAGTTGCGTAAAGCTCTCGAGGCGCAGCAGGAGCGGATCAAACTGGAGGAGCAGGCCCGCTTGGCTGTTGAAGCGGCCGAGTTGGAGGCTCAGCGGCGCGCTGCAAACGAGGCACGAGCCCAGGCGGAGTTAACGCGCCGTGAGCAAGAAAAGCGCGACCGGCTGGCGCGTGAGGAGGCAGCAAAACGCGCCCGCGAAGAGGCGGAGCGCAAGGAGAAAGAGGCAGAGGAGCGCAAGCGTAGGGAGGAAGAAGCTCGAAAGAGGGCCGAAGTCGAGCGCCTCACGAGTGAACAGCGAATGCGCGAGGCGGCGCTCGCCAAGCAGCGCGCCCAACAGGCCGAGCGCGACCGGCAAAACGCCGCCCGGAAGGCGCTGTTGGAACAAAGCCGAAAGACACCCTGGAAACGAACCAAGCCCGTGCTGATAGGGTTGACCGTACTGCTCATCAGCATGGTTGCGTTTCTTCAGTTCCTGCCTGTGGCCTTCCTGATTCCCGCGTTCGAGGCTGGAGCTTCCCGCCGGATCGGGGAGCCTGTTTCGATCGCCGAGATGTCCATGTCGGTGGTTCCAGATCTGCGGTTTCGCTTGAGTGGTGTGAAGATCGGGATGCGGTTCGACGTCAAGGCGAAGTCAGTCACTCTTTATCCACAGTGGGAATCGCTGTTCAGCGGTCCTTTGGTGGTGAAGCGGTTGGTGGCGGAGGAACTGGCGGTCGAGGCCGAAGCGCTGCCGCGTGTTGCGGCATGGGGCCCATTCAAGGCTGGACGGGGTGAGGTGGTGGTGGAGCGCTTGCAACTGCAGAAAGTCGTGCTGGCGGGTAAAGGAATCCAAGTCCCCGCGTTCGACGCAGATCTTCCACTTGGCAGCGACGGAAAAATCACGGGCGGAACACTTCGCCTGTCTGACGGCACCTTGGGCGCGGAACTCGACGCCGGGGCGGAGACGGTGGAGGTTTCCGGCCGTGGTTTTACGTTGCCCTTCGGTCCGGCGGTTGTGTTCGACGAGGTGACAGCCAGCGTCAACATGATCCCCGATGGCATCAAGCTGACAGGAATCAACGGCCGGTTGTACGGCGGGAACGCGAAGGGCAATGCCACGCTCCGCTGGGGCGCGGGATGGTCGTTGGCCGGGGAGTTCCAACTCCAAAGGGTTCAGTTGTACTCGATCATGCAGACCATCGGCAATAGCGGTAAGGCGGCCGGTCAACTGGATGCTGGCGCTCGCTTCGAGATGAACGCGGTCAGCGCTGAAAAGCTGTTCGACGCACCAGTGGTTCAATCCGCGTTCTCTGTTGTCAGCGGCTCTGTGGATGGTATCGACTTGATCCGTGCCTTGCAGGCGCAAAATCGCAGCGATGCCATGCAAGGAGGCAAGACACGATTCGAAAGCCTTTCCGGCACTCTAGGGGTTTCGGGAGCTCGCTTTCAGTATCGCGACCTCAAGCTCGCATCGGGCCTTTTCACCGCTACGGGGGCCCTGGATATCCTGCCAAACCGGGACGTGGCCGGAAGGCTTGCGGTGGAGCTCAAGAGCCCTTCGGGTGAGTACCGCAACAGCTACTCGCTGACGGGCAATCTCGACAGCCTGGCGCTCAAGTACTGAGTGGTTCAAGCCGCAAGTTGCTGACACGCGGGCTAGTGCTGGCGAGCCAAGTCGTCCGGTGTGTCCACATCCGCCAGGATCCCGGCATCCTCCACCGGCACGAGTAGCACTGAGTCGGTGTTTTCCTGAACCACGGCTCTCGCACCGGCCTCGCCGCGAAGAGCCAGCAGCGCGTCCCGAAAACGCACTGAAAACCCCACCGGGTGGCCACGTTGCCCTTGGTACGTAGGGATTGAGATTCCCGCGCCCGCTTCGAGGGCCCTTGCCACGGCGCCAATCGAGCGTGGATCGATCCGGGGCATGTCACCGAGCGCGATCAGCCAGCCGCTGGCAGGCTGTGCTGCGGATACGCCACAGGCCAAGCTGTGGCTCATGCCGAGAGCGGCCTGTTCGCAGGGCACATGGGCAATGCCTTGGCTTTCGAACAACGTTTTGAGAGCGCTGTCCTCGGGCCGGTACACGGCGATGGAATGCGGCAGAACGGCCACGAGATTGCGCCATGCCGAGAGCACCAACGGAGTCGATGTGCCGGGCAGGCAATGGAGCAACTTGCCGCCACCGAAACGGCGCGCTGCTCCAGCCGCCAAGAGCACGCCGCGCACAGGCGTTATCGCGCTCACGGTCGGAAAGTGATCAACTGCGCGCGGCGCTTCGCCGTGGCGTGGGCGCACGTGACCGGGTTTCGCAGTGCCCATGGAGCTTGAGTCCCGTCTCGCATACGGAAAGTCCTTTGGTGCGTGGGCGGAAGCTTGTCGTGGAGGCCCGCGGGGCACCCGCCTGGGCTTTGGAGCGGCCGGTGTGGTGCACCGCGGACCTCTTGCTGCCCGACGGTTGTGACGCGGTCCGGGCGCGCGATGGAGCGGGAACAGCAGCGACGGCGCTTTGCGGTGCCAGGGACGGGCTGGACGTTTGCAGCGACACACGCATCAGGCTGCCGCGCTGCGCCGTATCGGTGAAGTACTGGCGAGCTGAGTCGAGTGCTTGGGTGGCGGGCCGCAGTGGCACGCCTGCTTGCGGGTTAGATTGTTGTGCCGCGATGCCCTCGGCAGTGGCCGCCGCGACGCCGGGTGCGCGAGGCGAGTGTCGAGACAGGTAGCGCTGCAGGCCTGCAAGCAGGGAAGCTGCCATGCGTTGCTGGTAGTCATCGTCGCGCAGTCTCTCTTCTTCCTCCGGATTGCTGATGAACGCAGTCTCCACGAGGATCGAGGGGATATCCGGGGCCTTGAGTACCGCGAACCCAGCCTGTTCCACTGCTCGCTTGTGCAGCGTGTTGAGCTGGCCCAGTTCGTGCAGAACCGCACGCCCCAGCTTGAGACCATCGTTGATGGTGGCCGTCTGGGAAAGGTCCAGCAGCACCTGCTTGAGCATGGGGTCTGGCACGTCGATGTTCACACCGCCGATGAGGTCGGCGTCATTCTCGCGCTTGGCCAGCCAACGAGCGGCAGCCGACGTGGCGCCGCGCTCGGACAGGGCAAACACAGAGGAGCCGCGCGCATGGGGCTTGATGAAGGCGTCAGCATGTATGGATACGAATACGTCGGCCTGTGCCGCCCGTGCCCTGGCAACGCGTTGATGCAGGGGCACGAAGTAGTCTCCATCGCGCACAAGGAAGGAACGCATGCCATCCGTGGCGTCCACCAGCTCCTTCAAGCGCCGGGCAATGGCGAGTGTCACATCCTTCTCCTGCGTGCCCAAGCGTCCGCGGGCCCCGGGATCCTCGCCGCCGTGGCCAGCGTCGATGGCGATCAGGGCAATCCGGGCAGGTTCACGCACTGGGGCGGGGCGCCCGGGCGTGGCGGTGTTGTCACGTCCGCCAGGGGGCTGGTCTGCACCTGCGGGGCCGGCAAGCGAGCTTGGGGCCGCAGGCGCTTGCGGTGACTGGGCGCCGTCAATGGCAGCCAAGGGCGCCGAAGAGGCCAAGCTGCGCCCGGAAGCAGCGGTGTCGTTCAGCAACTCCAGGATGGGATCCCGTGCCGGGACGGGGTACAGGTCCAGCACCAACCGGTAGCCGTAGTCCCCTACCGGGCGCAGTAGAAAAGATTGCGGGCGCACATCCACCTTGAGGTCGAACACCAATCGGACCGTGCCAGGCTTGAAGCGGCCTGCGCGTAAGCTCCGCACGTGCGGGTCGTTGGGCGAGATTCGCGCAACCAGGCCATCGAGCACCGTGGATCCTTCCACCTCATCGAGATCTACGATGAGTCGTGGCGGCGATTGGAGCGTCGTCACCCTGTGAGAGATGGCCTCGGACGCTTCAAGAGTGATGCGGGTGTATTCGGCCGCAGGCCAGATTCGCGCAGCGCTAAGGGTCACCGCTGCCGTACTGGGCATGGGCACGGCGAAGGACAGGGTCGAGACCATAAAGGCCCTCGCCAAGGCCTTCATGAACTGCCGCGCATTCTTTCCAGGCAACGTCTTCCCTTTTCCGTATGACTTTCCAACCAAGCGAGGCGCCCGTTGTCAGCGGCGTGTTCCAGGCGGACGCGCAAATCAGGTGATGGCAGCGCCGGGCCTGCTTTCTCCGGCCATTCCAGCAGGATTACTGCCGCGCCGTCGAAGTATTCATCGAGCCCCGTATTCATCCATTCTGTTGGATCTTCTAACCTATAAAAATCAAAGTGGTACAAGGATAAACTAGAAAACCTATAAGGTTCAACCAGTGTGAAGGTGGGGCTTTTGACCAGCCCTGGATAACCCAGACTGCGGATCAGACCTCTCGCAAAGGTGGTTTTCCCCGCGCCCAGATCCCCCTGCAGGTGCACCACTAGCCCTGGCTCAAGGTGTGTTCCCAGGGCGGCACCAAGCGAAAGCGTTGCCCGTTCGTCAGGTAGGTGCAGGCAGTCGGTGGTCATGGCGGGATTTCCCCTCCTTCGGGCACGAAACGGCGCGCTGTGGCCAGGAACAACTGAAGGGTGGCGAGGGCATCGTCCCGTCGCCAGGCGATCCCGATCTCGGTAACTGGGGACGTTTCGCGCAAAGGCTTGTAGGTAACCCCGGTGCGGCCAAGATGTACCAGCGAGGCTGGGATCAATGCCACGCCCATGTCCGCCGACACGAGGCTGAGGATGGTTTGCATCTGCACAGCCTCCTGTTCCACGCGCGGGCTGAAGCCGGCGGCGCGACACAGGCCCACGATATGGTCGTACAGGCCGGTGGCGAGTTCTCGCGGGAACAGGATGAAAGGCTGGTCGGCAAGGCGCGCCATTGGCAAGGGTCCGCGCCGTTTCGCCAACGGGTGTCGGGCAGGCAGTGCGGCCAGCAGCGGTTCGCGATGCGCCGGGCGGTAGGCAATGCGCGCGTCCCGCACCGGAGGCAGCACGAAGCCCACGTCCAGCTGCCCCTGTACCAGCGCCTCGAGTTGACGGTCGGTGGTTGATTCGTGGAGCGTCAGACGTACCTCTGGCGCACGCTGGCGAAACTCTCTCAGCAGCGGCGGCAAGATGTTGTAGTCGGCCATGCTAACGAACCCCACGGCCAATTCACCCACCTCGCCACGGCTCACGCGCTGTGCCAGGCGACCAGCCGCTTCGAGCCGAGCCAGGATCTGCACGCTCTCCCGAAGAAAGGCTTCACCAGCCCGAGTGAGAGACACCTGCCGCTGCGTGCGAACCAGCAATTGCACGCCCAGGGATCGCTCGAGGGCCTGGATCTGCATGGAGAGCGGCGGTTGGGATATGTGCAGCCGCTCTGCGGCACGGCCGAAATGCAGTTCCTGCGCCACCGCCACGAAGTAGCGCAAATGACGAAGTTCGGGAGGACGGGGCTCGTTGTGGCGCAAGGTATTCATACTCGGTTGATATCAATCATGGTTAAACAATATATTTGACGAGGGTTTGCGCGTCTACGAAACTTTGGCCACCCTAGGCGGACGGCGGGTGGCGTGACCTCGCTGCCTGCGTCCGGATAACGCACGAAGGAGAGCAGCTCATGGCCGATAACTGGCGTTCAAAACTCATCACGAGCGGCGTCGCGCGCGCCCCCAATCGCGCCATGCTTCGCGCCGTTGGTTTTGGCGATGGCGACTTCGTCAAACCCATCGTGGGTGTGGCCAATGGCCATTCCACCATGAACCCGTGCAATGCCGGCATCCAGCCTCTGGTGGACCGTGCCATGGCCGCCCTTGAGGCGGCTGGCGCCAAGCCGCAGGTGTTCGGCGTGCCCACGGTGACCGACGGCATCGGCATGGGGACCGAGGGCATGAAGTATTCGCTCGTGTCGCGCGAAGTGATCGCCGACGCCATCGAGACTTCCACCAACGGCCAGATGATGGACGGCGTGCTGGTGGTGGGGGCCTGCGACAAGAACATGCCCGGCGGCATGATGGCCATGGCGCGGATGAACGTTCCCTCCATCTACGTCTATGGCGGCACCATCAAGCCTGGCAAGTGGAAAGGCCAGGATCTCACCATCGCCAGTGCTTTCGAGGCGGTGGGTGCCTTCATGGCCGGCAAGATGTCCAAGGAGGACTACGACGGCATCGAGCGAAACGCCTGCCCCACCGTGGGTGCCTGCGGCGGCATGTACACGGCCAACACCATGAGTTCGTCCTTCGAGGCGCTCGGCATGAGCTTGCTGGGCTCATCCCAGATCGCCTCACCCGACCCTGAAAAGGCAGACTCGGCTGCCGAGTCCGCCCGGGTGCTGGTGGAGGCCATTCGCAAGGGAATCCGCCCACGCGACATCATCACGCGCAAGTCCATCGAAAACGTCTTCTCCCTCATCATGGCCACGGGCGGGTCCACCAACGCCGTATTGCACTACCTGGCCATCGCCTCGGCGGCGGAAGTGGAGTGGACCATCGACGACGTGGAACGCATCCGCCTGCGTACGCCGGTGCTGTGCGACCTCAAGCCCTCCGGCAAGTACGTGGCCACCGATTTCCACCGTGCCGGCGGCGTGCCGGTGGTGCTGAAGATGCTGCTCGACCATGGCCTGCTGCACGGCGACTGCATGACCATCACCGGCCGCACCATGGGCGAGGAACTTGCCGCGCTCAATCCGGTGCGGCGCGCGGATCAGGACGTGATCCGTCCCTGGGACGACCCCATGTACAAGCAGGGCCACCTGGCCATTCTCAAGGGCAACCTCGCCCCCGAGGGCTGCGTGGCCAAGATCACCGGTCTGAAGAATCCCGTCATCACCGGGCCCGCGCGCTGTTTCGACTCCGAAAACGAAACCATGAACGCCATCATGGAAGGCAAGGTGAAGGCGGGCGACGTGGTGGTGATCCGCTACGAGGGTCCGAAGGGTGGTCCGGGCATGCAGGAGATGCTCGGGCCCACCGCTGCGCTCATCGGTGCAGGTCTGGGCGAGTCGGTGGGGCTGATCACCGACGGGCGCTTCTCCGGCGCCACCTGGGGCATGGTGGTGGGCCACGTGGCTCCGGAGGCCGCGGTGGGCGGTCCCATCGGGCTGGTGCGCGATGGCGACCTCATCACCATCGACGCCCACAAACAGTCCATTACCGTAGCCGTGTCCGACGAAGACCTGGAGCGGCGCCGAGCTGCCTGGCAGGCACCTGCCCCCAAATACACCCGTGGCCTGATGGCGAAGTACGTGAAGCTGGTTTCCACTTCCTCCAGAGGAGCGGTGACCGACCGATTCGAGTGAGCATTGCGGCCATGGCGCCGGCGGCAAGGCCGTGAAGGGTCTGCCCCCGGCGCTTCTGGCGGTGGGGGCTGCCGGGCTGTCCAGCTTCCTTGGCGGCTCGGCCATCGTGGCGACCCGCTTCGTGGTGCCCGAAGCGGGCGTGTTGCCGGTGGTGTTCCTGCGCTTTGCGGGCGCAGGCCTGTTGATGCTGGCCTTCACCTTGCCGAGGACAGGACAACCGGTGAAGGGGGGCGACATGCCTGCGCTGGTCGGGCTGGGGCTGGTCCAATTCGCGCTTTTCCCCTGGTTGTTCACGTCGTCCCTGGCGCTGATTCCCGCAGCGCGCGCTGCGTTGGTGCTGTCCACCCAGCCCTTGGTGACGCTGGCCTTCGCTGTGATCGCGGGCCGGGAGAGGCTTACCGTCGCCAAGGTGGCTGGCGGGCTGCTGGCGCTCGCCGCAGTGGGTTTCGCCCTGAGCGACCAGCTCTCCGATACGGGGCCGCACGCCTGGCGCGGCGATATGTACATGTTCGGAGCGGTAGTGTCCGGGTCGCTCTATAACGTTGCCTCCAGTTTTGCCCTTCGCCGCCACCGCGCACGCGTGGCTGGCGCGGTGATGGTGCCGGTGGGGGCCGTGGCGGCGGGGGTTGCCCTGTTGTGGCAGGGCGAAGCAGGGACAATCAGCCAAATCGGTGCCAGCGGATGGCTGGCCCTGGCGTATCTGATGTCCCTGGGCGGGGCCGTCACGTTCTTCCTATGGATATGGGCGCTCGAGCACACGACGCCGTCGCGGGTGGCGCTGGCGGTGACCCTGAATCCCGTCTCGGCGGCCATTCTTGGGGCCGCGGTGTTGGCGGAACCACTGGGGTGGCGGCTAGTGGTAGGCCTGGCCGGAATCGTCGCGGCATTGGTTCTGGTGAACTGGCATGTGATTGCGGCCGGGTTGCGAAACCGCCCCGGCGGATGAGGGCTGCTACCAGCCGTACCAATAGGGCCATGGGCCCATCATTGGGCGGTAGTAGGGCGGGTAGAAGCCCGGTGAGTACCACCCCTGGTAGCGCAGGCGGCTGTCCAGTTCCACCCGGGCGACGTAACTTCGCTGAATGAAATCGAGCACCGCGTCATCGACACCCTGCTCGCGCAATCTGGCGTAGCCCGAACCCGACAAGGCGAAGACCGTGCGGGACTCCGACAGGCGGTTGATGATGTGGTCGGCCGACTTGCCCTCAACTGACAGTTGCACCACTTGGTCCAGGGTCATGGGTTCGCGTTTCTCGAATGCCGCGCAACCTCCCGTCACCAGGGCTGTCAGGACCAAGGCGGCCAGCAGGAATTGGCGCAGGTGCTCAGGTTTCGGTAGGCGGGGAACCACTTGCATGGGGTTTGCTCCGGCGAAATACGATGGTTGCGACGGCGGCATGGACCGCAAGCAGCCCGTGCATGGGCAGCGGCGCAAGGGCGCTGGCGCCTCCTGCCAGCCGCGCCGCCGCATAAAGGGTTTCTGCGATTCCCAGCAGGGCAACGAAGCGCCAGGGACTGGACCAGGGCGATTGATCCGCGCTCCCGCTTTGCGCCGAATGCAGTTCGAGGGCGCGGCGCGCCAATGGAGCGGCCAGGCCTGGCGCCAACAAGGCTACCAGCCCAAAGGGCGCGTACAGCGCGCCGGACAGACCCGCGGCCGGGGAGGCTCCGACGGCATTGCCCCAGAGGACCGCACCGCCGAACGCCGCCACCTGACCCAGCAGGGCAAGCAACGCGCCGGTCAACAGAAATTCCAGGGATTGCGCTTTCATGATTCAGGACTTAGAGACACGTCGATCGTCGAGGTTCGCGTGGGTTCATCGCCGGGCTTACACTTCCGGCGTTCATGAATGCCGTCCCGGCGTTCCCGATGATGGAGAGGTGCTCATGTTTCGAAATCCTATTGTCGCCTCGATGGCGCTGCTTGGTGCGGTGGCCGTTTCGGCCCAGGCGGGCGATCTGGAGCGCGGCCGCGCGCTTCACGACACCCACTGCCTCATGTGCCACGACCCTGGCATCTACAGCCGCCCGGATCGAGTTGCCAACAGCTATCTCGAGATTCGCCAGCAAGTGCAGCGCTGGCAGGACAACACCCGGCTACGATGGTCCCAGTACGACGTGGAAAGTGTTACCGACTGGCTCGCGGACAAGCACTACAGATTGCCCTACTGATAAACGTAATGCCCTTCGATCCTCGGGACAGGAAGCGATGCTCCAAGGGGTAAGGCTCACCGGTCCCGGCGGGTGCAGCCGCTTCCCGGTTGACCCAGCCATGGATTGAAGTGCCCGCCGGGGCTTGCTGTGGACGCGGGCTGGTGTTTGCGCCGATTCGCGGTGCCCCCGTGCGGTAGCCATAGAACGGCATTTCCTGCGGTAAACCTTGCCGCCCCCATCGGAGCCGGCTTGCCGCGGAGCCCGTAGGGTTGCCGGTGACGTGGCAACGTGCTGACGAAAAATATTATTTAAAACAGTATCATGGCTGCGGTGTGCGGCCTGGCACAAACGCTGCACCGGGATGGTGACCTTTCCAAGGACATTGCCCCATGCGCCAACGCCACGCCATTCTTGCCAGCCTGCTCGTCGCAGGCTGCGCCATGACCACACCCGGCACGTCGGTGCATCAGCCCATGAGTGTGCGCCCGGTGCCGCCTCAGCCTCTGGCGCGAGACGACGGTGCGATTTATCGCGCCGACGCCGCGCGGCTCGCGTTGTTCGAGGACCGTCGCGCGCGCTTCGTGGGCGACACGCTCACGGTGGTGCTGGAGGAACGCACCAACGCCTCCAAGCGCACCACGAGCCAGGCAAACCGCAAGGCAGATGTGAGCCTGGCCGTTCCCACCCTCACGGGACTGCCCGGTGCGCCGCTGCAAGGCGCGGAACTGGGTGCTTCCTCCGAGTCCACGTTCGATGGCGGCGGCAACAGCGCGGCCAACAACTCCTTCACCGGCACGTTGGCGGTCACGGTGATAGAGGTGTATCCCAATGGCAACCTGCTCGTTAGTGGCGAGAAGCAGGTCACAATCAACCAGGGCACCGAGTTCATCCGCTTCTCGGGGGTGGTGAATCCCATCAACGTGGGCGCGCTCAACTCGGTCTCTTCCACTCGGGTGGCGGACGCGCGCATCGAGTACAAGGGCCGCGGCTATCTCTCCGAGGCCCAGACCATGGGTTGGTTGCAGCGCTTCTTCCTCAGCGCCTCGCCGTTCTAAGCCAGGGAGAACGCTCATGTACCGCATTGCTACCCGGATCGCTGTCGTGACTGCCGTGATCCTGACCCTGTCGGGGATGTTCGCCTCTCCGACAGTGCTGGCGCAACAACGAATCAAGGATCTGGCAACACTCGCCGGCGTGCGCGCAAACCAGTTGGTGGGCTATGGCGTGGTGGTGGGTCTCGACGGCACCGGCGACCAGACCACTCAAACGCCCTTTACCACCCAGAGTCTTGCGGCGATGTTGCAGCAACTCGGTGTGACTTTGCCCCCGGGCCTGAACCTGCAATTGCGCAACGTGGCGGCGGTGATGGTGACCGCGCAGCTCCCGCCTTTCGCCCGGCCCGGCCAGACCATCGACGTGACCGTTTCTTCCATGGGCAACGCCCGCAGCCTGCGCGGCGGCACGCTGTTGCTCACACCACTGCGCGGTGCCGACGGACAGATCTACGCCATCACCCAGGGCAATGTCCTGGTGGCCGGCGCGGGCGCGCAGTCCGGTGGCACCAGCGTGGCGGTCAATCACCTTAATGCGGGGCGCATTCCCCAGGGTGCCACGGTGGAGCGCGCCGTGCCCTCGTCCATCGCCCAAGGAGGCGAACTGGTGTTTCAGACCTTCGACACCGACTTCACCACTGCCACCCGAATGGTGGAGGCCATCAATGCCGCCCTCGGCCCGGGTATTGCCGTGGCTGCCGACGCCCGTCAGGTACGGGTACGGGCGCCGGAGGACCCGGCCCAGCGCGTGGCATTCGTGTCACGGCTGGAGAATCTGCTGGTCAACCCCGCGGAAGCCTCGCCCCGGGTGATCGTCAACAGCCGAACCGGCTCGGTGGTGATGAACACCCGTGTGCTGGTGAGCAACTGCGCCGTGGCGCACGGTAACCTGTCTGTGACCATCCAGACCGAACCGATCATCAGCCAGCCCGGGGCGCTCTCGGGCGGGCAGACCGTGACCGCCGAACGGGCCAACGTGGAGGTGAAGTCCGACAAGGCGGGTCTGGTGGTGCTGCCCAACACCACCTCCCTGGCCGATGTGGTGCGTGCGCTCAATTCGGTGGGGGCAACGCCCATCGATCTTCTCGCGATCCTGCAGGCCATGAAAGCTGCCGGGGCCCTCAAGGCCGAACTCGAAGTCATCTGAGGACGGAGCAACCCCATGAACCCCCTGGATGGTGCAAGTCTTGCCTTCGATCCGCGACGCACCGCGGCGTTGCTCGGGGAGGCGAAGGGCGGTGACGCGGCGTCTCTGCGTAAGGTGGCGCAGGAGTTCGAGGCGCTATTGCTGCAGCAGGTGCTCAAGGCCGCGCGCGCTGCGAATCCCGGTAACGAATACTTCGATAGCGAGGCCACGCGAACCTTCACGGGCATGCTCGACGAGCAGCATGCCCAGGCGCTGTCGCGCGGGCGAGGCATTGGGTTGGCCGACCTCATCGTGCGCCAGATGGAACTCGTCCAGGGGGTCAAGAAAACCCCTGTCTCTCCGTAAACGAACCGTTAGGGAGCAGGGATGAACACGGGTTCGGTCTTCAACATTGGCGTTTCCGGGTTGCAGGCGGCACAGGCTGGCCTGACCACCACCAGCCACAACATCGCCAATGCCGGCACGGAAGGGTTCACGCGCCAGTCGGTGATTCAAGGCAGCCGCAACCCGCAGGCTACGGGCGCGGGCTTTTTTGGCCAAGGCGTTGCCATCAACACCGTTCGGCGCCAGTACAGCGAGTTTCTCGCTGGGCAGGTGTTGGCTGCCCAGACTCAGGCGAGTCATCTGAAGAGCTTTCTCGCCCAGGCCTCCCAGTTGGACGGCATCCTTGCCGATCCGGCTGCCGGAATGTCGCCTGCCATTCAGGATTTCTTTGGCGGTGTTCAGGACGTGGCGGCCAACCCCGCATCAGTGCCATCGCGTCAAGCCATGATCAGTCTCGGGCAGTCCATGGTGGCGCGCTTCCAGTCGTTGGACGCCCGGTTCAATGAAATCCGCGACGGCGTGAATTCAGCGATCGATGGCACGGTTCGCGAGATCAACGCCTTCGCTCAGCAGATCGCCAAGCTCAACAACCAGATACTGTCCTCCGGCAACGCGCCAACCACTCCGGCCAACGACCTGCTCGATCAGCGCGACCAACTGGTATCGCAACTCAATGAACTGGTGCGCGTGAGCGTCGTGCCTCAGTCCGACGGCAGTTACAACGTTTTCATCGGAACCGGCCAAAGCCTGGTGGTGGGCGCGCAAGCCCTGTCGCTCGAAGCCTCCGTCTCCCCGGAAGATCCGCAGGGCCGCGCTATCGGCTATGCCGTGGCCGGGACCAGCGTCTCGCTTCCACCCAGCAGCCTTCAGGGGGGCGCCTTGGGCGGACTGCTGGCCTTTCGCAGCGAGGCTCTGGACCCTGCGGTGAATCAGCTCGGGCGCGTGGCAGCGGTGCTCGCCAACACCTTCAACCAGCAGATGCGCCTCGGTCAAGATCTGAGGGGCAATCTGGGAGGTGATTTCTTTGCCGCACCCCAGGCAACGGTGCAGGCTCGCACCACCAACAGCGGTAGTGGGGTGCTCGCGGCAACGCTTTCCGATCCGGGTCAACTGGTCGCCTCCGACTATCGCTTCACCTTTTCCGCGGGCAGCTGGATCGTGGACCGGCTCTCCGACGGCACTAGCCAGACCTTTGCCTCCCTTCCGCAGACCCTCGACGGCGTCACCGTGAATCTCGCCTCCGGAACTCCGGCGGCGGGTGACAGCTTCCTGGTGATGCCAACGCGCTACGTGGCGCGCGATATGCGCGTCAGCATGACCGACACGGCGCGCATCGCCGCTGCCGGGCCGGTACGCACCGCCGTCACGCTGGGCAACCAGGGCGACGCGCGCATCAGCTCTGGCGTGGTAACCAGCGTTACCAACCTGCCCTTGGCTGGCGCCGTCACTCTCACCTACGTGCAGAGCACCAACGAATTCACCGTGGCCGGCGCCGTACCCGCTGCTGGGCCCTTCACCTACACCTCGGGTAGCACCATCGCCTTCAACGGCATGGAGTTCCAGATCAGCGGCACACCCCGTAACGGCGATACCTTCACCCTCGCCAACAACGCCAACGGCGTGGCCGACAACCGCAATGCGCTCAGACTTGCTGGGTTGCAGACCGCCAATACGGTGGCCGGCGGCACGGCCAGCTACCAGGGCGCCTACAGCAAGCTGGTGAGCGATGTGGGGATCCAGACGCGTGAATCGCAAATCCAGTCCACGGCTCAGGAGTCTCTGCTCAAGCAGACCACCGTCGCCTTGCAGGGCGTCTCGGGAGTGAATCTCGACGAAGAGGCCGCGAACCTGGTGCGCTATCAGCAGGCCTACCAGGCTTCGGGCAAGGTACTGCAGATTGCGTCCACGCTGTTTGACACCCTGCTCGCACTGGGCGGCAGATAAACGGAGCATTGCCATGCGCGTGAGCACCGCCACCATCTATGACCAGGGTGTGTTCAACATCCAGCGTAACCAGTCAGAGCTTCTCAAGGTGCAGGAGCAGATATCCACGGGACGGCGGGTGCTCACGCCCGCGGATGATCCGGTGTCCGCCGGCCGCGCCCTGGAGGTCTCCCAAAGCAAGGCCATTACGGCCCAGTTCGCGCGCAACACCGAATCGGCCACCGCCGCCATCGGTCTCACCGAGGACGCCCTGCAGCGCTATACGACCCTGCTGCAGGATGTGAGGGTCCTGGCGGTGAATGCCGGCAATGGCTCCCTCACGGCCAATGACCGCAAGAGCATCGCCACGGAGTTGCGCGAGCGGTACGGGGAATTGCTGGGCATCGCCAATACCACCGACAGCAACGGGTTGTTTCTGTTTTCGGGCTATCGGGGTGCCACCCAGCCTTTCACCGAGACAGCTCCCGGAACGGTGGCCTACAACGGCGATCAGGGCAGCCGCGAGATCCAGATAGGCGCCTCGGCCCAGGTTGCCGTGAGCGCTGCCGGCAGCGAGGTGTTCCAGCGCATCCGCACCGGCAATGGCACTTTTCAGACCGCGGCGGGCGCCGCCAACACCGGCACGGGTGTGGTGGATGCGGGGGTGGTGCGCGATGCGGCCGCCTGGGCCGCGCCCGGCAATCCGGGCAGTTTCGAGGTGCGTTTCTTCCGCGACTCTGCCGTGCCGTCCGTGACCACCTATGACATCGTGGACACGGTGAACAACCTGTCTCTCACCACGGGCGCCGCGCCAGCCGCCGGTCCTTACCTGCGGACCTTCCAGCCGGGCGCGGCCATTATCGGCGCCCGCCAGACGCCCCCGGACACGAACCCCGCGGCCTTCGACTTTGGATTCCAGCTATCGGTGCAGGGCCAGCCCGCCAGCGGCGATGCCTTCTCGGTAACCTCCTCCACCGAACAGGACGTCTTCAGCACCGTCTGGAACCTGATCCAGGCGCTCGAGTCCAGCCAGGCCGGCGCCACTGGAGCCACCCGGGTGACCAACGCCGTGAACACTGCGCTCACGGAGTTGGACAACGCCCTGGAGGTGAATCTGACCGTGCGGGCGGGCGTCGGGGCGCGCATGCGCCAGATCGATACCGCCAAGAGCGGCGCCGACGACCTGCAATTGCAGCATGAACGCACCCTGTCCCAACTCACCGGCCTGGACTACAACAAAGCCATCAGCGAACTGACATTCCAGCAGGTCAGCCTCGAAGCGGCGCAAAAGTCCTTCCTGCGGGTGCAGGGCCTGAGCCTGTTCCAGTTTTTGTAAAACGCCGCTAGCCCGGCTTTTGGGCTGCGGAGCCCACGGCGGGCGGGCCCTCACCCCCGGCGACCGGTGCGGCAAGGTCCGCCAGCACCTGCTTCAACCGCGCCACCCGCATGCCCGGCTCCGAGAGCGCGGAATCAATGCGCAGGCGCTCCGGTCCGGACAGGCGCCAGCCCTTGCGCGTTTGAATGAGCTGCAGGATGCGCGCCGGGTCGATGGGCGGGCTGGGCCGGAATTGCAGCGTGAGCGCCTCGGGCGCCGCGTCGATTTTCGCCACGCCCAGGGGCTCGGCCAGGATGCGCAGCCGGTGGGTGTCCAGCAGCGCCTTCACGGCGTCCACGGGACGGCCGAAGCGGTCCACCAGCTCCTCGGTCAGCGCGTCCAGGGCTTGGGTGCTCTCGCAGCCCGCCAGCCGCTTGTAGAGCACCAGGCGCTCGTGCACATCGGTGCACCAGTCCGCTGGCAGCAGCGCGGGGGTGTGCAGCCGGATCTCCACGCCTGCGTGCAGCGGCCCCTCCAGGTCGGGCTCGCGACCGGCCTTGAGCGATTTCACCGCGCGATTGAGCAGATCGATGTAGAGGCTGAAGCCCACCTGCTGCATCTCGCCGCTCTGGTTTTCGCCCAGCACTTCACCCGCGCCGCGGATCTCCAGGTCGTGCATGGCCAGGTAGAAGCCTGCGCCCAGCTCATCCATCAGCGTGATGGCCTCGAGGCGCTTCTTCGCCTGCGTGCCGAGGGCGTCCTCGCCAGGGGTGAGCAGATAGGCGTAGGCCTGGTGGTGGGAGCGGCCCACGCG
Organism: Burkholderiales bacterium; assembly: GCA_044339985.1. GTDB lineage: Bacteria > Pseudomonadota > Gammaproteobacteria > Burkholderiales. The sequence continues at coordinate 53,686 of JBIIUM010000001.1, read as the reverse complement.
GCCGCGCAACTGGTGCAGTTGCGCCAGACCGAAGCGATCGGCGCGGTTGATGAGGATGGTGTTGGCGCTGGGAACGTCGATGCCCGTTTCGATGATGGTGGTGCACAACAGCACATTGAAGCGGCCGGCGTAGAAGTCCCGCATGGCGGCCTCCAGGTCGCGCTCGCCCATCTGCCCGTGGGCCACGCGGATGCGTGCTTCTGGCAGCAGTGTGGTGAGCTTGGCCTCCCAGTTGCCGATGGTTTCCACCTCGTTGTGAAGGAAGTACACCTGCCCGCCGCGCTTGAGTTCGCGCAGAACCGCCTCGCGCACCAGCCCATCGGAGAAGCGCGATACGAAGGTCTTGATGGCGAGGCGCTTCTGGGGCGCTGTGGCGATCACCGAAAACTCGCGCAGCCCCTCCAGCGACAGCGCCAGCGTGCGCGGGATCGGCGTGGCGGTGAGGGTGAGCACGTCCACCTCGGCGCGCAGCGCCTTGAGGCGCTCCTTCTGGCGCACGCCGAAGCGATGTTCCTCGTCGATGATCACCAAGCCCAGCCGCGCGAAGTTCACGCCTTCCGACAACAACTTGTGGGTGCCGATGACGATATCCACCGTGCCGGCCGTGATGCCTGCCAGCACCGCGGCCGATTCCTTCGCCGAGCGGAACCGCGACAGCTCGGCCACCTTCACCGGCCACTCGGAAAAGCGATCGGCGAAGCTCTGGAAGTGCTGTTCGGCGAGCAGCGTGGTGGGCACCAGCACCGCCACCTGCTTGCCGTCGGCCACCGCCACGAAGGCCGCGCGCAGCGCCACCTCGGTCTTGCCGAAGCCCACGTCGCCGCAAATGAGGCGGTCCATGGGCCGGCCGCTTTCCAGGTCGGCAATGACCGCCTGGATGGCTGCCGCCTGGTCGGGCGTTTCCTCGAAGGGGAAACCCGCCGCGAAGGACTCATAGTCCTGATGCCGCAGCTTGAAGGCGTGGCCCGTGCGCGCCGCGCGCTGCGCATACAGGTGCAGCAGCTCGGCCGCGGTGTCGCGCACCTGCCGCGCGGCGCGGCGGCGCGCCTTCTGCCAGTCGCTGCTGCCCAGCTTGTGCAGCGGCGCGTTCTCCGGCGACACGCCGGCGTAGCGGCTGATGAGCTGCAACTGCGACACCGGCACGTACAGCCGGTCGCCGCCCTCGTATTCAAGCAGCAGGAACTCCCCGGGCCCCTCGCCGTGATCCATGGTGACCAGGCCGAGATAGCGGCCGATGCCATGGCTTTCGTGCACCACCGGGTCGCCCACCTTCACCTCGGAGAGATCGCGCAGCACGTTCTCCGCCGAGGTGCGGCGCTCGCGCTCGCGCGCCCCGCGACGGCGCGCAGTGGCTGCGTACAACTCGGCTTCGGTGATGACCGCCAGACCTTCTCCGGGCAGTATGAAGCCCTCGGCGAGCGGCGCCACGCACAGCGCCAGCGGCGCCGTGGCGCGGGTGAAGGCATCAAAGTCCTCCACCAGCGCGGGCGCCATGCCGTGCTCCGCCAGCAGTTCCATCATGGTTTCGCGCCGCCCGGGGCTGTCGGCCGCCAACAGCACACGTCCCGCGAAACGGCCCGTGAAGGTCCGCAAGGCGCCCAGCGGATCCGCGGCGCGCCGGTCCACGGCCAGCGGTGGCAACGCAGGGGCCGGCGAGTCCTGTTCCGCTGCCGGCTGGCCGCGTGGCACCTCCAGCCGCGCGAAGGGCTTCACCATGCCGAAGAATTCGTCCTCGCGCAGGTACAGCGCCGCGGGTGGCAGCAGGGGCTGGTCGCCGTCTCCGCGCAGCAACTGGTAGCGCGATTGGGTATCAGCCCAGAAGCTGCGCAAGGCCGTGGCAGCGTCGCCGTGCAACACCACGGTGGCCGAGGCGCCCAGGTAGTCGGCCAGCACTGCGGTGCCCTCGAAGAACAGCGGCAGGTAGTACTCCACGCCAGGCGGCGCCACGGCGTTGCCCACGTCGCGGTATACCCGGCGGCGCGAGGGATCGCCTTCGAACTCTTCGCGGAAGCGGCGCCTGAAGAGCGTGCGTCCGGCCTCGTCCATGGGAAACTCGCGCGCCGGCAGCAGCCGCACCTCGCGCACGGGGTAAACCGAGCGCTGGGTATCCACGTCGAAGGCACGGATGGTCTCGATCTCCTCATCCAGCAGATCGATGCGGTAGGGCAGCGCCGATCCCATGGGGAACAGGTCGATCAGGCCGCCGCGAAAACTGAATTCGCCCGGCGCCACCACCTGGGACACGTGGCTGTACCCGGCCATGGCGAGCTGTTCGCGGAAGCGCGCTGAATCCAGGCGCTCGCCCTCGCGGAAGAAAAACGTGTAGGCGGCCAGGTACTGTCGTGGCGGCAGTCGCAGCAGCGCGGTGCTCAACGGCACGATCACGGCGTCCACCTTGCCCTGGGAGAGCAGGTGCAGAGTTTCGAGCCGCTCCGACACCAGATCCTGGTGAGGCGAAAAACTGTCGTAGGGCAGCGTCTCCCAGTCGGGTAGCAGGTGCACTGCCAGGCCGGGCGCGAACCAGCGCATCTCCTCCACGAGACGGCGGGCGTCAGCGGCGTCGGCGGTGACGATGGCCAGCGGTCGCGCCCGCGCAGCCAGGCGCGCGAGCGCCAGGGCATCGGCCGATCCGGCCAGCGGCGCCGCGGTACCGCGTTGGCCGGGGGGCGGCGCGGCGAGCAAGGGGGCGTTTACGGCAGAGGGAAGCAATTCAAAGAGAGGGGTGCCAAAAAGGGCGCGGATTATAGACTCCGGCTCCGAACTGCCCCGCCGCGAGGTTGCGGGATAATCTCGCCATCTTGGATACCGCCAATTCCACTTCGCCGCGCCTGCACGCGCTGGTGCCCGCCGCCGGTAGCGGCAGCCGCCTGGGCCATGCACTCCCCAAGCAGTACTTGCCGCTGGCGGGCAAGCCGCTGTTGCGACACACCCTCGATGCGCTGGCCTCCAGCCCCCGGCTCCATGCCATCCACGTGGTGCTTGCACCCCACGACACGCTGTTCGAGGCCGCCATGGGCAATGACCTGCATGCCCACGCACGGGCGCTGCGGGTGGGCGGTGCCACGCGCGCCGAGTCGGTGCGCAACGGCCTGCGTGCGTTGCGCGGCGAAGCGGCTGAATCCGATTGGGTGCTGGTGCACGATGCCGCGCGCCCGTGTCTGAGGGCCACGCTCATCCACCGGCTGGTGGAGGCTGTGCTGCCCGATGCCGTGGGTGGCATCCTGGCGCTGCCGGTGGCCGACACGGTCAAGGCCCAGGACGAGGCACTGCGCATCGCCGGCACGGTGGATCGTCATGGTCTGTGGCTCGCCCAGACGCCGCAGATGTTCCGCTTCGGCTTGCTGCTCGAAGCCCTCGAATCGGCCGATCCGGCCACCGTCACCGACGAAGCCTCGGCGGTGCAGGCGCTCGGGCACCGACCGTTGCTGGTGGAGGGAGACTTGACCAACCTGAAAGTGACCTGGAGCGGCGATGCCGCGCTGGCGGCCTGCATTCTCGCCGCCGCTGGGAGGTCCCCATGACGCAACTGCGCGTGGGGCAGGGGTTCGATGTCCATGCCCTGGTACCCGGCAGGGCGCTGGTGATCGGTGGCGTCACCATCGATCACCCCCGCGGCCTGCTGGGCCACTCCGATGCCGATGTGCTGCTGCACGCCCTGACCGACGCGCTGCTGGGGGCCGCGGCGCTGGGCGACATCGGCCGCCATTTTCCCGACACCGATCCCGCCTGGGCAGGCGCCGACAGCCGCGCGCTGCTGCGCCACGCCTGCGAGTTGGTGCGCGCCGCGGGCTGGCAGGTGGCCAATGCGGACTGCACCATCATCGCCCAGGCGCCGCGCATGGCGCCCCATGTGGCCGCCATGGTGGCCAACATCGCCGCCGACCTGGGGCTCGCCCCGGGTGAGGTGAACGTGAAGGCCAAGACCACCGAGCGTCTGGGCTTTACCGGCCGGGGCGAGGGTATCGCCGCGGAAGCGGTGGTTCTGCTGCGCCGCGACTGAGAGCCAGCAAGGTTGGTCGAACCGGATGCAGCGCCTCGGGCGCGGGTCTTCTATGCCCTGTGGCCAGACGCCGGTCTGGCGCGTGCCATTGGAGCCCATGGCGCACGGTTGGAAGCGGTGGTGGGCGGACGGCTCGTCCGTCCGGGAACGCTGCATCTCACCCTGGCTTTCCTGGGCGAGGTGGGATGCGCGAGCCTGGCACAACTCGCCGCCCCACCGCCCGCGGTGACTGCGCCGTGCTTCGATCTGCGCCTGGATCGCTGCGGCGTGTGGCCCCACAACGGCATCGCCTGGCTGGCGCCGGCGAGCATGCCCCCGGCCCTGGCGCTGCTTCAGCAGCGTCTGTGGTCGTGGCTCGAATCGCTGGGCTTTGCTTCCGACCCGCGCGCCTTTCGGCCCCATGTGAGCCTGCTGCGCCGGGTGCGCGCGCCGCTGGCCGAAGGCGCGATCGAGCCGCTGGCCTGGTCCGTGCGGCACTGGCGCCTGGTGCGCTCGCGCCTCTCGCCCCAGGGCGCCGACTACGAACCCCTGGGGCGTTTCGCCCTCCAAGGTGAGGATCGCTGACCAGTTCCGGCAGCGGGTGAACGGCGAAGGACAGGCCCATGGAAAAAATCCGCAAGACCGACGCGCAATGGCGCGCCCAGCTCACGCCCGAGCAGTTCCAAGTCACCCGGCGGCAGGGAACCGAGCGCCCCTTCTGCGGTGCGTTCTGGGATCACCACGGCCGCGGCATCTTCCGCTGCGTGTGCTGCGATTTGCCGTTGTTCGACGCCGCCGCAAAGTTCGACTCCGGCACCGGATGGCCCAGCTTCACGGCGCCCCTGGCCCCTGGTCACGTGGACAACCACCGCGACCTCTCCCATGGCATGGAGCGCGTGGAAGTGACCTGCGCGCGCTGCGATGCCCACCTCGGGCATGTGTTTCCGGACGGGCCGCCGCCCACCGGTCTGCGCTACTGCCTCAACTCCCTGTCGCTGCGTTTCGAGGCCGATGGGGGTGAAGGAAAGGCCGGGCCGTCCCAGCTTCCCTGACGCGTGTTGCAGCAGGCTGGGCTTGACGTCGCCCTGGGGCGCCCTCAGGCGGGCACGGGCAGTTCCACCCGCGCCTCCAGACCGCCGCCCTGCCTTTGGGCCAGTTGAACCCGGCCCCCGTGCATGCGCGCCACCCGATCCACGATGGCCAGGCCAAGCCCGGCGCCCTGCACGTCGCTGCGCGCCTGATCAAGGCGTGTGAAGGGTTGCATCACGCGCTCCACGTCCTGTTCCGGGATGCCGGGGCCACGGTCGAGCACCTTGAGCACCGCCACCGCACCGTCCTGGCTGGTTTCGATCTCCACACTGCCGGCGCCGTAGCGCAAGGCGTTGTCCACCAGGTTGGTGATCATGCGCTGCATCGCCATGGGCTTGAGTTCCAGGGGCGGGAGCGCCGTGAGCTGCGTTTGCACTGGCTGGCCCCGGCGGCAGTAGCGATCGGCCAAGGCTTGCACCAGGGCGTTGAGGTCGGCGCGCGCTTGCGGCTGCTCGGCTGCCGCCTCACGGGCGAAATCCAGGAACTGGTTGATGATGGCGTCCATGTCCTCGATATCCGCCTGCATGCCTTCGCGTACCGAGGGATCGATACCCTCGCGGCTGAGTTCCAGCGCCAGGCGCAGGCGTGACAGGGGTGTGCGCAGGTCGTGGGAGACCCCGGCCAGCAGCACCGCGCGGTTGGACTCCTGTGCGCGCAGCGCACCGCTCATGCGGTTGAAGGCCTGGGACAGGGTGCGAATCTCCGAGGGGCCGTGCTCGGGCAGGGGAGCGGGTGTCTTGCCCTCGGCAATGTCTGCGGCCGCCTTGGTGAGAGCCCGCAACGGCCGGTTCACGCGCAGCATCAGCGCCAGCCCCCCGGCCAGGGCCAGCGCCAGACTCACCACGCTCCAGCCGGCCCAGGCGGCAGCCGGACCCAGCCCGAGGGCTTCGGCCGGGAAAACCACCCACCAGGCCTGGTTTCGCACGCGCAGCTTGACCCATAGCGCGCGTTCGGAGTCTTCGAGAACGGCGATCACCTGGGCGCTGCCGCCGCGGCGGTGCAATTGCTCGCTGATGGGCGCCAGCAGGGGCGATTGCGGCACCGCCACTTCGTCCACGTCCCAGGTGGTGGCCGGCAGGAGCCGCACGTTCTGCATGGCCGCGGGCAGCTTTTCGATGAACTTGCGGCGCGATGCCGCCGGCATGCTCTCCAGGGCCACCGCCACGGTGTTGAGCACCGAGGCCACAGTCGAGGCGATCTGCGCCGACTGGCTGCGCTGCGCGGACAGGCGCGTGAACTCGATCCATGCCACCTGGCTCGCGATCAGGATGGCGCTGATCAGCAGCACCGAGCGCGCCAGCAACGACTGCGGTAGAACCCGCGGGAGCGGCCAGCGCCAGGGCACGTTCAGTCCCCGCCGGGGACGAAAACGTAGCCGTGCCCCCAAACCGTCTGCAGGAATCGCGGGTGCGAGGGGTCGTCCTCGATCAGCCTGCGCAGGCGCGACACCTGGACGTCGATGGTGCGGTCGAGAAGGCCGATTTCCCGGCCGCGGGCAAGCTCCATGAGCCGCTCCCGGGAAAGCGTGGCGCCCGCGTGGGCTGTCATGGCCTTGAGCAGGGCAAACTCGCCAGAGGTGATGGATACCGTTTCGCCGTCGCGGGTGAGTTGGCGCGTGCCGAGGTTGAGTACGAAGCGACCGAAGCGAATCTCAGTTTCGCGCTCCATGGGGGCCGCTGACGGAGGGTGGGCGGCCGCGCGTCGCAGCACCGCGTGCATGCGCGCCACCAGTTCGCGCGGGTTGAATGGCTTGGCCAGATAGTCATCCGCGCCCTCGTCCAGCCCGGCGATGCGATCAGTCTCGTCCCCCTTTGCGGTGAGCATGATCACCGCGACCCGCTGGCCACTGGCGCGTAGCCGCCGGCAGATGGTCATTCCATCTTCGCCGGGAAGCATGAGGTCGAGCACCACGAGGTCCACACGACCCGCGGCGAGTTCTCTGTCCAGTCCTGCCCCGTCGGTTACGGATTGAACGGCAAAGCCCTCGGAGCGCAGGTAACGCTCCAGCAGTTCGCGCAGCCGGCGGTCATCATCCACCACGACAACCTGGGGCCGCGGTTGCGTCGACTGCACCCCGGTGCTTCCGCGCGTGCTCAAGGCGTCCCCTTGCGGCACGCGCCCCCGGGCCGTGGGCGCTTTGGGGAACGGCTCAAGACGCTGCCACGCCAGCCGGCTCGAGTGCCGGGGTGGTGGCATGCAGGAACCAACTATCGATGACCACCTTGCGCGCGAACCACGGGTTGCTCATGAGTCCGGCGCCCAGCAGCCGCTTGAGACCCTCGGGCAGGTAGTCCGAGGCCGATTTGGCCATGCGCGCGCCGAAGCGCTCCCGCATGCGGCGCTCATAGGGGTCGAGGCGTACCCGGGAGTAGTCGCCGCCGGCCCGGGTGATTACCTCCGCGGCAATCAGGGCAGATTCCACGGCCGGCCGAATGCCTTCCCCGCTCTGCGGGTACGCCAAGCCCGCCGCATCTCCGATGAGCACTGCGCCATCGGCAACGAAGGGGCGTGGAGCATGGTTGTAGAGCAGATAGGCGTGACCGCCCAACTTCTCGGGCGAATCCGCTGGTACGCGGCCCTCGGACTTGAGCCAGCGCAGAAACGCGCTCACGTGCTCGGAGAGCTTGTGATTGTCCTCACGGCCCAGCCCCACGTTCAGGAAGCCGCCCTTGCGGAACACCCAACCATAGCCCTTCAGGTCGGGGCAGAAATACAGTTCGGGCACCTCGCCCGCGGCGGCGCACTGGCGTGCCTGGGCGTCGGAGAGCGGAAACTCCACCTCCTGGGCCGCCACCACGGTCTCCGCTTGGCCAAGTTGCGCCCCCAGGCGGCGCGCCACGGGGCAGAAGTGGCCGCCTGCGCCCACCACCATGGCGGCGGACAGGGTGCCGTTGGCGATCCAGCCTTGATCGCCGCGCTCGAGCGACTTCAGTGGCGCTGGCTCCGCGAGCCGCACGCCGGCGCGCGCCAGCAGATAGGCGTCGAATTCGTGGCGGCGGATGCCGTAGCTCACCGGTTCATCGTAGGTGGTGTTCACCACCTTCGCCCCAATGATGCCGGTGCGAAAGCCAGTGATGGGTTGCAGGGTACGGCCGTCGGCGCGGTAGTGGTCCAGGTCCAGTTGCAGTTCGTGCACCACGGCGGGGGTGACCCAGCCAGCACAGATCTTGTCGCGGGGAAAGGCTTTCCTGTCGAGCACCATCACGTCCAGGCCGGCCTCGCGCAACCGCCACGCACAGGTGGACCCCGCCGGACCACCTCCCACCACCAGGACTTCGCAGCGTTGCATGTCAGTGCCCATAGAGGTGCTGCCGGGTGAGGGGCACGCTGTTGTCGCCCGATCGCGCGAACACGATCTGGAACAACTGCAGCGCACCCATGAGGAAAGAGGCCTCGGAGCCAGCCAGATACAGCCGCCACATGCGTACGAAGCGCTCGTCGTACAGGCTGCGGACCGCCTCGGTCTTGGTCTCGAAGCGCTCGCGCCACTGGGCCAGGGTGCGGGCGTAGTGCAGCCGCAGGTTTTCCACATCCAGCACCGAGAATCTCCGGTCCTCGAAGATGCGCATCATCTCGGCCAGGCTGGCCGGGTAGGCCCCAGGGAAGATCCGCTTTTCGATCCACGCGTTCATGGGGGCGGGGCGGTTGCGGCCAATGGAGTGGATCAGACCGCGGCCCTGGGGCGCGAGCACACGGTGAATCACCTCGCCCAGCACCGGGTAGTTGTCCACCCCCACGTGTTCGAGCATGCCCACGGACACGAAAACGTCGCAACGGCCGGTCATGTTGCGATAGTCGTCGAGCACATACTCCACACGCCCCTCCAGCCCCTCGCGCCGTGCCTGCTCGCGGGCGAATTTGACCTGTTCCTCGGAGATGTTGAAAGCGCGCACCGTGACTCCGTAGTTGGCGGCAAAATGCCGCGCCAGCCCTCCCCAGCCACAGCCAGCCTCGTAGACCACCTGGCCTCGGACGAGTTGCAGTTTGCGGGCCACGTGGTCGAGCTTCGCCAACTGGGCCTGTTCCAGGGTAAATTCGGGGCGGGCGTAGTAGGCACAGGTGTATTGCATGCGTGCCGCGTCCAGCCACAGGGCGTAGAAGTCGTTGCCCAGATCGTAGTGGTGGTGGACATTGGCCCTGGATCCAGCCAGGGTGTTGGCCCGTGGCTTGTTCATCCACCGTAGCAATCGAGCCTTGAAGGAATTCTCGGGCAGGTTTTCCAGCCCCTCGTAGATGGCTTGCAGGCAACCCACCAGATCGCCTTCGATATCCACCCTGCCCGCGGCGTAATCGTCCCCGGTGTAGAGCTCGGGATTGACCACCATGCGCAACAGCGCACCGCGGTCGCGCACGAAAATTCGCGCCAGGGGCGTGCCCGGGCCGGGCGCGAACTCCTCGCCGTTCCAGAGCGACACGCCAAGAGGGGGGTTGCCGGCCGCGGCCAGCAGTTGACGAAGCAGGCGGCGCTCGAAGCCGCTGGCGTTGCTGCGGTCGGCCGCCTGCGAAGCAGCTTCCATCTGCACTCGGCCTTCGTTGCGATCCATGGTCGAACTCCCGGAGGAAACGGGGGCAGGAACCCGCCGATTTTGAAGCAACGCGGCCACAACGCCAATGGCGCGCGGCGTGTGCGGCACCGCCAGGAAGCGCAGCGCGTGCGTCAAGGCGCTCCGTCAGGCGTGTGGCGGTCGGCGCAGCGCCTCCACAACAGCGCGGGTGACATCGGCGGTGCGGGCATGTCCTCCCAGGTCGGGGGTGAACACCCGGGCCCCGGTGGCCGCCTCGATGGCCCGCATGAGCCGCCGGGCCGCCCCGGCCTCTCCCAGGTGCTCGAGCATCATGACCGCCGTCCAGAAGGTGGCGATGGGGTTGGCGATGCCCTTGCCCTGGATGTCCCACGCCGAGCCGTGGATGGGCTCGAACATGGAGGGGAAGCGGCGCAGCGGGTCGAGATTGGCCGTGGGGGCGATGCCCAGGCTGCCGGACAACGCCGCGGCCAGGTCGGAAAGGATGTCCGCGTGCAGGTTGGTGGCCACCATCACGTCGAGCGACCCAGGCTTGAGCACCATGCGCTGCGTGGCTGCATCCACCAGCGCCTTGTCGGTGGCCACGTCCGGGAAGTCCCTGGCCACCTCGGCGAACACCTCGTCCCACAGCACCAGGCCGTGGCGCTGGGCGTTGGACTTGGTGACCAGGGTGAGGCGGCGGCGCGGGCGGCCACGGGCCAGTTCGAAGGCGAAGCGGTGGATCCGCTCCACCCCGGCGCGGGTGAAGATGGACACCTCGGTGGCAACCTCCCCCGGCAGGCCGCGGTGCGAGCGACCGCCCTGGCCGGAGTACTCGCCCTCCGAGTTCTCGCGCACGATCACCCAGTCGATGTCCGCCGGACTGGACAGCCGAAGCGGCGGATCGATGCCGGGCAGCACACGGGTGGGCCGCACGTTGGCGTACTGGTCGAAGCCCTGGCAGATGGAGAGGCGCAACCCCCACAGCGAGACGTGGTCCGGTACCTCCAGGGAACCCACGGCACCGAAGAAGATGGCGTCGAAGCCCCGCAGGCGCTCGAGGCCCTCCTCGTCCATCATCCGGCCATGCGCCAGGTACCAGGCGCTGCCCCAGGGAAAGTGCTCGAACTGCAGCGAGAAGCCGCCGTCCGTGGCCGCCAGCGCCTCGAGCACCTCGATGCCCGCGCCGATCACCTCGGTGCCGATGCCGTCGCCAGGGATGGCGGCAATGCGGTGGATTCGCACGGTCAGAACGCCACGTTGGCGCCGCCCTTCAGCTTCAGGATGGCCCGCGCGTCGTCGGGAGTGGCCACCTCGAGGCCGAGTTCCTCGAGGATGCGGCGGATCTTGGCCACCTGCTGGGCATTGCTCTCGGCCAGACGGCCGCGGCCGATCCACAGGCTGTCCTCCAGGCCCACCCGCACGTTGCCGCCCATGACCGCGGATTGGGTGGCCACGTACATCTGGTTGGCCCCCGCACCCAGCACCGACCACTGGTAGTCATGTCCGAACAGCCGGTCGGCGGTGCGCTTCATGTGCATCACGTCCTCGGGGTGCGGGCCGATGCCGCCGCGCAGTCCGAAGACGCTCTGGATGAACAGCGGCGGCTTGACGAGGCCCCGGTCCAGGAAGTGGGCCGCGGTGTAGAGGTGGCCGATGTCGTAGCACTCGATCTCGAAGCGTGTGCCGTTGCCGCTGCATGACTCCAGGATGTGGGCGATGTCCTTGAAAGTGTTCTTGAAGATGCGGTCGTCCGATCCCGCCAGGTAGGGCCTCTCCCAGTCGTGCCTGAAGTCCGTGTAGCGGTTCAGCATCTCGTAGAGGCCGAAGTTCATGGACCCCATGTTGAGAGAGGCCACCTCGGGCTTGAGCTGCAGTGCCGGCTGCAGTCGCTCTTCCACCAGCATGGTGGGTGCGCCACCGGTGGTGAGGTTGATGACCACGTCCGAGGCTGCCTTGATGGCTGGCAGGAAGCGCCGGAACATGTCCGGGTCCTGGGTCGGACGTCCGTCCTCGGGCATGCGGGCGTGCAGGTGGACGATGGCAGCGCCAGCCTGCGCCGCGCCAATGGCCGCCTCGGCAATTTCCTCGGGCGTCACGGGCAGGTGCGGCGACATGGAGGGTGTGTGAATGGCGCCGGTGACGGCGCAGGTGATGATGACCTTGCGTGGCTGTGCCATGGAAACTGGGCTCCGTGTGGGGTTCGGGTGCGGGCGCCGCCTTCAGCGGTGCCCCTTGGCCTGCTCGCGCTGGTGGGCCACCAGCGCCATGAGACGTCGGTCGCGCCACGCCTCGCGGGCGGCGTGCTGGTCCTGCGGCATGAGGGTGCGGCGCTGCGCTTCCACGTTGCGCACCAGTTCGCCCTCCCAGCGCGGAGGCGCCGAGGCCTGCATCATGGCGTGCATCTTGCCGCCGAAGCGTGCCGCGTAGTCGGCCACGCCGCCGGGCGCGTTCAGGTCGATGGTCTCGAAGGGGCCCATGAAGGCCCAGCGCAGGCCCAGGCCGTCGCGGACGCACTTGTCCACGTCGTCGACGGAAACCACCCCCTGGTCCACCAGCGACCAGGCCTCCAGCAGCAACGCTGCCTGCAGGCGGTTGAGCACGAAGCCCTCTATCTCGCGATTCACCATCACCGGCACCTGCCCCACGCGCTGCTGCAGCGAGCGGGTGCGCTCCACCACTTCGGGGCTGGTGAAGGGTGCGGGGGAGATTTCCACCACCGGCACCAGGTGCGGCGGGTTGACCGGATGGGCCACGATGCAGCGCGCGCGCCCGGGCACGTGGCCGGCGAAACGCGAGGTCTGGATGGTGGAGGTGGAAGAGGCGAGTATGCAGTGCGGCGGCGCGGCCGCGTCGAGTGCCGAGAACACCGACTGCTTCACCGCCTCGTCCTCGGCGGTGTTCTCCTGCACGTAGTCGGCCTGCGCCACGGCCGCCTCCAGGCTGGGTGCGGCGGTGATGCGCGCGGCCACGGCGGCCGGAGCCTCGTCCACCAGGCCGGCACGGCGCAGGTCGTGCAGCCCTTCCAGGATCAGGCCCAGGGCCTTGTCCACGGCGCCGGGCGCCGTGTCGTGCAGTGTCACCGGGTGGCCAGCCCGCGCGTAGACGGTGGCCCAGGCCCGGCCGATGAGGCCCGCGCCGATGATGGCGATGTGTTCCATGTGTTTCCTCAGGCGAGGGTTTCGAGGTTGCCGCACACGGGGATGGCCTGCCCGCTGATGTGCCGCCCGGCGTCCGAGGCCAGGAACAGCGCGGTGTTGGCGATGTCCTGGGCGGTGACCATGGTGCGCATGGAAACGGCCTGCACCATGCGCCGCTTCTGTTCCTCCACCGGAATGCCCAGCGCGCTTGCCTTGGCCGCGGCCACGCGGTCGATGCGATCGCCCTCGACGATGCCGGGCTGGATGCAGTTCACGCGCACGTGATCGGGTCCGGCCTCGATGGCGAGGCTGGCCGTGTAACCCACCACGCCCCACTTGGCCGCCGCATAGGGCGAGCGCAGCGGAAATCCCAGCCGACCGGCGGAGGAGGAGAGGTTGATGATGCTGCCCCCGCCGGCGGCCTTGATCATGGGCATGGCCAGGTGCGTGCACAGGAACATGCCGTCCAGGTTCACGGCCAGGCAGCGGCGCCAGTCCTCGAAGGCGATGTCCTCCACCCGGCCCGTGGGCCCGGCCACGCCGGCGTTGTTTACCAGCACGTCGAGGCCGCCCAGGATGCGCTTCACGTCGCCGAACAGCGCCTGCACCTGGGCGGGGTCGGAAACGTCGCAGCCGCTGGTGCTGATGGCTGGCCGCTCCCTGGCAAAGGACTTCAGCGCCGCCTCGTCAACGTCGCAGACGTGCACCTGGGCGCCGGCGTCGGCGAAGGTCTCTGCGATCACGCGCCCGATGCCGCCAGCGCCCGCGGTGACCAGCACCCGCTTGCCGGTGACCGAAAGGTCGGGTTTCATGGCTTTCTCCCCGTTGTAGTTTGAATGGCAGAAGGGGGTTATTCTAGGCGCGGCGGTGCAGACCGCACGGGGCGTCGGTGCACAGGAATATCTCCACGCTAACGTGTCCCAGTCCGGGCAGGTCTGCCAGCAGCGCCTTGTAGTGCTCCGCTGAACGGGGCTGGTGGGTGACGATGGACAGGATCAGCGCGCGGCTGTCGGCGCCGATGTTCCACAGGCGAAGGTCGGCCACGCGATTGTCCGCGTCAGCCTCGATACGGTGCACGATCTGGGCGCGCAGCGCGCCGCCGTCTTCGGCGTCCAGCAAGACCCGGCCAGTGACGCTCAGCAGGCCCCACGCCCACCAACCGATCAGCACGGCGGCGGCGATGGCCACCGCCGGGTCAAGCCACAACCAGCCGCCAAAACGTGCCGCCACCAGCGCTGCGATCGCCAGCACGGAAGTCAACGCGTCGGCGATCACGTGAAGGTAGGCGGCGCGCAGATTGTGGTCGTGGTGATGGTGCACGTGGTGGTTATGGTCGTGGCCATGATGGCTCGTGGCATGGGAGTTCCCCGACGCGCCGGCACCCCGCCGGCCCGCGTTCGGGCTGGACAGCAACAGGGCGCTGGCCACGTTCACCACCAGTCCGATCACCGCCACCAGGATGGCCTCGTCGATGCGCACCTGCACCGGGCTCACCAGCCGGTTGACCGACTCCGCCGCCATCAGCACCGCCACCACCGCCAGCAGCAGCGCGCTCGCGAAACCCGCCAGTGCGCTCACCTTTCCGGTACCGAAGCTGAAGCGCTCGCTTCCCGCGTGGCGACGCGCGAACGCGTACGCGAAGGCAGCGATGCCCAGCGCGGCCGCATGGGACCCCATGTGCCAGCCATCGGCACTGAGGGACATGGATCCCGTCCACCAGCCGGCCGCCAGTTCAGCCACCATGGTGGCCACCGTAAGGGCGAATACCAGCCTTGCCCTGCGTTCGGCGCCAAGTTGTTGCGCGGGCAGACCGGCTCGGGCCTGCCGCCAGCGTTCAAGGGAGGCTTGCTGGTGCATTGGTGGTGGAAACTCCTATCGTCGATTCTATCGGGGAACGGTGGCACCGGCCCCGTGTGCGCATCTCCTGGAGGGCCGTTGCCGGACATCTTTCGCCCCACCTTCGGGATTTCGAGGCTGCATGCCGTGATGATGGGCGCCATTTGAAGTCTTCTGCACGAAAAAGACGATCAACCGGGCGTCCGGGTTACTGATTGAGACTGCAGCATCCGGGGCGCGGCGAGGCCAGCACTCTGCCGGGGGCGCGGCGCAGGGCGTCCGGCACCGGATCCGCGGGGATTTCCGTCTCGGGCACTCGTTATCGTCTCAGGACGCGGTACGCATCGCGGAGGGCGGGACAGGAGGGGCGTCCGCTCGCTGCTGAGTGACGGGGCCCGGTCAGCCGCCCGGGGGTGCCATGGGTGGGTTCAGGGGCTGCCGCGGGTGGGGCGCGCCGCCTCGGGGGGTAAAAAAAAGGGCGCCCCTTGTCGGGCGCCCTGTGAATGAGCCCGGGCGGAGAGAGCGCTTCACCCCGGCTGGCCAAGAACTCGTCGCTGGCGCCGGGAATGATCCCGTAGCCGGTTGGCCTCGACGGGATGAATACTAATGCAACCCGGAACTCAATGCAAGGCAGTTGCAATAAAAACCGGGTTTTCGCGCTGTCGCGATGGACCGGCGGTCTTTCAGCTGTCCGCGGCGCTCCGGCGCACCCGGACGGGGCGGCGGTGCAGGGCGTGCTTGCGGGGGTCGTGCGCCTTGTTGGACGGGGAGCAGCTTGCGCACAGGCCCTTGATAGTGAGGTCCACTTCCTGGGGCGTGAAGCCGGAGGGCAGAGTGGGCGTCCACCCCGAACCCAGGTCGTCCAGGCAGATGACCGCCTGGCAACAGGTGCACTTGAAATGGGCGTGATTGTGGGCGGACTGCTCGGCTGCGGTATTGAAACGCCATACCCGGTCGTCGCCGCTGATCTTGTGGGCCAGGCCCTCACCCGTGAGCCAGTCAAGGACCCGGTACACGGTGACCCTGTCGATGCCGGCCGCCTGGGGCAGGCGCGATTCGATCTCGGCATGGGAAAGGGCGTTGTCGGCCTTCAGCAACAGCGCCAGGATTTCGATGCGCGCATTGGTGACGCGCGCACCGGTCTTGCGGATCAGATCTTGGGCGGCGTTGCGGTAGCTGGCGGTGGCCATGGAATCGTGTCCGGCGTGGGTTGCGGGCTCAGCGCTTGAAGCCGGCGCGGATCCATTCGATGCTCTTTACACCATCCGGCGGGCTCACCTTGTCGGGCGCGTAGTAGCGCACGTTGGTGAGGGTGGGCTTGCCATCCACCATGCGCAGCGTGCCGTAGGGCACTCCCTGCACGGCCTGGTGTCCCTTGCCCAGGGACATGTCCACGATGCCTGCCACAGATTCGAACTTGTTGTATTCGAAGGCGGCGATGATCTGCTCGTCGCTGGGCGCGGCTGCCTTGAATTTCTTTTGGGCTGCCTCGTAGGCGCTCTTGGCGCCCAGGAATGCCGTGGCCATGTGGTAGGAGGAATACACGGGAATGGCCTTGAACTGGTCCTGGAAGGACTTGCGAAACCAGTTGTTGAGCTTGGTGGCGGGGGCGAAGGGGCCGTTGGGGCCGCGGGCACCGATCATGGTGCCGTCGGGCAACTGGCTCCCCAGGCGTTCGAGGATCGTGTCGCCGCAGATGATGATGTTGGGGCTTTTCTTGAGCAGTCCGCGCGGCGCCGCCTGCAGCACGAAGGCCTCCAGGTCGCCGCCCCACAGGGAGTTCTGCATGATCTCGGCATTGCTGCCGATCAGGGCAGAGACCTCGGTGCCGTACTGACCAGCGCCCAGCTTGGGCGTCATGTTGGTGGCGATCTGCGCCGCGGGCAGCAGGACCTTCAGCGATTCCGTGAAGTCGCTCCATGCGTCCTGGCCCCATGCATAGTTCGGGTTGACGCCCGAAAACGTCTTGAGGTTGGGGTACATCTCCGCGATGTAGCGCGCCGCGGCCACGTTTTCCTGGGTGGCCATGGTGGTGGTGCGGAACACATACTTGTAGCTGGCTTCCTCGAAGATGCGATTGGTCGAGCAGTCGAACAGCACCGTGATCTTCTTCGACTCCTCCGCCACCGGGGCCACCGCGAGGCAGTCGCCGCTGGAGATGACGCCGATCACCATGTCCACGTTCTGGCGCGACACGAGGTTGCGGTATTCCGTCACCACCTTGGTGGGGCCGCCAGCTTCGTCCACGTACACCACCTCGATGGGACGGCCGCCAAAGCCCTTTTGCTCATAGCCAGGCACGATGCCCCCCTTGTTGAAGGCGTCCACCAGCAGGTCAGCTGCGTTCTTGGCCGGTACGCCGAAGGGGCCCGCGGCGGGGCCCGAGAGGAAAGTGATCACACCGATACGCAGCGGGCGGTTGTCCTGGGCGGTGGCAACGCCGGCGAAGGCGGCGGCTGCGAGAAAGACCGCGGCACGTCGGAGCAATTGGGGCAACATGGGCTTTCCTCCTGGGGTCGTTTCCTTGTGGCGGGGGTAGCCGGCGCTTGCCGCGCAAGCCTGAATCCGGGAAAGATTATAGCGATGGGGTCGCTTTGCTGGCCGTTACAATCCGGCAGTATCAGACCGAGACACCGCCCCGTAATCCTCGCGCCCCCGATTGAAGCTCCTCGCCCTCGATACCTCTTCCGAATACTGCTCCGCCGCCTTGCTGGTGAACGGTGAGGCGCTGCAGCGCCTGCAGCGCGCCGGGCAGGGTCATTCCGAGCTGTTGCTGCCCATGGTGCAGGGGCTGCTGGCCGAGGCGGGTTTGCCGCTGGGTGCCCTCGATGCGCTGGCGTGCGCGGTAGGGCCGGGTTCCTTCACCGGCCTGCGCATCGCCACCGCCGTGGCCCAGGGCCTCGCCTATGGCGCCGACTTGCCGGTGATTCCCGTGGGCACGCTCGAGGCGCTCGCCGCCGGCGCGCAGGCTCCGCGGGTGATTGCGTGCCTGGATGCGCGCATGGGTGAGGTCTACGCGGCAGCCTACGAGATGCACGAGGGAGCTCTGCCGTGCGCGGTGCTGGCGCCGCGGGTTTGTGCGCCGCTGGCGCTGCGGCTGCCGGCGGGCGATCAGTGGATCGGGTGCGGCAGCGGTTTTGCCCGGCACGGCGAGGCGTTGGCCAGCGTGCTGGGCGCGCTCGATCAGGTGCGTCCTGACAGTGTTCCCGAGGCGCGCTGGGTGGCGGGTCTCGCCGCGGCGCGTTTCGCGGCCGGAGAGCGCCATCCACCCGAGGCGCTGGCGCCGGTGTACCTGCGCGACAAGGTGGCCCTGACACGGGCGGAGCGATGAGAGCGCAAACGCAGTGCGTGCCACGGCTGCGTCCCATGCGAGAGACGGACCTGGATGCCGTGGTCGCCGTGGAGAAGGACATCTATTCCCATCCCTGGACGCGGGGAAACTTCGAGGATTCCTTGCGCTCTGGCTACCCGGCGTGGGTCCTGGAGAGCGCCGGCGAGTTGCGTGCCTACGGCGTTTTGATGATGGGCGTGGGCGAGGCGCACCTGCTCAATCTGAGCGTGGCGCGGCCCTGGCAACGCCGCGGCATCGGACGGGACTTGCTTGCGTTCCTGGCGGCCCGGGCTCGGGAGATGGGTGCCGCCACGTTGCTGCTGGAGGTGCGGCCCTCCAATGGGGCTGCGCGTGCTCTGTATTCTGCCGAGGGATTCCGCCAGCTGGCGGTGCGCCGCAACTACTATCCAGCCCATGGCGGACGGGAGGACGCGGTGATCATGGAGCTTTCCCTGGCGGTAACTACGCCATGACCAGGGAACCTCGGGTGTCGCCGGAGGTTCTCGAGGCCCTGGGCCTGGGTCCTGCATGGGTGCTGCGCCAAGGGGGCGCCCCGGCAACGGCGGTCGCCGCCGGCGTGGCGGTGGCGGGGCCGTCCGCCACGCCGATTGCCGAGCCCGAGGGTGATGAGGGCGCGCCGCGAGTCAGGGCCGGTGCCATCGCCGCCATGGACTGGCCGTCGCTGGAAGGGGCCGTGGCCGGCTGCAATGCCTGCGCCTTGGCGCGAACCCGTACCAGGACGGTGTTCGGCGTGGGAGACCGCGCTGCCCGCTGGCTATTCGTGGGCGAGGGGCCGGGCGCCGAGGAGGACGCGCGGGGCGAGCCTTTCGTGGGCAAGGCTGGACAATTGCTGGACGCCATGCTGGCCGCAATCGGCCTCAAGCGTGGCCAGGGGGTGTTCATTGCCAACGTGGTGAAGTGCCGCCCGCCCGCCAACCGCAACCCCGAGCCCGCCGAGGCCGCCTGTTGCATGCCTTTTCTGGAGCGGCAGGTGGACCTGATCCGCCCGCGCTTGATCGTGGCCCTGGGCAAAGTGGCCGCCGTGACGCTGCTCAACCAGGACTCGACGGTGGCGGCGTTGCGCGGGCGGGTACACGGCTACCGTGGCAGCCCGTTGCTGGTGACCTATCATCCTGCGTACCTGCTGCGCAACCCGCCCGACAAGGCCAAGGCGTGGGAAGACCTGTGCCTGGCCCGCGACACCATGGCACATATCGAGGCCGGTGCGCTCGCGGACGGTTGAATTCGCGCCCTTCCGGCCCAACAACGCTTTCACGGCGCCGACGATCGGCGCAAAGGAGAATGCCATGGTGTGGAGCCGTCCCTGGACCCTGCTGCTGCTTGCCCTCGCTACCCTGCTCCCGGGGTGCGGCTACAACACCATCCAGTCCCAGGACGAGGATGTGAAGGGCGGCTGGGGCGAGGTGATCAGCCAGTACCAACGCCGTGCCGACCTGATCCCCAACCTGGTCAAGACGGTCCAGGGATACGCGGATCAGGAGAAGGAGATCCTGCTGGGGGTTACCGAGGCCCGGGCCCGGGTGGGCGCCATCCAGGCCAGCCCGGAGCTGGTGAACGATCCCGCGGCGCTCGACCGGTACGTCAAGGCCCAGGGCGAGATGACCTCGGCCCTGTCGCGTCTGCTGGTGGTGGCCGAGAACTACCCGAACCTCAAGTCGGACCAGAGCTTCCGCGACCTGCAGGCCGAACTCGCGGGCACGGAGAACCGCATCGCCGTGGCGCGCAAGCGCTACATCGACGCGGTGAAGGCGTACAACACCACCGTGCGGCAGTTTCCCGTCAATCTCACCGCCATGGTGTTCGGCTACAAGGAGAAGGCCACCTTCTCCGTGGAGAACGAGGCGGCTATCGCCAGGCCGCCGGTGGTGGACTTTTCCAGGCCGGCGGGCGCGCCCGCAAAGTAGATGGGCGCGGCCTTGGGCCTGCAACGCCCCGACGCGCTGCTGCTGCTGGCGGCCTTGGTGGCCGCGGTGCCCGCGCGCGCCGAGGTTCCGGTGCCGCCGGTGGCGCGGGTCACCGACCTCGCCGGGGCGTTGCCTGCGCCCGTGCAGCAGGCGCTGACGCAGCGCCTTGCCGACCTGGAAGCGCGCAAGGGCAGCCAACTGGCGGTGCTGGTGATCCCCACCACGCGGCCCGAGGCCATCGAGCAGTACGCCATCCGCGTGGCGGAGGCCTGGAAGCTTGGCCGCAAGGGTGTGGACGATGGCGCCATCCTGCTGGTGGCCCGCGACGACCGGGAGGTGCGCATCGAAGTGGGTTACGGGCTTGAGGGCGCGCTCCCCGACCTGGTGAGCAAGCGCATCATCGACGAGGCTGTGTTGCCGCGATTCCGGCAGGGCGACCTTGCCGGTGGCATCGAGGCGGGCGTGGACCGCATCATCCGCGTGGTGGATGGAGAGGCGTTGCCCGAACCGGCGGCTCCACGGGGCCGCCCTGGCGCTGGGGGAAACCTCGAGGCGCTGTTCGTCGTCGGCATGGTGCTGGTGATCGTGGTGGGCGGCATCCTGCGCACGCTCATCGGGCGCGTCCCGGCAGCCGCCGTGGTGGCGGGGCTGGCGGGCGGCGCCGCCCTGCTCATCGCCGGTGCGCTGCTGGTGGCTCTGGTGGTGGCCGTGCTGGCGTTCCTGTTCACTCTGGGCGGAAACGGCCGCCCAGGACGCGGCGGCTGGCACGGTGGCGGCTCCGGCTGGGGTGGCGGTGGCGGAAGCTGGGGCGGGGGTGGTGGCGGCTTCGGGGGCGGTGGCGCCTCCGGGCGGTGGTGAGGTGCCCGCCGTGAAGGCTTTCTACCGGCGGCTGAAGCATCTGCTCACCGGCCGGGCTGCCGTGCGCCGCGCCTTCCCGCCTGCGTCCCTTGCGGCCATCGAGGCGGCCATCGCCGCGGCCGAGTGCACCCATGCCGGCCAGATCCGCTTCGCCGTGGAGCCCTCGCTGGAAGGCGCGGCGCTGCTTGCAGGGCAGGGTGCACGCGAGCGCGCCGTGGACGTGTTCTCGCTGCTGCGGGTGTGGGACACGGCACACAACAATGGCGTGCTGATCTACCTGCTGCTGGCCGACCGCGACGTGGAGATCGTGGCCGACCGTGGCATTCACGCCTGCTGCGGCGCGGCCGCGTGGGAGTCCATCTGCGAGCGTATGGAAGCCCGCTTCCGCCAGGGGCTGTTCGAGCAGGGCGTGATCGAGGGAATCGCTGCCGTGGGGGCGCAGCTTGCCGCCCACTTCCCGCCAGGTGATGGCAGCAATGGCAACGAGCTTCCGGATCGCCCGGTGATTCTCTGAGGTCTCAGCCGGCCGGCGGCGCGTCCTGATCGTTTCGGTGGCGACGCCAGACGACGGTCATGGTGCCAGTCACGAACAGCCCGAACACCACGATCACCAGCCACAGGGGCGACTCGGCCTTGAGCATGAGAGCGTAGCAGCCCAACATGGCCAGGATGCTGAGGTTTTCGTTGAAGTTCTGCACGGCGATGGAGTGACCAGCACCCATGAGCAGATGGCCGCGGTGCTGCAACAGGGCATTCATGGGCACCACGAAGAACCCGCCCATGGCGCCGGTGGCGATGAGCAGCACCACGGCCAGGCGCCAGTCGTGCACCAGGGTCATGCCGCACACCAGCAGACCCATGGCAATGCCCACCGGCAGCACCTTCACGGCCCGCTCCAGGGCCACCAGCTTAGCCGCCAGCACCGAGCCGATGGCAATGCCCACCGCCACCACGGCGGTGAGCTGAGTGGCTTTTTCGAGGCTGAAGTTGAGGTTCAGGGCTGCCCAGGACAGTACGATCAGCCGCAGTGTGGCTCCCGCGCCCCAGAACAGCGTGGTCACCGCCAGCGACACCTGGCCCAGCGGGTCGCGCCACAGCAGCCGGAAGCTGTGCCAGAAGTCCTGCAGCAGGAACAGGGGGTCGCGGCGCGCCAGGCGGCGGTCGATGGCGACGCGGGGGATGTAGAGATTGATGAGCGCAGCCACCAGGTAGAGCAGCAGGATCACCAAAATGGCGAGTTCCGGCGCGCTGTCCAGTCGCGGCAGATCGCCCAGCAACGGAAACTTGCCGAACATCCAGTTGGAGAAGTGGTCCCCCACCATGATGCCGCCGATGATGGCCCCGAGAATGATGGATGCCACCGTAAGACCTTCCATCCAGCCGTTGGCCAGCACCAGCTTCGAGGGCGGCAGGAACTCGGTGAGGATGCCGTACTTGGCCGGCGAGTACATGGCCGCGCCGATGCCCACGATGCCGTAGGCGTAGAGCGGGTGAATGCCGGCCAGCATTCCAGCGCAACCGCCGATCTTCACCGCGTTGCTCACGAACATCACGCGGCCCTTGGGCAGCGAATCGGCGAAGGGGCCCACGAAGGGCGCCAGCGCGATGTAAGCGAACACGAAGAACTGCTGCAGCACCGGCGTTTGCCAGTCCGGCGCGGTGAGCTCCTTGAGCAGCGCGATGGCGGCGAACAGCAGCGCGTTGTCGGCGAGGGCGGAGAAGAATTGAGCCGCGAGGATCGTATAGAAGCCGCGATTCATCGGGCGTGCTGAGCGTGACTGTGGATCGGTGTTTTCGTAGGCGCGGCGATGCCGGCGCGACGGCTTTATAGCATGTTTGCCCTTGCCAAACGTCGTACGGTGAGAACGCACAGCTAGAATCCGATGTGTGGCGCTCGTTGCCACCAGCCCACGAGAACCCAGCATGCCTCGCCCGTTGCGCGCCGTCGTGGATCTCGCCGCCCTGTCCGTGAATCTGGCCTTGCTGCGCCGCCACGCGGGCGACGCCAAAGTCATGGCGGTGGCCAAGGCCGATGCCTACGGGCACGGGTTGCAGCGCTGCCTGCCCGCGCTGCGCAGGTCCGACGGGCTTGCCGTGGTGGAGATGGGCCAGGCCTTGCGCATCCGCGAAGCCGGCTTTTCCGGGACGGTGCTGTTGCTGGAGGGCGCCTTCGACGAAGCCGAACTGGCACTATGCGCACGACACAGCCTGGCGACGGTGGTGCACGAGGCGGCACAGCTCGAGCAGCTGCAGCGCGTGCGGTTGCCTCGACCGCTTCAGGTATGGCTGAAAATGAACAGCGGAATGAACCGTCTGGGGTTCCCAATGGAGGCGTTCCGTAGGGCGCGCGGTGTCCTCGAAGGCCATGGCAACGTGGCGTCTCTGGTGCTCATGACCCACTTTGCCCGTGCCGACCAGCCTGGCGGCGTGACAGATGCCCTGGGGTTGTTCGAACGCGCCTGCGCTGGCACGCCATCGGTGCGGTCCTGCGCCAATTCCGCCGCGCTGCTGCGCCATCCCGCCACGCGCGGCGATTGGGTTCGGCCTGGCATCGCCCTATACGGCGCCTCGCCCTTCGAGGACGGTGACGCTGCCGCCAGCCTTGGCCTGCGGCCCGCCATGACACTGCTGTCGGAGGTGATCGCGGTGCAGGCCCTCGAACGTGGAGACGCCGTGGGGTACGGTGGCAGTTTCGTGGCCGAAGGGCCCGTGCGCGTTGGCATCGTGGCTTGCGGTTACGCCGACGGCTATCCGCGCCACGCACCCACCGGCACGCCGGTGGTGGTGGCCGGCGTGACCACCCGCACCCTGGGCAGGGTGTCCATGGACCTGCTGGCGGTGGACATTACCCCGCTGCCTGGAGCGGGCGTGGGCGCGCCGGTGCAGTTGTGGGGGCCGGACCTGCCTGTGGATAGCGTGGCCCGTGCCGCCGGCACCGTGGGCTACGAGCTGCTGTGCGCGCTTGCACCGCGCGTGCCTGTGTCGGTGGCCCCAGCGCCCGATTGAACCGACCCGCGGCTCCGCGGCTGCGGCGGCCCCGCGATCTGGTTGAGCAGGTGCGACTCGCGCTTGTAGAAGCCCTCGGTGTGAAAGGTCTCGTCGAAGCCGAAGTGCTCGTAATCCAGGTGGTGGCAGAACTCGTGCACCAGGGTGCGCGCAAAGGTGCGCGGTGCCACCACCCGGCCTCGCATGGCCGTTCGCATCCAGAGCTCGATGCGCGCCGACGCGCTGTCTTCGACCGGAAAATACATGCCGTGCAGTTCGCCCCAGTCCCCGCTGGGGCGCACTGCGTACACCCGGACCCGCAGCCGCGGCACCCCGAACCGCGCGGCGAGATCCTCCAGCAGCGCCTGGCAGGCCGCCTGCACCTCCGCTTCGCGCTCGGCGCGCAACCCCGTCGCGATGGCCTCGGCGGCGGGGCGCAGGTCCGGCCCCGCGGGCAGGGCGAGCTCCACGATGGCGTCACTGCGCAAGTAGGTGCGCTGGCGTAGCGCGCTCAGGCGATCGTAGAAGGCGAAGGGCATGGCGCCATTATCCGCGAGGTGGATTCCGGTGCCGGGGTGGGGCGGCGGCTGGGATAGACTGGTTGCTCGTCCGATTGCTCTCCACACATCCTCCGCCGCCCATGGCCAAAGCCAAGTCTGCCTATGCCTGCACCGAGTGCGGCGGCGAATCGCCCAAATGGCAAGGGCAGTGCCCGCACTGCGGCGCGTGGAACACGCTGGTGGAGGGCGTGGCCGAGAGCGCCCCTGCACGCTACCAGGGGGTGGCCCCGGCAAGCCGTGTGGCGCGGTTATCGGAGGTGGATGCCGGCGAACAGCCGCGCCGGCCCACCGGCGTCGCAGAACTGGATCGCGTGCTTGGCGGTGGTCTGGTGGCGGGCGCCGTGGTGCTGATCGGCGGAGACCCGGGCATCGGCAAGTCCACCTTGTTGCTGCAGGCCCTAGCGGCGCTGGGAAGCGGCTCGCGAGTGCTGTATGTGAGCGGCGAGGAGTCCGCGCGCCAAGTGGCGCTGCGGGCGCGGCGGCTGGGGGTGGACGCCGGTGCGGTGGAGCTGCTGGCCGAGATCCAGCTCGAGCGCGTGCTGGCCGAGTTGCAGTCGCGCGCGCCGGAGGTGGCGGTGATCGACTCCATCCAGACCCTGTACTCCGAAGCGCTGGCCTCGGCCCCAGGCAGCGTGGCACAGGTGCGCGAGTGCGCCGCCCAGCTCACCCGCTTCGCCAAGGCCAGCGGCACCGCGCTGCTGCTGGTGGGGCACGTCACCAAGGAGGGCGCCATCGCCGGTCCGCGGGTGCTCGAGCACATCGTGGATTGCGTGCTGTATTTCGAAGGCGATCCCCAGTCGAGCTTCCGTCTGGTGCGTGCCATCAAGAACCGCTTCGGTGCCGTCAATGAGCTTGGTGTGTTCGCCATGACGGAGAAGGGCTTGAAGGGTGTATCCAACCCATCGGCGCTGTTCCTCTCCCAGCACGGCCAGGAGGTGCCTGGCTCATGCGTGATGGTGACCCAGGAGGGCACCCGGCCGCTGCTGGTGGAGATCCAGGCGCTGGTGGACGAAAGCCCGCTGTCGAACCCCCGCCGGCTCACCGTGGGCCTGGAGCAGAACCGGCTCGCCATGTTGTTGGCGGTGCTGCACCGCCATGCCGGCGTGGCGGTACGCGACCAGGATGTATTCGTGAACGCCGTGGGCGGGGTGAAGATCGACGAACCTGCCGCCGACCTGCCCGTGCTGCTGGCCATTGTCTCCTCGTTAAGAGGGCGGCCCCTGCCGCCCAAGCTGGTGGCCTTCGGCGAAGTGGGCCTGGCGGGCGAGGTGCGTCCGGTGCAGCGAGGCCAGGAGCGGCTGCGGGAAGCCGCCAAGCTTGGATTCACCCTGGCCCTGGTGCCGCGCGCCAACCGGCCGCGTTCGCCCATCGAGGGGATGGAGGTCATTGCCGTATCGCGCATTGATGAGGCCGTTCAGGCGCTGCGCGAGCGGGGATGAGGGGCCGTGGTATCGACCTCCATCATGGCGCAGACCGCCCACCGCCGGTCGAGCGGAGGCGCCGCGCGATCGGCTACCGTGATAGATTGCTGACAGTTGGGAGTTTTCGCTGTTTGTCTGAGCGAACTACCGTCATCCGACCTTTCTTTCATTTCCGCGCGGGAAGACCTTCCCGCGCCGCCTCGACCGGCTTGGGCCTGCCCCCTCGGGATCGGAGGCGAGAGATTTGGCAGCTGGCTTGGGTTTTGCTACTGCAGTTCTGCGCGAAGGCCGCCCGGCAGTCGGCGTCGTTTCGGTACTATCGGAGCGTGCGGATGCCGCGCGGCACGCGCCACATCGGCGGGTAGCGGCGGACTGGCGACGTGTCCCAGAGACCGTTCGCAATCCGGTGATGGTCGTGGCAGACGGTGCAGTTGTCATTTGCGACCTGGCACAGTTTTGGAGCCCGTGGTGAGCATTCTTGCTTCGTTTTTTCGTCGTGAACCTGAGCACGTAAACCCAGCACCCGACACACCACCCATCATGCTTCCGCCTGTCCGGCAACAGCGGGGGGGAACGGTGATTTGCTTTACGGGAAGCAGCGAAGGCAATGCGCTTCGCGATCACTCTCGTTGGTTTCTTGCGCCCTTTGAATCCCTGGCCTCGCGGACGGTCTTGATCGACTGGAGCGATCCGCAACGACATGAGCACCTGCTCGACGCGCTTTCCGAGCCGGTATGGTTTGCTGCCAGCTTTTTTGGTCTGGGGCAGGAAATCAGCGTGACTATCGGTCACGAAAGCGGAAATTACTGGTCGGTGTTCGGCATCCCCTTCGTTCGCATGTACGGAGATCTTCCGGCGTATTTCCCGGATCGGCATGTGGCGTCTTTTCCGAATTCCATCAATTTTTACGGGGATCCCGTCCAGACGGCCTTCTACAACCGGTGGTTCAGTAGCCCCGCCCTTGCGATAACCGCGCCACCCTTGGTACTGGATCGTGTCCCGATGCGATCCCTGGACCTGTCCTCGAAACAGACGGGTCGAATCCTGTTTCCTAAAAACGGCAACTCGGTGGACCGCCTCAGAAGGTATTGGCGTGAATCGCTGCCGCAAAGCGTGGCCGATGCCCTCGATGCCATGGCGGAAGAGAGCAGGCAATGGGCGCGACTCAATGGGAGGCCAAGGTTCGACGATCTGGTTGTCAGTCATTTCGCGGCCATCGGCGTCGACGTGGGCGCGAACCGTCCGTTGCTCTGTTTCCTGGTGGCGCAGTTGGACGACTACCTGCGTCGATTCAAGAGCCGGATGATTGCAGAGGCTCTGCTCGATCTCCCGGTGATCATCCGGGGGCGCTTCTGGGACCATGTGGACTTCAGCGGCAAGCGGGCGATCTACGATCCGAACTCGGACGTCGCCAGCACGAAGGAACTCATAGATCAGGCGCCAGCGGTGATCGATATGTCGCCAAACACGCAAGACATTCCCCATGACCGTGTGCGGCGAGCGATCGGGCGTGGCACAGCTTTTCTGACGAACCGGATGGCCTGTTTCGACGAGGCGGGAATAGAGTCAAAACGGTTCACGTTCGAATTCTCGCCGGAGTCGATCCACGATCTCGTGGAGCTGTATGTCTTGCGTCCGTCGGACGCCGTGGAACTCGGGATGGAGCAAAGCCGCGTGTTCCTCGCACGCTACCAGGATGAACGCTATGCGGAAGTTCTGGCGACCGCCGTCGACTTGTGCGCCCTGAGAATTGGCGAACGCCCCCCCGGGACGCAGGACTTCGTTGCGTTTCCGCCGGCGTCGTATGGTTGAGTGCAGCTTGCCATGGCATCGCCGGTCTATGTCACCCAGCCGTTTCTCCCGCCTTTGGAGGAGTTGCAGCCGCTCCTAGAGGAAATCTGGCGCTCCCACAGGTTGACCAACGGCGGACCGTTTCACGAACGGCTCGAGCGGGCGCTCTGCGATTATCTGGGCGTCGAGCACATCTCCCTGTTCGCGAACGGCACCCTGGGTCTTGTGACCGCGCTGCAGTCACTGCGCATCACGGGAGAGGTCATCACAACGCCGTTCAGCTTCGTGGCCACAGCGCACGCGTTGCTTTGGAATGGCATCCGGCCAGTATTCGTGGATATCCACCCGGAGAGCCTGAATCTGGATCCCGAGCAGGTGGAGGCCGCCATCACGCCCCTCACGACCGCAATTCTTCCGGTGCACGTCTATGGGCGGCCCTGCGACACAAGTGCGCTGCAGTCCATCGCCGACCGTTACGGCCTGAGGCTCATCTATGACGCCGCCCATGCCTTTGCAGTGGAGGATGAAGGCGGTAGCGTCCTGCGGCACGGGGACTTATCGGTGCTTAGTTTCCACGCCACCAAAGTATTCACCACCTTCGAAGGCGGTGCGATCGTCAGCCGAGACCCACAAGCGAAAATGCGCATCGATTTTCTGAAGAATTTCGGCTTCACGGATGAAGTGACGGTGGTCGCCCCAGGCATCAATGGAAAGTTGAATGAACTCCAGGCGGCCGTGGGTCTGGTACAGCTTGGACACATTGATGCCGCCCTCGAGCGACGTGCCGCGGTTGATGAGGCGTATCGATGCGGTCTCGAGGATGTTGCCGGCATTCGTTGCCTCGGCAGGCCGAAATCGCGGCGTCACAACCACTCCTACTTTCCGATCCTCGTGGATGCCGAGTTTCCGATCGGCCGCGATGCGCTTTATGAACACCTGCGCTCCAGGGGTATCTTTGCGCGCCGCTATTTCTTTCCGCTCATCACTGATTTCCCCATGTATCGGTCGCTGCCCTCGGCAGATAAGGCCCGTTTGCCCGTGGCGGCCGAGGTCGCAAGCCAGGTGCTTTGTCTTCCGATCTATCCCGAGATGAGCGAAGAAGAGACGAGTCGTATAGTCGCCGTGATCCGTGCGGTGGCTGTCCGATCGTGAATGTCCTCGTAACCTCGATAGGGTCAATGTCCGCCGAAGCGGTCATTGGCGCCCTGCGGGCTGCGGGGGTCGATACCGTTGTTGGCTGCGATACCCACCCGCGGGCATGGCGTGCCACTGCCTCATCGGTGGATGCTTTCGTGCAAGTGCCATTGGCGGCGGACAGCGGCTCCTATCTGACAGCGATCGACGCAATCTGTCATGAGCACCGTGTCGGTCTGATCATGCCAATCACGGACCCCGAGGTGGACTTCTACGCCGCGCACTGGGTTGAGGGGGCGGGCGGTGGCGCAATTCCAATGATAAGCAAGCCGCAGGCCGTCTCCCTCTGCCGGGACAAGCGGCTGATCCGTGACGCTCTCTTCAAGGAGTACCTGGTCTAGCGCATTTTCGGCCCGGGCACACCCAATGCGCTTTGGAGCGGGGATATCACTTGCGTGCCCACGGATGAGGGCCGGCTGTACCTGACGGCCGTCTGTGCTGGACCTGCACAGCCGGCAAGTGGTGGGCTGGAGCCTGAAGCCGCACATGAGGCTGGAGGTGGTCAAGGACGCTTTGCTGACGGCCTGCCGCCGGCGGCATCCACCGTGTGGCATGATTTTCTACAGCGACCGCGGTAGCCAGTACTGCATCGAAGCGTTTCTGGAAACGCTGAGCGCCTGGGGCATACGCAGTTCGATGTCATGGAAGGGCATTTGCTGGGACAAGCTACGACAACGCCCTGGCCGAGACCATCAACGGGCTCTACAACACCGAGCTGATCCGCCGCCGCGCCCCCTGGAAGACCCGGGAGGCCCTCGAGCTCGCCACGCTGGAGTGGGTGACCTGGTTCAACCATCATCGCCTGCTTGAGTCCATCGGCCACATCCCTCCGGCGGAGGCTGAGGCAAACCACTATCGTGCAGTGCGTGAGCAGGCCATGTCGGCCTGACTCAAACCAAGGGGCCTCCACGAAACCCGGGGCGATTCACTATCGTCTGACTTCTTGAGAGTTTCCAATGTACGGCGGTCTTTCGTCCGCTCATCGAGACAACCTGCCATGTGCGCAAGGTGCCGCGCTCCAGGTACTGTGTGAGGTAGCCCCCTGAATCACCGGACACGGCGTAGTCCTAAACTTCGGTTGAGGAGTACGCCTATGTCCACGACTAGTCGCAAGAGAGAAGCTGAGGTGGAGGTACTGAGCGGGTCGGCGGGGCGCCGCCGACGATGGACCGCAGCCGAGAAGGTGAGCATGGTGCGCGAGACGCTCGAGCCCGGGGTGTCGGTATCGCTGGTGGCCCGGCGCCACGGGATCAACCCTAACCAGTTGTTTCATTGGCGAAGGCTCTATCAGGACGGCAGCCTGGCGTCGGTGGCGGCTGGAGAGCCGGTGGTGCCGGCCTCGGAACTGGCAGCGGCGACGCGAAGGATCCGGGATCTGGAGCGGTTGCTGGGCCGCAAGACGCTGGAGAACGAGATCCTCAAGGAAGCCGTGGAGATCGCCCGAGACCGAAAGTGGATTGCGCGCTCACCCTTGTTGCCCGGGGACGAAAAGTGAAGACGGTGTGTGACGTCCTGGGTATGGCGCGCTCGAACGTGGTGGAACGGGCCAATCGCTCTGCGCAGTGGTCGGATGGACGCCGGGCGAGGCGTCCCATGGAGGACGACGTGGTGGTGTCGGAGATCCGGGCGGAGATCGCCCAGCTGCCCACCTACGGCTCCGGAGGGCCTGCGAACGGCTTCGCCGGCGCCGCCTGGCCGCGGGTCAGCCCGCGGTGAACCACAAGCGGGTGTATCGGGTGATGCGCGAGCATGGCCTGTTGCTTCCCAAGGCTCCCAGGCGCGGGGCGGACCGGCGCCACGAGGGACGCGTGGCGGTGGACCACAGCAACCTGCGCTGGTGCTCCGACGGCCTGGAGATCAAGGCGGAGAACGGGGAGCGGGTTCGCGTGGCCTTCAGCCTGGACTGTTGCGACCGAGAGGTCATGTTGTTGGGTGGCTGCCGTAAACGGGGGCATCGACAGCCACCTCGTGCGCGACATGATGCTCAAGGCTGTGGAGTACCGCTTCGGTGCGCCAGTGGCGCCGAAGCCGGTGCAATGGCTCTCGGACAACGGTTCGCCGTACGTTGCCGGCGACACGCGGCGCTTTGCAAAGGACGTAGGGTTGGTGCCGGTGACCACGCCGGTGGAGAGCCCGCAGTCCAGCGGGATGGCCGAGGCGTTCGTGAACACGCTCAAGCGCGACTACGTCGGCGTGAACCGGATTCCCGACGCGCGCTCGGTGCTGGAGCAGCGGCCCGGGTGGATCGAGCACTACAACGAGCATCATCCGCATTCCACGCTCAAGATGCGGTCTCCACGCATGTTTCGCCGGGAGCGAGACATGCTGGGTAGGTGAGTCGCCGTGTCCGGACATACGGGGGCAAGATCACTGTGCTTACCAATCTATCCCGACCTAGTCATAGATGTCGCCGAGTTGGTTTGCAAGTTCATCAGCGAGCAGTGATCGCAGTGAGTATTCATATCAACATCCGTTGCGGAGCACTTGGATGAAGCTAGCCATCATGCAACCGTATTTTCTGCCGTACATTGGCTATTTCCAGCTGATAGCAGCTGTGGATGCGTTCATCGTTTACGACAACATCAAGTACACTAAAAAGGGGTGGATTAACCGCAATCGAATGCTACTGAATGGTAAGGACGCGATGTTCTCCCTGCCAATTAGAAAGGATTCGGATTCGCTCGACGTGGTGGAGCGGGAACTCGCGGCGGATTTTGACCACAGCAAACTGCTTAACCAGTTCCGAGGAGCTTATGCACGCGCTCCTTACTTCATGCAGATTTTCCCGCTGCTGGAGAGAATTGTGTGTTGTGAAGAACGCAACCTGTTTCGCTATCTTCATCACGCCATCATCGAACTGTGCGTACACCTTGGCATCGAGACCGAAATTCTCATCTCGTCCAGCATCGCCATCGACCATGACCTGAGGGCGGAGGATAGGGTCTTGGCTCTTTGCCGTGCACAGGGAGCGGATGTATACATTAACGCCATTGGTGGAATGGAACTATATGATCGAAACGTCTTCAGGGCAAAGGGTTTGGAACTTCGCTTCCTACGCACCAAACCGTTTGAGTACGCCCAGTTCGGCACGCCCTTCGTGCCCTTGCTGTCCATAGTTGATGTGATGATGTTCAATGCGCGCGAGCAGGTCGCCGTCGCGATCCGGGAGGGCTATGAACTGGTCTGAGGGCCGAACAAGATGAGCAATACGCTGGAAAAGCATGTCACAGCCTATCAGGGAGACAATCTGTATGACTTTGACAACGAGATTCTGTTGACCTGGTATCCGCGGCGAGTGCTGCATCATGCGCGAGCAGCGCGCTCACTGTTGGAACTCGGAATTGGTCATGGGTACGCGACAGACACCTTTTCAGAGCGATTTGAGCGTCACGTAGTGCTGGAAGGTTCATCTGCCGTGATCGACAATTTCCGCGAAAAACACCCGGATTGCAAGGCGGAGATCGTCGAGACCTGGTTCGAGAACTACGCTACCGACGAGCGCTTTGACCTGATCGTCATGGGTTTCATTCTTGAGCATGTGGACGACCCGATACTGATCCTGCACCGATTCCGGGAATTTCTGGCGCCGGGCGGGCAGATGTTCCTGGCCGTACCCAACGCCGAGGTACTGAATCGCAGGTTGGGCCAGTTGGCCGGGTTGCTGGATGATGTCACCACCTTGTCCGAAAACGACCATTTGCTCGGACACAAACGCTTTTACACCGTGAGCACCCTAAGTGCGGATATTGCCCGATCGGGGTGCAGCGTAGTCCGGCTGGAGGGTATCTACCTCAAACCATTTACCACCCGCCAGATCGTATCCTTGCAACTGGACCGCAGGGTCATCGATGCACTGTGCACCGTCGGTATCGCGTACCCCGAGCTGAGTTGCGGTCTGCTTGCCGAGATTGCCGCCCAATGAAGATAGTACTTGCTGGCGGAAATTCCTCCGTGGCGCAGGTGCTGCGCCCGGTGCTGGCTTCGTTTGCCGAAGTGCAGACCGCGGGGCGCATGGGGTGCGATTTAGAGCTGGACTTGGCCTGGCCCGCCGAGCGATTTCAGCTACCGCAGGGCGTGGACGCCGTCGTTCATCTCGCGGCTCACTTTGGCGGGCGCGGTTTTGCCTCCATGCGGGACGCCGAAGAGGTGAACGTACTCGGTGCGCTCAAGTTGGCGCACGCCTGTCAGCTTGCCGGTGTCGGCCATTTGGTTCAGATTTCCAGCATCTTTGCGGGGTTGGCCGAGCCGTCCCCGTTCTACGGCAGCTACTCCCTGTCAAAACGCCACGCCGAGGAACTGACGCAGTTGTACTGCCGCAGCACCGGTTTGGCGCTGGCGATATTGCGACCAGCGCAGTTATATGGCGGAGGAGAATCCTTTCGTCGCCACCAGCCCTTCCTGTACGCGCTGCTGGACAGCGCGCAGGATGGCAAGGAGATTGTGCTCTATGGCCGCAACGACGCACGGCGTAATTTCATTCATGTCGACGATTTGGCCGAGATCATCTCCCGCGTGGTGCAGCAGCGCATCGAAGGCCATTACGAGTGCGCCAGTATGTCCAACGTTCGCTTTTCCGAAATCGCGGCTGCGGCTGTGGCAGCCTTCGGTAGCGCCAGCACTATCCGTTTCGACTCGGGTAAGCCGGACATTCTCGATAACGCCTTCGAGGCAGATGACACCCTGTATCGCCGCATTGGTTATTTCCCGCGGATTTCGCTGGCTCAGGGCCTGGCCCGAGAAGCCGCTCGCAGAAGGGCTTTGCCATGAAACGGGTCCTCGTCTCTGGCGCCAGCGGCATAGTCGGATACGGCGTGTTGCGTTCGCTGCGACAGGCTGCGCAGCCATGCTTTTTGGTGGGCACGTCAATCTACGACGACTCGGTGGCCCCCGCCTTCTGTGACGTATTCGAGCATGCGCCACTCACCAGCGCGCCGGACTATCTGGACTGGCTGCTCGCCACGCTCCGACGGCATCGCATCGACCTGCTGATTCCAGGCATCGAGATAGACATGTATCACTGGGTGGAGCATGTACCCAAGATTCGTTCTACTAACGCGCGTCCCCTGTTGAACGTGCCAGAGCTGATTGCCCTGTGCAAGGACAAGTGGGGCTTCTACCAGCGGCTGGCGGCGGCTGGGGTAGGTTGCGCCATTGCAAGTTCGCTGGACACCGATTTCTCCGTGCTGGCGGCGGAGTTTGGTTTGCCGTTTCTGCTCAAGCCTCGCCGAGGCTTCGGCTCTAAAGGCATCGTGCGGGTGACTTCGGAAGATGTGTTTTTGAAACACCGCACCGACATCGGCCCGCTTCTGATGGCCCAGCCCATCGTCGGTAACGACGAGGAGGAATTCACCACGTCGGCGTTTTGCGACGGGCGCGGCGGCTACTTCGCCTGCATGACGCTAAGGCGTAAACTGTCGCCCGACGGCTTCACCGACAAGGCTGAAGTGGCCGATACGGCGGAATTCATCCCGGCGATGGACGAACTGTGCCGACTATTTCGGCCACTGGGGCCGACCAATTTCCAGTTCCGTCGATCCACGAAAGGGCCGAAACTGCTGGAAATCAACCCCCGGATTTCTTCTTCCACCTCCATCCGCACCGCGTTTGGTTACAACGAAAGTGTGATGGCAATGGATTATTTTCTGGATCAGCGCGATCCCGTACAGCCTACCCTTCGCCGTGGCCGTGCCGTGCGCTATACCGACGAGCAGATTTTCTATGAAGACGGCGTTCATCTCTGACATTCACGGCAACTACGAAGCACTCAAGGCGGTGCTTGTCGAAATCGACCGGCTGGGTGTGACGGACATTTATTGTGCGGGCGATGTAGTGGGCTATTACTCACAGGTCAACGAGTGCTGCCGCGCACTGCGCGAGCGAGCGATTCCCTGTGTGATGGGCAATCACGATTGGTACATGGCAGGCGGTGGTTTCTGTCCGCGCTCACGCAGCGTGAACGATTGTCTCGCTTACCAGCGCACCATCATTGATCCGGATCACATAGAGTGGCTGCGTAGCTTTCCGGTGCAGCGCGAGATCGGCGAGGTGCGAATGGTGCATGGCGGCTGGGCCGATCCGATCGACGAGTATATGAAGCCGACGGCGGCCTATTTCGAGCAGGTGCTGGGGCGGGTGTTTGTTTCCGGCCACACCCATATGCAAACCGTGCAGCGTTTCGGCGACAAGATTTACTGCAATCCCGGCTCAGTGGGGCAGCCAAGAGATGGCGATCCCCGCGCGGCGTTTGCCGTGTACGAGGCGGGGGAATTCACACCGCACCGGGTCGAATACGACATTCGAAAAGTTTTCGAGCTAATGGAGGCGGCCGGTTTTAACGATTACTACTACGGTGGACTGAAGACTGGCGCACGTAACTTGCGACGTCTGGCAGACTGATGACTATCCGGAAATCACATGTTTAGATGGAAAAAACTAGGCAAGATCTTTGATCCTCGAGAGCTATCAAGTCCCGGCTGGATGAACGAGTTTGCGCAGTCGCCCGCCGTGGTCCTCAGAGAGGATCGCGTGCGGGTGTATTTCTGCTCACGCCCAGCACCCAGCCCGGAAGGACAATACCTCAGCTACATCGCTTACATCGATCTCGACCGCAACGACCTTACCCGCATCCTGCGGGTGTGTGAGCGGCCCGTGCTTGAACTTGGCCATCGTGGCACGTTCGATGAATTCGGCACCTATCCTGTGTCAGTGATTCTAGATGGAGGCGAGATTCGCGCTTACTACGCCGGCTGGACGCGCTGCGAATCGGTGCC
Organism: Burkholderiales bacterium; assembly: GCA_044339985.1. Classification (GTDB taxonomy): domain Bacteria; phylum Pseudomonadota; class Gammaproteobacteria; order Burkholderiales. The sequence continues at coordinate 18,305 of JBIIUM010000001.1, read as the reverse complement.
ATTCAATGCTGCCATCGGTCTGGCCATCAGCCGCGATGGGGGGGAGACCTTTCATCGCCTGGGCAACGGCCCTGTGCTTTCCTACTCGCCGGATGAACCCTTCTTGCTCGGCAGTCCCCGCATCCGCCGCTTTAACGAAGGCTGGCAGCTCTGGTATGTGGCGGGGCGGGAGTGGCGGATGACCGACGGAAAGCCGGAGCCGGTGTACAAGATTCGCATGGCCACCTCGGATAACGGTATCGACTGGGTCAAGCACGGGCGCGACCTGATCGCGGACAAGCTGGGCATGCACGAGTGTCAGGCCTGTCCCGATGTGACTTGGCGCAATGGCCGCTACCACATGTTTTTTTCCTACCGCGATATCCGTAATTACAAGGGACGGGAGGGCGGGTACCGAATCGGTTACGCTGCGTCGCCAGACATGGTTAACTGGCGGCGCAATGACGATCTGGTTGACATAACCGTGTCCGTAAGTGGCTGGGATTCGGAGATGGTCAACTATCCGCACCTCTTCGAGTTGGAAGGGACGACCTACATGCTCTATCAGGGCAACGGCATGGGGCGAGCCGGGTTCGGACTGGCGGTGCTCGATTCAGAGGACGCATGGGGGCAGGAGTGAAGTGGAAGATGCTGGGCAAGATTTTCGATCCGACCGACCACGCGCTGCCCAACCGTTGTGTCGAATTCGCACAGTCGCCACAGGCACTAGTGTTAGACGACCGGGTGCGGATTTATTTTTCCACCCGCGAGCGCGACAGCGTGGGCAAATACCTGAGCCATGTCGCCTACGCCGACTTCACGTGCGACATGAGTCGGTTGATGGGCGTCTCCAACCACACCGTGCTGCCGCTGGGCGGGCTTGGCTGCTTCGACGAACACGGCATTTTTCCCATCAACGTCTTGAGAGACGGCGATCGGGTGTTGGCCTACACCACCGGCTGGAACCGTAAGGTATCGGTATCGGCGGACGCCTCAATCGGTCTAGCACTGAGTCACGATGATGGGGAGACCTTCCAGCGCTACGGAACCGGCCCCCTGCTGACCGCCTCGCTCAACGAGCCGTTTCTGGTGGCCGACGCCTTCGTGCAGCGCTACGGCGACACTCATCACATGTGGTACATCTTCGGCACCAAGTGGCAGAAATTTCACGCCACCGAGCCGCCGGACCGGGTGTATAAAATTGCCCACGCCACCTCGCAGGATGGCATCCACTGGCAGCGCGACGGGCGGCAGATCATCAGCGACCGGCTTAACGCCGACGAATGTCAGGCGCTTCCCACGGTCAAAGAACTGGACGGCGTTTATCACATGTATTTCTGCTACCGCCAGGCCAATGGTTTCCGGCAGGACAACAGCCGCGCCTACCGTCTTGGCTACGCTTGGTCCACTGACCTGGAAAACTGGACACGCAATGACAGCCTGGCTGGCATTGACGTCTCCTCAGAAGGCTGGGACGCGCAGATGCAGTGCTACCCGCATTTGTTTGAGTGCGGAGGGAAGGTCTATTTGTTATACAACGGCAACGAATTTGGTCGGCACGGCTTTGGGCTGGCCGTGCTAGACGCCTGAGAAACGGAATGGAAGAGTATGTCAACGCCAAGAAACTACAACCAAGAACTCAACGACGCGAACAACGCCGCACGCGAGAAATACGCCTACGGCTTCGACTTCGACGTGATGCATCCGTACATGATCCGCTCATTCAAGCCGTTTTTCAGGCCAGGCAGCCTGCTGGAACTCGGCAGTTACAAGGGTGATTTCACCCGGCGCTTCTTAGAGCACTTCGACGACATCACATGCGTCGAAGCCTCCGATACCGCCGTGCAGGAAGCCCGCCGTCGTCTAGGCGACCGGGTGAACTACTCCAACGCCCTGTTTGAGCAAGTTGCGCTGCCGCGCCGCTACGACAACATCGTGCTGACCCATGTGCTGGAGCATCTCGACGACCCGGTGCGGGTGCTGCGCCGCGTCAACGACGAATGGCTGGCTGAGGGCGGCCGCTTCTTTCTGGTTTGCCCGAATGCTAATGCGCCCTCGCGCCAGATCGCAGTGAAAATGGGGCTGATCTCGCACAACGCCGCCGTCACCCTTGCCGAAGCAGAGCACGGCCACCGCAGCACCTACACGCTGGACACGCTGGAGCGTGATGCGGTCGCTTCAGGATTGAGAGTCATATACCGCTCTGGCATATTTTTTAAAGCACTGGCCAACTTCCAGTGGGATCGACTACTTCAGACAGACATTATTTCGAAGGAGTATCTCGAAGGCTGCTATAAGCTGGGCCAGCAATACCCGGATTTGTGTTCAAGTATTTTCTTAATGTGCGAACGCGGCGATGCTACTGAGGTCGCCCCCGAAATGCGGAGTTCTTGACCTCTACCGGCGAGAGCCGGGACAGGAGGAAGGAAATGAGCGAGGCAATGAGCAGGGGGAAGTACACCCTGGATTTCAAGCAAGAAGCAGTGCGGCAGGTGAAGGCGGGCGCACGGCGGCAGCAGTAGCCAAGACGCTCGGCATGCCCAAGGCCGGCCTGTCGAACTGGGTCAGAGTGAACCGCCCTGGGTTTTGAGGAGGCTCCGATCTTTGAGAAGATGGAGCCATGAAACAGTCAACGAGGTTTTCCCCGGAAGTGCAAGAGCGCGCCGTCCGCATGGTCATGGAGTCCCATGGCCAGCACGCTTCGCAGTGGGCGGCGATCGTATCCATCGCGAGCAAGATCGGCTGCACGCCCGAGACGCTGCGCCGCTGGGTATGCCAGGCTGAACGCGACGCCGGGCAGCGAGAGGGTCCCACCACCGCCGAGGCGGCCCGGGTCAAGGAGCTCGAGCGCGAGGTGCGCGAGCTGCGCAAGGCCAACCAGATTCTCAAGCTGGCCAGCGCGTTTTTCGCCCTGGCGGAGCTCGACCGCCGCTTGAAGTGATCAGAGCCTTCATCGACACGCATCGCGAGGCCTTCGGGGTCGAGCCGATCTGCAGGGTGCTGCAGATCGCCCCGTCTGGCTACTGGCGCCATGCTGCCCGCCGGCGCGATCCTGTAATGACCCAGCGGAATCTGCTCAGGTCAGGCCGCTAAGGCGAATGCCTCGGCGGGGGTTTTCATGCCCAGCGCCTGATGGGGGCGCCGGCGGTTGTAGAAGTGGATCCAGTCTCCGATGACCCGACTCGCGTGCTGCAGGGACTCGAACCGGTGCCGGTGCACGCACTGCTCCTTCAATGTCCGGATGACCCGCTCCACCATGCCGTTCTGCTCTGGGCTGTGGGGCGTGATGAACTCCTGGCGCAGCCCGTAGCTACGCACCAGGCGGGTGTAGCTTCGGCTGGTGAACACCAGGCCGTTGTCCGATCGCAGCAGGAACTCTTCCGCAACCCGTCCCAGAGTCCCGAATCGGGCAATCAGGGCCTGTTCCAGCGCTGCCTCGGCGGTCTTGGACTTCCCGCTTCGCGACAGATGCCAGCCCAGCAACTCGCGGCTGTGGCAATCGATCACCAAAGCCAGGGCCACCCAGTTGTCCCGCCCCGCCCAGACTCGGCACATGTCCGTCGCCCAGCGCTCGTTCGGGCGCGTGGCCACCGAGGGCAAAGCCTCGATCCGCGGCCGAAACCCCACCGGTCGCTTTCGCACCTGCCAGCCCTTGAGCTGGAACACCGGCTGCACCGTGTTCTTGTTGAACCCCAGCAGCCAGGCCACCGTCCGGTAGCCGAACGAGGGGTTCTCCTCGATCATGGCCTTGATGGGCTCGACGAAGCGCTCCTGAACCTTGGGCGCCGAGTTCACCGGCCGGTAGTACACGGTGCGCCGCGGCACTCCAAACCACCGGCACAGTTTGCTGATCGAGACGTCGTAGCCGTCTTGTTTGAGTCCCTGGCGGATCGTCTCGATCATTTCTCGTCCTCGCCCAGCAGGGACTGCAATTTTTTTCTTGCACGAAGCTCCAGCATCGCCTCGCCGTAGGCTTCCTGCAGCTCCTTGAGCTGGCGCTCGTACTGCTCCCGCAGGTCCTGGGGCGTGGCGCGCAGCGCGTTCTCCATGCCTTTCTTGCCCTCGTCGACCCAAGCCTCGACCTCCGAGGGCGGCAGGTCATACGCCCGGCTCGCCACGGCCACGGTCGTCTTGCCCTGGATGATCTCCAGAACCAGTGCCGTCTTGCGCTTGGCCGTCCAGCGCTTGATCTCTTCTTCCATCACGGTACTCATGGTGTTGCCTCCTTTCCACGATAGCACCTGAGCAGGATTTCACTGGGTCATTACAGCCATGCACCGGTTACACCACCCAAACTGCCCCAATGGCACGGCCATTTGCTCCGCCAGGCCCGTACAGCAGGGACTGGTGAAACATCCGGGCTAGCGGCTAGACTCCTGCCTGAGACATGGTTACGCACTCCGCTTTTGAGGGTAACCGCAGTCCCAGAATCCCAGGCTAAACCCTCCAATTGGGCTCTTGCGCGTGCCAGACAACTCGCCAAGCGCACTGCTTGCACCCGCGGTTTCGTCAACCGCTTCGCGTCACTGAGCCGGACCGTCCGTCTGCGTGACGCAAATCCTTCACAGGTTCTGAGACGGCGCAATCAGGTGGTGCGCTGAACGCCACCAAGCGCCTCCACCAGTTCCGTGAGCATGTTGCCCAGCAGCCCCGTCATGAGCGCGAAGTCGGCGTCGAAGCGGTCATCGTCGGTCTCTGCATCGTTGTCAGTATCGTCGCGTGCCAGGTCGAGGAGAGCAACCCGCTTCACAGCAAGAGTGTCGGTCAGGGCGAAGAACACGCGGTCGCTCCACGAGAGGGCGAGGCGCGTGACCTGCTTTCCGTCGGCCAGATGGGCGCGAACCTCCGGGGTGTCCAGCGGGTGGTTGGCATAGCGCACACGCTGGGATTCCTGCAGTGCCGCGCGCAATTCGCAGTCGCCTTCAATGCTGAACCGGCCTGGGGCATCGGCCGCCGCCAGCCATTGCGCCATGGCGGAGGCAGGTGAGAGGTTGCAGGCCAGCGGGGTGAAGGGGAATGTGTCCAGGCAGCGGCGCAGGGCGGTGAGAAACTCCTCGCCCTTTTTCGGGCTGGCAGCGTCCACCACCAGCCAGCCGCCAGCGCGGTCGATCCACCCAAAGGTGGTCCGGTATCGGCTGAAGGCGCGTGGGACGAGTTCGCCGATGACCTCTTCCTTCAATTCCTTCGTGCGGCGGCGGCCAGGCTTCACGCCCATGCGCCGCTCTATTTCCACGGCGCGATTATTGACCTCCTGGCGGACGACCGATGCGGGCAGAAGCTTCTGTTCCGCACCCAGGGCGATCAGCCAGTGGCCTTGCGCCGTGTGCACGAACCGGTCGTCGCCGCGGGGGGCGATCCAGCCCTGGGATTCCATGGCGTAGGCCCCCGCAGGTTGGAAGGCGGCCTGGCGCAGCTGCCGGTCCAGCTCGTCGGCACTCAGGGACGCGTCCGAGTCGCTGCGCAGGATTTGAAGGTTGCGGAACCACATGGTGTTTCAGGTCGCCAGGGCTTCGAGCACAAGGCCGGCATGCTCGCGCTGGGCGTGGAATCGCACCTTTGGCCACATGTCCTGCACCACCTGCATCTCGTAGCGGCTGGCGGTAAGCACGGCCGGCGCATCTGCTGCATCGAGAGCGATGCGCCCGGCGTTGGCGTCCATGAAGCGCGACAGTTCTGCGGGATCGTCTGCGGTCACCCAACGCGCGCAGGCGTAGGCCGCTGGCAGGATGCGCACCTCGGCGCCGTACTCGGTGCGCAGCCGGTGAGCCGCCACCTCGAACTGCAGCACGCCCACTGCGCCCAGCAGCAGCACCGTGCCACGCAACGGGCGGAATACCTGGATCGCGCCCTCCTCGCCGAGCTGGGCGAGGCCGGTGCGCAGCTGTTTGGTCCTGAGTGGATTCACGGCCTCCACGCTGCGGAAGATCTCAGGCGCGAAGAAGGGCAGGCCGGTGAATTGCAGCGGCTCGGCGGTCTCGGTGAGCGTGTCGCCCAGCTGGATGCCGCCGTGGGTGGGGATGCCGATGATGTCGCCGCCGTAGGCTTCGTCCAGCAGTTCGCGGCGCTGGGAAAGAAAGGACACCACGGTGCTGGGCCGAAGCTCCTTGCCCGTGCGCTGCAGCTTCATGCGCATGCCGCGCTGGAAGCGCCCGGAGCACACCCTCACGAACACCACGCGGTCGCGGTGGGCCGGGTCCATGTTGGCCTGGATCTTGAACACCACGCCGGAGAACTTGGGGTCCTCGGGCGACACCGGGCCCTGCAGCGCCACCCGCGCCTGGGGCTGGGGTGCGATGTCCACCAGCGCGTCGAGCACCTCGCGCACCCCGAAGTTGTTGATGGCAGAACCGAAGAACACCGGCGTCTGGCGGCCTGCCAGGAACTCCTCGCGCGAGAACTCGGGCGTCGCGCCGCGCAGTAGGTCGATGTCGCTGCGGGCCTGCTCGAAGTCGGCGCCGAAGCGCTGCGGCAGCACCGGGTTGTCGAGGCCCTCGATCACTTCCAGCTCGCCAATGCGGTCCTCGCCGGGCTGGAAAACGCGGATGCGATCGGCCGCCAGGTCGTACACGCCGCGGAAGGACTTGCCCATGCCGATGGGCCAGGAAAAGGGCACCGCCACCATGCCCAGGGTGCGCTCGATTTCGTCCAGCAGGTCGAGGGGCGGGCGCACCTCGCGGTCCATCTTGTTGATGAAGGTGATGATGGGCGTGTGGCGGGAGCGGCACACTTCCAGAAGCCGCAGCGTCTGCGCCTCCACGCCGTTTGCGGCATCGATCACCATGAGCGCAGCGTCCACGGCGGTGAGCACGCGGTAGGTGTCTTCGGAGAAATCCTGGTGGCCGGGGGTGTCGAGCAGGTTGATCACCCGGTCGCGGTAATCCATCTGCATCACCGAGCTGGCCACGGAGATGCCGCGCTGCTTCTCGATCTCCATCCAGTCGGAGGTGGCGTGGCGGGCCGCCTTGCGCGCCTTGACACTGCCGGCGATCTGGATCGCGCCTGCGTAGAGCAGCAGCTTCTCCGTGAGCGTGGTCTTGCCCGCGTCCGGGTGGGAGATGATGGCGAAGGTGCGACGCCGGGACACTTGCCCGGCGAGCGCCTCGCGCGAGATGTCGCTCATGCGTGGAGGCTGCCCGATGGATACGGCCCGCGGGGCGGGGCCGTGTCGAAAAAGCCGCGCATTGTACCCGCCCGGCGGGCCGGGCCGGCGGCTTCTCGCGGCGTACCTTGCGGGGGGCTCAGCGCCAGAAGCGCAGTTCGGCGACCTCCACGGTGAATGAGGCGCTGGCCGGGTCGTATCCGATCCACTGGTCGAAGGAGATCACGTGGCGGCCGGGCGGGAGGTTGCGCGAGCCGAAGGGCCACAGTTGCGACACCACGACGACCTCACCCCGGGCATCCAGGGCCCGCAGCTTGACGCGGGCACCGAGGGCGAGGTCGCAGCGGTTCTCGATCTCGCCTTCGGCCTTGAGGGTCGGGCAGGGGGAGCCGGTGCAGGTGTCGACCCACTCGAACCGGGTGAGGGTGATCGGGAAATCATCCGGCGAGCAGCCGGCCGAAGCCGCGGTGGCCTGCAAACCGGCGAAGATGACCGGCAACGCGCGTTGCATGACGGACATTTTGGAGACTCTCCTTTCCGGTGCGTTCGAGCGGTGGCTCGTCGTGCCAGGGGCCCAAATGGCCGCCCCGGGGGTTGCCACCCGCAAAGGTTGAAGGGGATGATAGATGCGATGCTTCCCCTGCGCGCCTTCGCCGGTGTTCCGAAGTGGCTGGCACGACTGGTCGCGGCCGCGGGCCTTGTGACCTGCCCGACGGTGGACGGTGCCGACAGTCCCGAACTGCTCCGGCCCCAGGTCCGCCCGGTGGGGTGCGGCGAGGTGGTGTGCGGGTCGATGGAGATCTCGTGGTACCGGCGGTTCCACGACGACGACGCGATCCCGCGCCGCGAGCGCAACGGCGTCAACATCCGCGGTCGCTTCCGCGGCATTCGCGAGCAGGCGCGTGAGTTCCACTACCTCCAGGCGCTCACGCGCTTCGAGGCCGACGACTTCCGCTGGCGGCGTGATACCGGCGTGCCGCTGCCCGTGCGATTCGTGGATCCGCCACCCTTCGGCATGCAGCGTCCCGAGACCGATGCCGTGGGTAGGTTCCGCCTCGTGGAGCAGGGCTTCGATGCGCTGCCTTGGTTCGACGAGGGCGACTTCCCGCTTTTCGAGGACAGGCCGCGGGCGTTCCTCGCGAGCGCGCGCCGGCACGGTTCGGTCCGCATGGAGTTCGAAACCTGGCTGGTGTGCGTCATCTCCGCGCAACAGGGGGCCGATCGTGAGCAGGCGGCCGATGACCGCTACGAAGTCGCTGCGCTCGTCGGCTGGACCTGGGGATACGCCATCACCTGGCGCGACGTCGGGGAAGTCGGCGTGGACGAGTTCGAGGACTACGCCTTCGACATGCTGCCGTTGCGATTCGTGCCGCAGCCCTCACAGTCCTTCGAAACTGCCCTGGGCGCGACCTTCGGCAGCGCCGTGACCGACCGGTTCCACATCCGGCTCGGTGAGGCGCAGCAGTGCCCGTTGCGGTAGGGAAGCGCCCGGCTTGCGCTGCGTCGCACGGTGGAATGCCAGGCATCATATGTTTTCCGGTCGGGGCCACAGGACATGCGCGACGTCGTCGAGCAGCGAGGCGTGAAGTGAGGCTGGCATCCGAAGGCGCGCGGGATGGCATTGCCGACGCGGGCAAGATCGACTGTGCCAACCTGTCCGAGATCGCATATCGACGCATCCCCATGGCGCTCATGAGCGGGCCGCATGCGCGCGGCGAGCGGCTGCGGATCGGTTCCATCGCGGAGCAGTTCAGCGTGAGTGTCACTCCCGTCAGGGATGCAGTCTTCCGCCTGGTGAGCGAGGGCGCGCTGACCATGCGGGCCGCGACAGCGATCTCGGTCCCCTTGCCCGGCGCCGAGGAACGGCGCGAGACACAACTGACCCGCAGCCTGCTCGAAGGGGCGCTGGCGGAGCGGGCGGCGACGCCGATCGCACCCGCGGCCATCGACGCGCTGGAGGCGACCCATCGTGCCTTCGTCCGGGCCTGGGGTACGACCCCGCGAGGCGTCCGCACAGCGCCCGCCAGCCCGGGTCCGTCAGCGGGAGGTCGGCTGAACTCCGGCCCGCCCGGTCCCGACTGACCGCCCTCGACTAACCCGCACGCCTCCGATGCGCGACTGACCAGGGAATCCTCCGCCATGACTCGCCAGTCCATCCTCCTCGTCGGTGCCAACGGCTTCGTCGGATCGCACGCGGCGCGGGCGCTCGTCGCCGCCGGACACCGCGTCACGGGCTTCGGCCTGCCCATGTCCGTGGACCTGATGCCGGACCTGGCCGGCCAGGTGCAGATGGTGACCGGCTCGGCCGAGGCGATTGCCCACATCGAGTCGGCTTTCGACGCGGCGGCGCCGGAAGTGGTCATCTGGTCGGCTGGTCACAATGCCAACGCCGCCGGCCTCGCAGCCACAGGCGAGACCGATCCTGCAAGGGCGATGGGAGTCAACACCATCGGGCTGTTCAACGTGCTGGACGTGGCGCGTCGCCGCGGCGTGCGGCGCGCACTCGTGACCGGGTCCCTGGTGGCGTTCGGCCCGGCGGCCATGTATCCGGACACGCACATCGACGAAACTGCCGAAGCGCATCCCACGACGGGCTATGGCCTTTCCAAGGCCATGGGGGAGCAGGTGGCGCAGTACTTCATCGACCGATATGGCATGGAAGTGGCCACCTTCCGCCTGTCCGTCGTGTTCGGCCCCGGCCGCTGGTACGGGGGGGTGATCGCCGCGCTCAATGCGCTGCTGGCCGATGCCGCCCCCGGCAGGAAGGACAGCATCCAGGTGCCCGCGGAGCCCTTCGACCTCGTGCACGTGAAGGACGTGGCCGCGGCCCTGCGACTGGCGGTGGACGCCGCGCGGCCGCTGGAAAGGCTCTATCACCTGAACAGCTTCACCACCACCTATGCCGAACTGGTGCGCGCCATCGAACGTCAGGTGCCCGGATACCAGGTGGATTGCACGACCACGCCGGCGCCGATCGTGTTCCCGCTGATGAACTTCGACCGCATCCGGCGTGACCTGGGCTACGTCCCTGCCTTCGACGTGGACCGGGCCATCGCCGACTGCCTGGCTGCGCGCTGAGCCGCGCAAGCCATGCCCGCCGACCCACGCATGCAAGAGGAGATCACATGAGGCCCGAGACGCTCGCAACGCTGGGAGATGCGCTGTTCGACGCCTGGCGCACGCGGTAACCGGTGGCGCCGTTGACCGAGGCGTACCCGGACATGACCGTCGACGAGGCCTATGCCGTGCAGCAGCGGATGATTGCCCGCCGGCGCGAGTCGGGGCTGAAGGTCGTGGGCAAGAAGATCGGCCTCACGAGCAAGGTCGTGCAGAACATGCTCGGCGTGGACCAGCCGGACTTCGGCTACCTGCTATCGGACATGCTGTGCAGCGACGGCGACGCCATCGAGGCGGCGGCGCTGATCGCCCCGAAGATCGAGGGCGAGATCGCGTTCGTGCTCAAGGGCACGCTTGCGGGCCCCGGAATCACGTCGGCCGATGGTCCTGCGGGCCACCGAGTTCGTGGTGCCTTGCTTCGAGGTGGTGGACTCGCGCATCCGGGACTGGAAGATCCGCATCCAGGACACCGAGGCTGACAACGCCTCCGCCGGGCTGTTCGTGCTCGGTGGCACCGTAGCCGATCCGCGCCGCCTGGACCTTGCGTTGTGCGGTATGGTCCTGGAGAAGAACGGCGAGATCGTGGCCACGGGCGCCGGTGCCGCGGCGCTGGGCTCGCCCGCGAACGCCGTGGCGTGGCTGGCCAACCGGCTGGGACAACTGGGCATCGCGCTGGAGGCGGGCGAGGTGATCCTGTCCGGATCGCTCGCCGCCGCCTGGGCGACGGCGTGGCCCTCATGAGCGATTACATCCAGTCTCTCGATCCGGGTGGGGGCGCTCCGGCGCTGCCGGGCGCTGGACGAGAAGGGCCCGGCATCGGCATCGACTGGGACCGGGAACGGGTCGAGCGGCATCGGCTCGCCTGACCCCGCCTACTGCATCAGCCGCACCAGCCAGAGCGACAGAGCGGGGAAGAACACCAGCAGCAGCACCCGGCAGGCATCCGACACCAGGAAGGGCGCCACGCCGCGGAAGGCTGTAGCCATTGGGATGTCGCGGGCGATGCCGGTGATGATGTAGACGTTCATGCCCACGGGCGGGGTAATCAGCCCGATCTCCACCACCATCAGCGCCAGCACGCCGAACCACACCGCCTTCTCGGTGGGCGCCAGCCCCCACAGGTCCAGCCCCATGATCATGGGGAAGAAGATGGGGATGGTGAGCAGGATCATGGACAGGCTGTCCATGACGCAGCCCAGCACCACGTACACGGCGATCACCGCCAGCAGCACCGCCAGCGGCGGCAGTCCCGCACCCTGCACCGCCGTGGCGAGGTTGGCCGGCAGCTGGGACAGCGCCAGGAAGGCGTTGAGCAGATCGGCGCCCAGCAGGATGAGGAAGATCATGCCGGTGGACTGGGCGGTGGCGAGCATGGCGTCCACCAGGCCGCGCAGTCGCAGGCCTCGCACCACGGCCAGCACCAGCGTGGCCGTGGTGCCCATGGCCGCGCCCTCGGTGGCATTGAACCAGCCCAGGTACATGCCGCCCAGCATCACGGCGAAGATCGCCGCGATGGGCCAGACCTGCGCCAGCGCCGCCAGCTGCTCGCGCGCCGAGTGGCGCGGCCCGGCCGGTCCGCTGCCGGGCTTCAGGCGCACCACCACGGCGATGGTGGCGAGATATCCGGCGGCAGCCAGCAGGCCTGGAATGAGGGCCGCGGTGAACAGCACCGCGATGTTCTGCTCGGCCAGGATGGCGTAGATGGCCAGCACGATGGACGGCGGGATCAGGATACCCAGCGTACCGCCGGCAGCCAGGGTGCCGGCCGCGAGGCCCGGGTCATAGCGGTAGCGCCGCAGTTCGGGCAGCGCCACCTGGCCCATGGTGGCTGCCGTGGCCAGGGACGATCCGCAGATGGCGCCGAAGGCCGCGCAGGCGCCCACCGCCGCCATGGCGATGCCGCCGCGGAAGTGGCCGATGAAGGCATTGGCGGCGCGGAACAGCGCCGCGGACAGCCCGCCGCGCGAGGCGAGGTTACCCATCAGCAGGAACAGCGGCACCACCGAGAGATCGTAGTTGGCGAAACGGCCGAAGGGCGCCGACTTGAGGTGGGCGAACAGGGCGTCCCAGCCCTGCAGCGTGGCGTAGCCGCCCAGGCCGGCGGCGAGCATGGCGATGGCGATGGGCACCCGTAGCGCCAACAGGGCCAGCATGCCACCCAGCACCCACAGGGCCAGCGCGTTACCGCTCAAGCCCGCGGCACCCCATGGAAGGCGGTGTAGAGGCCCGTCAGCGCCAGCAGCGCGAAGGACGGTACCATGCCCGCGTAGGCGATCCACAGCGGGATCCCCAGGAGCATGCTTTCCTCGCCGCTGGCGCGCATGGCGAGCACGCCTGCGCCGAGGCGCCAGGCGAGCAGCGCGGCGCAGCCAGCCATCAGCGATGCGCCCAGGGCATCGAGGCTGCGCCTTATGGGTGCGGGCGCCCGCAGGGTGAAGAAGTCCACGATCACATGGCCGCGCAGCATCTGCGTGAGCGGCAGGAAAGCGCTCACGCAAACGGCCATGCCCAGTTGCACCCACTCGTAGTCGCCCACCACGGGCGCGTCGAACAGCCGCCGGCCCAGGATGCTCCACACCGAAAGGCCCATCATGGCCAGCAACAGTGCGCTGCCAGCCAGCGCCAGCGCCTGGTTCAGGCGCAGCAGGGTGCGCCCGGCGGGACCGGTCGGCAGCTCGCTGGACAGGTCCTGTGCCGGGGCGGCGTCCTGCACGGCGCGGGTGCCTAGCGGCTTCGCTTGGCGATCAGCTCGCGCGCAGTAGCGAGCAGGGCGGCGCCGTCGGCGCCGCGGCCGTTCATGTCCTTCACCCAGCCGTCGGTGACCGGCTGGGCAGCCTTGCGCCACGCCTCCACCTCCGCGGCCGGAAGGGTGAAGATGGTGTTGCCCGAGGCAGTGGCGCGGCCGCTGGCGTCGGATTCCACGAAGGCGCGAGCAGCCCGGGCCGACAGCTCGGGGCCGCTCTCGGCGTCGACGATCTTCTTCAGGTCGGGGGGCAGCGATGCGTAGCGCGCCTTGTTCATGGCGAGCACGAACACGGTGGTGTAGAGCGCCGGCTGGGACTTGTCGAGTTCGGTGTGAAACTTCACCAATTCCTGGACCTTGAGGGCGGGAACCACTTCCCAGGGCAGCACGGCGCCGTCGATCACGCCCTTGGACAGGGATTCGGCCACCTGGGGCACGGGCATGCCCACGGGCGTGGCGCCGAAGGCCGCCAGCATGCGGGTGGTGAGCCGCGTGGGTGCACGCAGTTTCAGGCCGCGGAAGTCGGCCAGCGTGCGCACCGGCTTCTTCACCACGTGCAGCGCGCCACCGCCGTGGGGATGGAGGGCGAGCGGCTTCACCTCGGCGAATTCCTCGGCGGCAGGCCCGGCGGCGAAGTCCCACATGGCCCGGGCGGTGGCCTCGGCGTCGGTCATGATGAAGGGCAGCTCGAAGACCTCGGTCTTCGGGAAGCGGCCGGCGGTGTAGCCGGTGACCGTCCACACCACGTCCGCCACCCCGTCCTTCGCCTGGTCGTAGAGCTGGGCCGGCGTGCCGCCCATCTGCATGGCGGGGAATACCTGGCACTTCATGCGTCCGGCCGAGGCCTTCTCGATGCGCTCGCACCAGGGCATCACCACCTTCTGGTGGCCGGTGGAGGGCGGCGGCAGGAAATGGTGGACCTTGAGAACCACCTCCTGGGCGGTGGCTGGCAGGGCGGCGAGCAGGGCGGCGACGCTCGCCGCGCGCAGCAGGTTGTTCACGGCGAATCCTCCGGGTTGCGACGCGACCGCGAGGTCACATCGGGCAGGTGTCCTTGTAGATTGAATTCTTCGGCTGGGCGAACAGGCGCCTCACCATGGGTTCGAAGAACTCCAGCGGCGCACAGTCCATGTCCGGATCGAAGGCGCGGTTGTCGTACAGGTCCACGAAGCGCGCCGTGCGCTCGAAGCAGGGGTGGCCGCGGAACTGCTCGCGCATGTTGCGATCGAGACCGATGTGGTGGAAGAAGTTGTAGCCCTGGAAGATGCCGTGTTTCTGGACCATCCAGTGGTTCTCCGCAGACACGAACGGCTGCAGGATGGCGGCGCCCACGTCGGGGTGGTTCCACGAACCCAGGGTGTCGCCGATGTCGTGCAGCAGGGCGCACACCACGGTCTCCTCGTCCTCGCCATTGCGATGCGCCAGCGTGGCGGTGAGCAGCGAGTGCTGCAGCCGGTCCACGGCGAAGCCGCCGGCGTCTCCTCCGAGCAGCTTCAGGTGCGCGAGGATCCGGTCGGGCAGCTCGCGGGCGAAGGGCACGTAGCGGGTGGTGATGATCTCCCAGTCGGCCCTGGTGCTCTCGGACATGATCCTGAACGAGGCTGTGGCGTCGAGCAGGTCGCCCATGGTGTTCCCTCCCTGCATGTCGTTATGGTGGACGAAGTATAGCCGTGGCCTTGACGGCGGCCGCGGGCCTGGAGCAGGGTGCGCGACTTTGCGCCACCGGATGCCCCCGCCATGACCCTTGCCAACGCCGTCCCGGCCGCCATCAGTGTGGCCCAGCGCCTGCGCAGCCAGCTCTCCATCCCCGTGGTGGGCGCGCCGTTGTTCATCATTTCCAACCCGGACCTGGTGATCGCCCAATGCCTCGGTGGCGTGGTGGGCTCCTTCCCCGCACTGAACGCACGGCCCGCCGAGAAGCTCGACGAGTGGTTGCTGCAGATCAAGGCCGCCCTGGCGGCGCATCGGGCAGCCTATCCCGGCGCGAAGGTGGCGCCCTTCGCGGTGAACCAGATCATCCACCCTTCCAATGACCGGCTGGCGCACGATATCGACGCCTGCGTGCGCCATGAGGTGCCGATCATCATCACCAGCCTGAGCGCGCCTGGCGCCATCGTGCCGCGCATCCATGGCTACGGCGGGCTGGTGTTCCACGACGTGATCAGCGTGCGTCACGCGAAGAAAGCGCTGGACGCCGGTGTGGACGGCCTCATTCTGGTGTGCGCGGGTGCGGGTGGTCACGCGGGGACGCTCAGCCCCTTTGCCCTGCTGCGGGAGGTGCGACGTTTCTACGATGGCGTGATCCTGCTGTCCGGGTCCATCACCGACGGGGCTGGCGTGCTGGCGGCCGAGGCGATGGGGGCGGATTTCGCGTACGTGGGCACGCGCTTCATCGCCACTCGCGAGGCCAATGCCACGGAGGCCTACAAGCAGGGAATCGTCGCTGCGCAGGCCACTGACGTGGTGTACACGCCCTACTTCACCGGCGTGCACGGCAACTACCTTCGCCAGAGCATCGTCAACGCTGGTCTCGATCCGGAAAACCTTCCCGAACGTGACAAGACCTCCATGGATTTCGGTACCGGCAAGGACAAGGGCGCCGGCAAGAAGCCCTGGAAGGACATCTGGGGTGTGGGCCAGGGGGTTGGCAACATCGAGGATGCACCCTCCACCGCCGAGGTAGTGGCCCGCCTGCGCCATGAGTACGCGCAGGCGAGGGCACGGCTGCTCCAAGGATGAGCCGCGGTTCAGGCCAGGGCCGAATCACCCTCGGGTAACGCCACCGAGGCAACCCGTGGTGCCAGCGCCAGACCGTGGGTGACGAGAAACCGCTGTAACGCCGCCGCCTCGCCCGAGGTGCAGAAGCGCGATCGGCCCGGCTCGTCGCGCGATGCGAGCATGCCGCGGGCGCGCAGGGTGTGGGCCAGGTGGCGGGCGATGGCGGGTGCCGGGTCGATCACCGTCACGCCAGGTCCGCAACGGCGCCGGATGGCCTCCATGAGAAAAGGGTAGTGGGTGCAGGCCAGCACCACTACGTCGGCGCCTTGGTCCAGCACCGCGCCCAGATAGCAATCCAGCAGCGCGAGGGTGCGCGGGTCGTCGGGGTCGCCGCGCTCCACGTGTTCGGCCAGCCCGTCGCACACCTGGTTCACCAGCCGGATGCCGCTGGCGTGGCGCCCTGCCGTGGCCTGGAACAGCCGCCCCTGAAAGGTGGCCG
This sequence comes from Burkholderiales bacterium, assembly GCA_044339985.1. Classification (GTDB taxonomy): domain Bacteria; phylum Pseudomonadota; class Gammaproteobacteria; order Burkholderiales. The sequence continues at coordinate 2,150 of JBIIUM010000001.1, read as the reverse complement.
GGGTAGCAAGGATGCCCACCACGCCCGCGCGTGTCAGGGCCGCCGCAGGCTTCACGGCCGGCTCCATGCCGATCACTGGTACGCCGGGGAAGGTATCGCGCAGGTGCTTGAGAGCCGCCGCCGAGGCGGTGTTGCAGGCCACCACCACTGCCTTGCAGCCCTGGCCCAGAAGCCAGCGGGTGATGGTTTCGCAAAAGCCGCGGATCTGCGCCGCCGGCCGCGGCCCGTAGGGCACGTGGGCCTGATCGGCGAAATAGAGCATCTCCTCATGGGGCAGTGCGCGCACCATCTCGCGCCATACCGATAACCCGCCAACGCCCGAGTCGAAAATGCCGATGGGGCGCTCGTCCACGTGACCCTGCAGCGGCTTCAGATGGCGCGTGCCAGCGCCGCGGCAAGGCCCACGTAGCCCGCCGGCGTGAGGGCCAGCAACCGGGCGCGATCAGGCTCGGGAATGGGCAGTTCGCGGATAAGGGCGTGCAGCGATTCGCGGTCGATGCGGCGCTGGCCGCGGGTCAAGTCCTTGAGTTTTTCGTAGGCGCCCTCGATGCCATGGCGGCGCATCACCGTCTGGATGGGCTCGGCCAGCACTTCCCAGCTGGCGTCCAGGTCGGCGGCCAGAGCGGCGGGATTTGGCTCGAGTTTGCCCAGGCCCTTGAGGCAGGCTTCATAGCCAAGCAGCGTGTGGCCCAGAGCCGTGCCGAGGTTGCGCAGCACGGTGGAGTCGGTCAGGTCCCGCTGCCAGCGGGACACGGGCAGCTTGACCGACAGGTGATTGAGCAGGGCGTTGGCCAGGCCCAGGTTGCCCTCGGAGTTTTCGAAGTCGATGGGGTTCACCTTATGGGGCATGGTGGAGGAGCCCACTTCACCGGCCTTGAGCCGCTGCTTGAAGTAATCGAGCGACACGTAGCCCCACAGGTCGCGGTCGAGATCGAGCAGGATGGTGTTGGCGCGGGCGTAGGCATCGCACAGTTCGGCCACGCCGTCGTGGGGTTCGATCTGCGTGGTGTAGGCATTGAAGGCGAGACCCAGTGACTGCACGAAGCGCTTGGCCAGGGTTGGCCAGTCCACCTCGGGATAAGCGCTCACATGGGCGTTGTAGTTGCCCACGGCGCCGTTGATCTTGGCGGGCAGCTCCACCGCGGCGATGCGGGCGCGAGCGCGCTGCAGCCGCGCCACCACGTTGGCAAGTTCCTTTCCAAGGGTGGTGGGGGTGGCGGGCTGGCCATGGGTGCGCGACAGCATGGGCAGATCGGCAAGGACATGGGCCATGTGGGTGAGTTTGGCCGCGACCGCGTCCAGCGCCGGCAGCATCACCGCCTTGCGCGCGCCCGCCAGCATCAGGCTGTAGGCAAGGTTGTTGATGTCCTCGGAAGTGCACGCGAAGTGGATGAATGGGCCAGCCTTGGCCACCTCGGGGTTGGCGGCGAAGCGCTCGCGGATCCAGTACTCCACGGCCTTCACGTCGTGATTGGTGCGGGCCTCGATCTGCTTGACCGCAGCGGCATCATCAGCGGAGAACTCTGCCGCGCAGGCATCGATCTCGGCCAGGGTGCGCTTCGAAAACGGCGGCAGTTCCGTAATGGCCGGCTCATGGGCCAGAGCCTTGAGCCACGCCAGTTCCACCAGCACGCGGTGGCGGATCAGGGCCGCTTCGCTGAACCATGCGACCAGGGGCTCGGCCTTGGAGCGATAGCGGCCATCGAGGGGCGAGAGGGCCGTGAGGGAGGACAGGGACATGGCGAATCCACGCATGCAAAGGTGAAATGGTATCGGATCGGCCGCTCGCGCCGCCGCCTAAAATCGCGCCATGGACCTCCCAAGCCTGGTGCAGGACGCACGCGCCTGCCGCCACTGCGCCGCCCACCTGCCCCACGAGCCCCGTCCGGTGCTGCGCCTGTCGGCCACGGCGCGGCTGCTCATCATCGGCCAGGCACCGGGGCGCCGCGTCCACGAGTCGGGCGTGCCGTGGACCGATCCCTCCGGCGAGCGGCTGCGCCATTGGCTGCAACTGCCGCCGGAGCGTTTCTACGATGCCGCGCAGGTGGCCATCCTGCCCATGGGCATGTGCTACCCGGGCACGGTGAACGGGGCCGACTTGCCGCCGCGGCGCGAATGCGCGCCCCTGTGGCACCCGCGGTTGCTGCCGC
>JBIIUM010000028.1:0-26357 GCA_044339985.1 Burkholderiales bacterium | reverse complement strand
GCTCGTGGCGCAGGGAGTCGCGCATGGCCAGGCCCTTGGCGAGGTAGTCCTGGGGGTCCGAGGCGTAGGCCGTGGGAAAGTCGATGACGATGATGCCCAGCGCCGCACGCATGCCTGCCGTGAGGGCCGCATGGGCGGCCGCAGCGGGAAAAAAGTACATGTCGTTCATGCACGTCACGCCACCGCGCAGCATTTCGGCCGCCGCCAGAAGGGTGCCGTCGCGCACGAAGTCGTGACACACGTGGGCTGCCTCGGCGGGCCAGATGTGCTCTCGCAGCCAGCGCATGAGGGGCAGGTCGTCGGCGAGGCCACGCATCAGCGTCATGGCCGCATGGGTATGGGCATTCACCAGGCCAGGCATCAGAACGTGGCCAGGAAGGTCAACCCAGCTGGCACCAGGGTATCGGGCGCGCGCCTGCTCGGCGGGCAGCAGCGCCTCGATGCGATCTCCCGTCACCGCCACGGCGTGATGCTGCAACACGCCGGCGGGCGACACCGGCACTACCCAGCGGGGAGCAACAATGAAGTCGGGCACGGGCACAGGCCTGGAAAAAACGAAGCCCTGCCGAGGCAGGGCTTGTCGTGGCGAGATCGGCGGTTGTTACTTGGCGGGTTTCTCGCCAGCCGCGTCGATCACCACGCGGCGGTTCGGCTCAAGGCAGGCGATAAGGGCCTTCTTGCGCTGGCCCTTGCAGTCGGCCCGGGTCACCACCAGTCCGGATTCGCCCTTGCCCGAGGTCGCGATGCGGGCCGGGTCGATACCCTTGTTGACGAGATACTTCTTGACCGCCGCGGCACGCCGTTCCGAAAGCTTCTGGTTGTAGGCGGCCGTGCCGATGGGATCGGTGTAACCCACCACGCTGATACGGTCGTACTTGGCGCCGTTGAGCATGTCCACCACGGCGTCTAGCTTGAGCACCAGTTCGGCACGCAGGTCGGATCGGTCGAAGCTGAACAGCCCGTCCGAACGCACGGTCACGGGCAAAGACGTGGGCTTGGCGGCGGGTTGCGGTTTCGCCGGCTCCTTGTCAACCGTGTAGGGGGTGACCGGGAACTTGTCCGTATTGTCGCCAGTGACCGGTGCTCGCTCCGGTGCGGCCTTGGCGGACTCGGGGGCGGGTTTCACCGGTTCGCCTGCAGCATCGTTCAGCGCGACGGTTTCATCCTCTTCGGCTTCATCCGCGGCGGCAGCTTCTTCGGCGGATTCGTCCTCGGGCATCACCTTGTCGTCGTCCGGGATGCCGTCGTCGGCCAGGGCGACGGTGTCGTCGTCTTCGTCCGCCTCGTCGGCCCCCGCCGCAAGGGCTGCGACGCCGCCGTCGTAAGTGGTGATGGGGAAGGCGTTCGTGTTGTCGCCCGTGAGCGCAGCCGCGGCGGCGGGCGCCGGGGAAGCGGCAGGCACGGCACCCGGGGTTCGATCCAGAGCGTCGGGAGCACCTTCGCGTAGCGGAGGGGCCGACTTGAGGCGCGCCGCAAGTTCTCCCGTGGCGCCCGCAGCTTGTCGCTTGCGCCACAGTTCGAACAATTCAGGGTCGCATTCTTCCGTGGCGTAGGCGACCGTCCAGCGCGAATCGCGCACGCAGCTACGACCGGCGCCGTCGCGAACCACCACACCTGCGCTGTCGTGCACGTAGTAGCCTCTTTCTCCGGGCTTGAGTCCAGAGCCGGGCTGAACGGCCATGAGCGCTTCCTCCCTGGCGGCTTGCGCTGCTGCTGCCTGTTCCGCAGCTGCCGCCTTGGCCGCGGCTGCGCTGGCTTCGGAGGCTGCCTTGGCATCGGCTGCTGCGCCGGTGCAGGAGGCGTTGTCGAACGCGTAATTGGGGCCGCCCGCTGAAACGCAGGTGCTGCCGCGTCCGTCGCGCACCGGGTTGTTCGACGATTCGTTGATCCATGGCCCCTTGCCGACCACCTGGGCATAACTCGCCACTGGCGCCAAAAGGGAAACAGCAGCAATTCCGAACAAGGACTTCTTCATCCGAAAGGTCATGGGTTCACCGTGCAGTGTCTGGGGTTTTCGGGTGATGTGAGCCAGGGCCGGCGGCCTGCCGCAAGGACGGGAAGCCAAGACTCCGAATAAACGGCGCTGAAGGATATCACGAGCCCATGAGCCCCCTATGCGAAGCTTGGGCTGAGCCGGGCCGGGGTGCCGCGCGTGATAGACTCTCAAGCTTTTCCTGGCGACGCAAAGCAACCTTTGGGCGGCTGCTGCAAGCTCGGCGATCACGAAGAAAAAACCAGAGAAAACCGCGCTCGCGTTGCATCAAAACGGCACCGGAAGCAATCATGGACACATTCGCCAAGGAAACGGTTCCCATCAGTCTCGAGGAGGAGATGCGCCGCTCCTACCTCGATTACGCCATGAGCGTTATCGTGGGGCGCGCGCTGCCGGACGTTCGCGATGGATTGAAGCCCGTTCACCGGCGCATTCTCTTCGCGATGCACGAAGCGAACATCCAGTGGAACCGTCCGTACGTGAAGTGTGCGCGGGTGGTGGGCGACGTGCTGGGCAAGTACCACCCTCATGGCGACTCGGCCACCTACGAAGCGCTGGTGCGCATGGCGCAGGACTTCTCCATGCGCTACACCTTGATCGATGGCCAGGGCAATTTCGGTTCCGTGGACGGCGACTCGGCGGCGGCGTATCGCTACACCGAGTGCCGTCTCGAGCGCATCGCCTCGGAGATGCTCGCGGACATCGACAAGGAGACGGTCGACTTCGTCCCCAACTACGATGGCAAGGAACAGGAGCCCGTGGCGCTGCCCACGCGCGTCCCCAATCTGCTGGTCAACGGCTCCGCGGGGATCGCCGTGGGCATGGCGACCAACATTCCACCGCACAATCTTGGCGAGGTGGTGGATGGGTGTCTGGCAGTGCTGTCGGAGCCCGACGTTTCCCTCGACCGCCTCATGGAGATCATCCCGGCGCCGGATTTTCCCACGGCGGGCATCGTCTACGGCCTGTCAGGGGTGCGCGAAGGCTACCGCACGGGTCGCGGCCGGGTGGTGATCCGCGCCCGCACCCATTTCGAAGACCTCGACAAGGGCGCCCGGCAGTCCATTGTGGTGGATGAACTGCCCTACCAGGTGAACAAGGCGTTGCTTCTGACTCGCATCGGTGAGTTGGTGCGGGAGAAGCGGCTCGAGGGCATCTCGGAGATTCGCGACGAGTCCGACAAGTCGGGCATGCGCGTGGTGATCGAGCTCAAGCGCGGCGAAATGCCGGAGGTGGTGCTCAACAACCTCTTCAAAGAAACGCAGATGCAGGACAGCTTCGGCATGAACATGGTCGCCTTGGTGGACGGCCAGCCGCGGCTGCTCAATCTCAAGGAGTTCATCGAAGCTTTCCTCCGTCACCGCAGGGTGGTGGTGACCCGGCGCACGGTGTTCGACCTTCGAAAGGCCCGCGAGCGCGGGCATATCCTCGAAGGCCTTGCGGTGGCCCTGTCCAACGTGGACGAGATCATCGCCCTCATCAAGGCCGCGCCCACGCCCGCCGATGCGAAGGCGGGGCTCACGGGGCGGCTGTGGCGCTCGGTGCTGGTGGAACAGATGCTCGCCCGCGCCGATTCGCAGCGCTTCCGGCCCGAGGGGCTGGCGCGCGAGCTGGGCTTGCGCGAGGGCGGCTACCAGCTCTCGGAGGCGCAGGCGCAACGCATCCTCGAGATGCAGCTCCAGCGCCTCACGGGGCTGGAGCAGGACAAGATCACCGGGGAATACCGCGAGGTGATGAACACCATCGCTGACCTGCTGGACATCCTCGCCCGCCCGGAGCGCGTTACCGCCATCATCGATGCGGAACTGCGCGCCATGAAGGAGGCCTATGGCGACCGGCGCCGCAGCGAGATAGCCCGCGATACCGCCGAGATCGGAATCGAGGACCTCATCACCCCGGAAGACTTGGTGGTCACCCTCTCTCATGCCGGCTACATCAAGTCCCAGCCTCTCGCCGACTACCGCGCCCAGCGCCGCGGCGGGCGCGGCAAGCAGGCCGCCGCCACCAAGCAGGACGATTTCATCGACAACCTGTTCGTGGCCCACACCCACGATTACCTGCTGTGCTTCTCCACCCGCGGGCGGGTTTATTGGCTCAAGGTCTACGAAGTGCCCCAGGGCGGCCGGCAAAGCCGCGGCAAGCCGGTGGTGAACCTCTTCCCTCTGGAGGAGGGCGAGAAGATCAACGTGGTGCTGCCGGTGAAGAGTTTCGACGACGAGCATTTCGTCTTCATGTGCACTGCCCAGGGCACGGTGAAGAAGACGCCGCTGTCGGAGTTTTCCCGCCCGCGGCCCAGCGGCATCATCGCCGTGGACCTCGACGAAGGTGATTTTCTGGTGGGCGCCGCCATCACCGACGGCCGCCACGACGTGATGCTCTTCTCCGACGGTGGCAAGGCCGTGCGCTTCGATGAGCAGGACGTGCGTCCCATGGGACGCACGGCGCGGGGCGTGCGCGGCATGCGTCTGCCGGAAGGACAGCGGATCATTTCCCTTGTGGTGAGCAACGATCCTGGCCAGACGGTCCTCACCGCCACGGAAAACGGCTACGGCAAGCGCACGCCCGTCTCCCAGTACCCGCGCCATGGCCGCGGTACCCAGGGCACCATTTCCATCCAGATCTCGGAGCGCAACGGCAAGGCGCTGTCGGCGCGGCTGGTTCACGCAGGCGACGAGGTGATGCTGATCACCACCGGCGGGGTGCTGATACGCACTCGCGTGGCAGAGATTCGCGAATTGGGGCGCAACACCCAGGGGGTCACCCTCATCGGCCTGGGCGAGGGCGAGAAGCTTGCGGGCCTCGAGCGTGTGGCGGAGGCCGAAGACGAGGGCGCTGAAGCCGGGGACGCGCCGTCCGGAGAGGATGAAGCCGGCGATGGGGGAGAGGCGCAGCCATGAGCCAGCGCGTGGTCAATTTCAGCGCCGGGCCGGCGGTGTTGCCGCTGCCCGTGTTGGAGCGGGTACGCGACGAGGTGCTCGATTGGCACGGCTCGGGCATGTCAGTGATGGAAATGAGCCATCGCGGCCCGGAGTTCGAGTCCATCCTGGCCCAGGCGGAGGCAGACCTGCGTGCCCTGATGGGTATCCCCGCGAACTATCGCGTCCTGTTCCTGCAAGGCGGGGCAACACTGCAGTTTGCCATGGTGCCCGCCAACCTCATGCCGGCCACCGGCCGCGCCGACTACGTGCACACTGGCGAGTGGGCCAAGAAGGCAATCGCCGAGGCGGGCCGCTATGGTGCGGTCCACGTGGCGGCGAGCAGCGCAGGGCGTGATTTCAGCTGCGTACCGCCGCGCACCACCTGGAACCTCGATCCGGACGCTGCCTATGTGCACATCACCACCAACGAGACCATCGGCGGCGTGGAATACCACTGGGTGCCCGACACGGGTCCGGTGCCGCTGGTGGCCGACATGTCTTCGCACATTCTGTCGCGCCCGATGGACGTGTCCGCCTATGGGCTGATCTATGCCGGCGCGCAGAAAAACATCGGTCCCGCCGGTCTCACGCTGGTGATCGTGCGCGACGATCTCATCGGCCGGGCGCCGCCCTCCACGCCCACGCTGCTGGACTACAAGGCCATGGCCGACGGCGGTTCCATGCTGAACACGCCGCCCACCTTCGCGGTGTACGTGGCGGGTCTGGTGTTTCGCTGGCTGCTGGAGCAGGGCGGCTTGTCCGCCATCGAGCGGCACAACCGCGCCAAGGCGGCGCTGCTCTACGGCGTGATCGACGCCAGCGGCGGCTTCTACACCAATCCCGTGGAACCCTCCGACCGCTCGCTCATGAACATTCCTTTCCGGCTGCGTGACGATGCGCTGGACGGGCCGTTCCTGAAGTCCGCGGCAGCGGAAGGTCTCGTGCAACTCAAGGGCCACCGCTCCGTGGGGGGCATGCGTGCCTCGGTGTACAACGCCATGCCCATGGCCGGCGTGGAGGCCCTGGCGGATTTCATGCAGGTGTTTGCGCGCCGGCATGGCTGAATTCCGGGTCCTGACCCTCAACAGCATCTCGGCCCGGGGGCTTGCGCGGCTGCCGGCCGATCGCTTCGAGCACGGCGCTGCCCTGGCCAATCCCCATGCCATCCTGGTGCGCTCCGCCGACCTGCATGCCTTGGAACTGCCCGCGTCGCTGCTGGCCGTGGGCAGGGCGGGCGCGGGCACGAACAACATTCCCGTGGCGCGGCTCAGCGAGCGCGGCGTGCCCGTCTTCAATGCTCCCGGGGCGAACGCCAACGCCGTGAAGGAACTGGTGCTCGCCGGTTTGCTGCTTGCGGCCCGCAACATCGCACCGGCCCTGCAGTTCGTCCAGGCGTTGCCGGGAGACGACGAGTCCCTGGAGCGCGCGGTGGAAGACGGCAAGAAGGCTTTCGCCGGGTTCGAACTGGCGGGGCGCACCCTTGCCGTGATGGGCCTGGGCCGCATCGGCAGCCTGGTGGCAGACGCTGCCATTCATCTCGGCATGCACGTGATCGGCTACGACCCCGAGATCACCGTGGAGGCCGCCTGGAACCTTCCGCAGCAGGTCCGAAGGGCCCACGGTATCGACGAACTGCTGCGCCATGCGGACTTCGTCACCCTGCACGTGCCGCTTGTGCCTGCGACCAGCGGGTTGATCAACGGTGAGCGCCTGGCGCAGATGAAGCAGGGGGCCGTACTGCTCAACTTTGCGCGCGACGCCATCGTGGATGCGCCGGCGGTGGTCCAGGCGCTTGGTGCGAAGCGGTTGCGCGGGTACGTTTGCGACTTCCCGGCGGGCGCGCTCATGGGGCAGCCCGGCGTTCTGTGCCTGCCGCACCTCGGGGCCTCAACCCGCGAAGCCGAGGAGAATTGCGCGGTGATGGTGACAGACACCCTTCGGGACTTCCTCGAAAACGGCAACATCCGCCACTCGGTGAATTTCCCCGATGTGTCGATGGCCCGCGAAGTGCCCCACCGCGTTGCAATCGCTCACGCCAACGTGCCCAACATGCTGGGGCAGATCTCCACCGCCATGGCACTGGCTGGCATCAACATCCACAACATGCTCAACAAGTCGCGCCACGACATGGCGTACACCCTCGTGGATGCCGACACCCCTGTGCCGGCGCCGGTGGTGGAGTCGGTGCGCGCCATCGGCGGTGTTCTGTCGGTGCGGGCGCTATCACGGCTGGGGTGACTGATGGATGAGGCCATCCGGCAGCTGCGCGAGCGTATCGATGCGCTCGATGCCGAGTTGCTCGAGCGCATGAACGAACGCGCCCGTTGCGCGGCGCGCATCGGCGAGCTCAAGGGTGAGAGCGCCGTGTACCGGCCCGAGCGCGAGGCGCAGGTGCTGCGCCGCCTCACGCAGATCAACGCGGGGCCGTTGCCGCCGCAGGCGATCCAGCATCTGTTCACCGAGCTCATCTCTGCCTGCCGGGCACTGGAGCGCCGCCCGGTGGTTGCCTATCTCGGCCCTCGCGGTACCTTCAGCGAAGAAGCGGTGCTGCGGCAGTTCGGCGCCGCCGCCGACGGCCTGCCCGTGGCCTCCATCTCCGAGGTGTTTCGAGCCGTGGCCGCCGGAGAGGCCAGCTACGGGGTCGTGCCTGTTGAAAACTCCACCGAGGGCGGCGTGGGACAGACGCTCGACGAGCTGGCCGCCTCGCCGTTGCGGATCTGCGCCGAGGTGCAATTGCCCATCCACCACTGTTTGCTGGCCAGGAAAGCCTCCCTGGACGGACTTTCCACGGTGTATGCCCACGCCCAGGCGCTGGCCCAGTGCAACCGCTGGCTGACCCGCCACCTGCCCGCGGCCGAGCACGTGGCCCTGTCGAGCAATGCCGAGGCGGCCCGGCGCGCCGCCGGCCAGCCCGACGCCGCTGCCATTGCCTCCGCCGCCGCGGCCCCCCTGTACGGGTTGGAGGTGGTCCGCGCCAACATCGAGGACGAGCCCGGCAACACCACGCGCTTCCTGGTGCTGGGCTCCCAGGCCGTCGCGGCCTCCGGGCGAGACCGTACGTCCCTCGTCATGGCTGCTGCCAACCGGCCGGGCGGCCTGGTGGAGCTGCTGGTGCCCCTCGCCCGCCACGGCGTGAGCATGACGCGCCTCGAATCGCGCCCGTCGCGATTGGGCAAGTGGGACTACCTGTTTTTCGTGGACCTGGAAGGCCACGAGAGCGATTCCGCAGTGGCTGCCGCCCTCGCCGAGGTGGGCGACAAGGCGGCGTTCTGCAAGATTCTCGGCGCCTATCCGGTAGCCGTGGCCTGAAGACAAACCCTAACGCCCTACACCATGATCGACGCTTGTGAGCGTGCCCCGGCCTGGATCCGGACCTTCGCCCCCTATGTGCCCGGCAAGCCTGCCTCGGAGCTGGCTCGCGAACTGGGTCTCGATGAAGCAGGCATCGTCAAGCTCGCCTCCAACGAAAACCCGTTGGGCGTCAGTCCGAAGGCCGCCAGCGCCATGCAGGCCGCCCTCGCCGACCTGGCGCGCTATCCCGACGCCAACGGCTTCGCGCTCAAGAGCGCCATCGCTGCCCACCATGGCGTTGACATGGCGGCCATCGTGCTGGGCAACGGATCCAACGACGTGCTCGAACTTGCGGCACGCACCTTCCTGGCGCCGGGTGCCAGCGCGGTGTTCTCGCGCCACGCTTTCGCGGTGTACGCCTTGTCGGTGCAGGCCGTGGGGGCCACGGCCATCGAGGTGCCGGCGCGCGATTTCGGTCACGACCTGGAGGCCATGGCAAGCGCGGTGCGCGCCGATACCCGCATGCTGTTCATTGCCAACCCCAACAATCCCACGGGCACCTTCGTCACGGGCGAGGCGCTCCGCGCTTTGCTCGCACGGGTGCCCCGCGACGTGGTGGTGGTGCTGGACGAGGCCTACACGGAGTATCTCCGCGACGAGGACCGCTACGACGCGATCGCCTGGCTGCAGCGCCACGAAAATCTGGTGATCACCCGCACCTTCTCCAAGGCCTACGGCCTGGCTGGCATGCGGGTCGGGTTTGCCCTGGCGCATCCGGATGTGGCCGATCTGATGAATCGCATTCGCCAGCCGTTCAACGTCAACACGGTCGCCCAGGCGGGTGCCATCGCATGCCTTGAGGACGCTGACTACGTGGAGCGCAGCCGGCGCATGAACGCCGAGGGCATGGCGCAGCTGGAGGCTGGTTTTGCGCGCCTTGGCTTGCCCGTCATTGCCTCGCGGGGCAATTTTGTCTGCGTGCGTGTGGGCAACGGCGCCGCGGTTTTCGCATCGCTGCTTCGCGAGGGTGTGATCGTCCGGCCCGTGGGCGGCTACGCCATGCCCGAGTGGTTGCGCGTGAGCGTGGGCCTGCCCTCCGAAAACGAGCGTTGTCTCGACGCCCTGCGAGCGGTGCTCGCCCCTGGGCATCGCTGAGCACCGCGGCCGTGCGGTTCGAACGCCTCGCCGTGATCGGCGTGGGATTGATTGGCGGCTCCTGCGCCCTTGCCCTCAGGCGCGCCGGTGCGGTGGCGCGCGTGGTGGGCATCGGCCGCGGCCGCGAGAATCTGGAGCGCGCACTGGCGCTCGGCGTGGTGGATGAGATTTCGCAGGATCCGGCGGCGGGCGTGCGTGATGCAGATGCGGTGCTGGTGGCCGCGCCCGTGGGGCAGTTTCCAGGGCTGTTCTCCGCCTGCGCACCGGTGCTCGCGTCCGGTGCCTTCGTCACCGACGGGGGCAGCACCAAGCAAGATGTGGTGGCGGCGGCCCGGGCTGCTTTCGGCGTCGCACTGCCGCGCTTCGTGCCCGCACATCCCATCGCCGGCGCCGAGACCTCCGGGGTGCAGGCAGCCCGCGCGGATTTGTTCGACGGCCGTAACGTGGTGCTCACGCCCCTGCCGGAAACCGATGCGGGTTGCGTGCAACGCGCTCGGGCATTCTGGGAGGGCTGCGGCGCGCGCGTATCGCAAATGACCCCCGAGGCCCATGACGCGCTGTTCGCGGCCGTCAGCCACCTGCCCCATCTGCTTGCCTACGCCTTGGTGGCCATGGTGGCGCAGCGCCCCGACGCGGCGCGGCTGTTCGGTTTCGCCGCCGGGGGCTTTCGCGACTTCACCCGCATCGCCTCCAGTTCGCCCGAAATGTGGCGCGACATCCTGCTCGCCAATCGTCAAGCCGTGATGGTGGAGATCGACCACTATCAGGACGCGCTGGAGGGCCTGCGCGCCATGCTCGCGGCGCGCGACGGCCACGCCCTGGAGGCCTTGCTCAGCGAGGCCCGCGAGGCCCGCGACGCCTGGATTCGCGGAGGTGACCAGTGAGTGGTGTTCATCCGGCCTTTCTCGATCTGGCGCCCCTGGCAGCGGCCGCGGGCACGGTGCGGCTGCCAGGCTCCAAGAGCCTCTCCAACCGCACGCTGCTGCTGGCCGGACTGGCCGAGGGCATCACGGAAATTCGCGACCTGCTCGATTCCGACGACACCGCCCGCATGCTCGAAGCGCTCGCCACCTTGGGAGTGCGGGTGGAGGCAGGCCCTGTCTCGGGCAGCGTGCGCGTGCATGGCTGTGGCGGGCGCTTTCCGGTGGACGAGGCCGAGCTGTTCCTGGGCAACGCCGGCACGGCCTTTCGTCCGCTCACGGCGGTGCTGGCCCTGAATGGGGGCCGTTACCGACTACGCGGTGTGGCCCGCATGCACGAGCGGCCCATCGGCGACCTGGTGGAGGCACTGCGTGCCATGGGGGCGAGCATCCACTACGAGGCCGTGGAGGGCTTCCCGCCGCTGCGCATCGAGGCGGCGCCGGTCAGGGCCCCGGATACGCTGCGGGTACGCGGCGATGTGTCCAGCCAGTTTTTGTCGGCCTTGCTCATGGCGCTGCCTCTCACAGGACGCGCAGCGGCCGTGGAGGTGGAAGGCGAACTCATCTCCAAGCCCTATGTGGACATCACGCTCAACACCCTGGCACGCTTCGGCGTGTCGGTGGGGCGCCAGGGATACCAGCGCTTCGAGTTGCCCGCGGGCTCGCGTTACCGCAGCCCGGGCGTGGTGCACGTGGAAGGCGACGCATCGGGGGCGTCCTACTTCCTCGCTGCCGGTGCGGTGGGCGGTGGTCCGGTGCGGGTGGAGGGCGTGGGCCGTGGCAGCATCCAGGGCGACGTGCGCTTTGCCGACGCCCTCGAAGGCCTCGGAGCGCGGGTGCGCTGGGGAGACAACTGGATCGAGGCTTCGGCACCAGCCAGTGGCCGCTTGAAGGCCTTCGATCTCGATCTCAATCACATTCCCGATGCTGCCATGACCCTTGCGGTCGTGGCGCTGTTTACCGATGGCCCTTGCCGCTTGCGCAACATCGCCAGTTGGCGCGTCAAGGAGACCGACCGCATCGCGGCCATGGCCAACGAACTGCGCAAGCTCGGCGCGTGCGTGGTGGAGCACCCTGACCAGTTGGAAGTGCAACCGCCCGGGCTGCTGCGCGGTGCGGCCATCGAAACCTACGACGATCACCGCATAGCCATGTGTCTTTCCCTGGCGGCATTGGGCGGGGTTCCGGTGCGGATCATCGATCCCGGATGCGTGGCCAAGACCTTTCCAGACTATTTCGAACGCTTCGCCGAGGTTGGCCAACCGGCCCGGGTGCCGGTGATCGCCATTGACGGCCCTTCGGCTTCGGGGAAAGGCACGGTCGCGGATCGAGTGGCCCAGGTGCTCGGATGGCGTTACCTGGACAGCGGGGCCGTCTATCGCCTGGTGGGGCTGGCTGCAATGCGCGCTGGCGTGGACCTGGCCGATGAGCCGGCACTGGCGGTCCTGGCCGAAGGCCTGCAGGCGGAGTTCCGGGCCGGACGTGTTTTCCTGTCCGGGGAAGACGTCACCGAGGCCATTCGGGTCGAAACCGTCTCCGGCGCGGCGTCGAAAGTGGCGGCACTGCCGGCGGTGCGCGCCTCACTGCTGTGGCGCCAGAGGGCCTTCGCCGGGTTGCCAGGCCTGGTGGCCGAGGGGCGCGACATGGGGTCGGTGGTATTCCCCGATGCGGAACTCAAGGTGTTTCTCACCGCGTCGGCGCAAACGCGCGCTGAGCGGCGGTATAAACAGTTGATCGATAAGGGAATGAGTGTTACGCTTCCGGCCCTTTTGCAGGAAATCGAAGAGCGTGATGCGCGTGATCGCCAGAGAACGGCGGCGCCGCTACGGCAGGCTGATGGAGCGCGTCTGCTGGATACCACGGACCTCGGTGCCGAACAGGCTGCACAGCAGGTTCTAGGTTGGTTCGGCCGGGAAAGCTCCTGATTCGTTGGGGCCATCATCCCCGCGGATGCGGTGGGATCGTCACAAAGTGGCGTCCGTCCAATCGCACCGAGGCGGGCTGATGGCTTTTTTTGACAAACCTTCAACCCGGCGCAGTGCGCGCTGGTGATTCGAGACCCTTTTTCCATGACCACTGCCATCCAATCCGCCCCCCCCGCCGCCATGGACAGCTTTGCCGCTCTGTTCGAGGAGAGCCTCTCGCGCCAGGAAATGCGCGCGGGCGAGGTAATCACCGCCGAGGTGGTCCGTGTCGACGCCAATCACGTGGTCGTCAACGCGGGCCTGAAGTCGGAGAGCTTCATCGACATCGACGAGTTCCGCAACGACGGTGGCGCAGTGGAAGTCAAGCCGGGCGATTTTGTTTCAGTGGCCATCGAGTCCCTGGAAGACGGTTATGGCGAGACCCGGCTCTCGCGCGAGAAGGCCAAACGGCTGGCGGCGTGGATAGATCTTGAGACGGCGCTCGACCAGGGCTCGCTGGTTCAGGGGCTTGTCACTGGCAAGGTCAAGGGCGGCTTGACCGTCATGATCAATGGGATACGCGCCTTCCTGCCGGGCTCGCTGGTGGACGTGCGCCCGGTGAAGGACACAACGCCCTTCGAGGGCAAGCAGCTCGAGTTCAAGGTCATCAAGCTCGACCGCAAGCGCAACAACGTGGTGGTATCCCGGCGGGCGGTGGTGGAAGCCACTCAGGGCGAAGAGCGCCAGAAGCTGCTGGAAACGCTGACCGAGGGCGCGGTGATCAAGGGCGTGGTGAAGAACATCACCGACTACGGCGCGTTCGTGGACCTCGGTGGGATCGATGGCCTTTTGCACATCACTGATCTGGCATGGCGGCGCGTCAAGCATCCCTCGGAAGTGTTGTCCGTGGGCGACGAGGTCACCGCCAAGGTGTTGAAGTTCGATCAGGAGAAGAACCGCGTTTCCCTGGGCCTCAAGCAGCTGGGCGAAGACCCTTGGGTGGGCTTGGGTCGCCGCTACCCCCAGGGCACCCGCTTGTTCGGCCGCGTCACCAACCTGACCGACTACGGCGCCTTCGTGGAAATCGAGTCCGGCATCGAGGGCCTCGTGCACGTCTCCGAAATGGATTGGACCAACAAGAACGTCCATCCTTCCAAGGTTGCGCAGGTGGGTGATGAAGTGGAGGTGATGATCCTCGAGATCGATGAAGACCGTCGGCGCATCTCCCTGGGCATGAAGCAGTGCATGCCGAATCCCTGGGACGAGTTCGCCGCCAATTTCAAGAAAGGTGACAAGGTCAAGGGTCAGATCAAGTCCATTACCGACTTCGGCGTGTTCATCGGGCTGGCTGGGGGTATCGACGGACTGGTTCACCTCTCGGATCTGTCGTGGAACGCAGTGGGCGAGGAAGCGGTGCGCCAGTACAAGAAGGGCGAAGAAGTGGAAGCGGTCGTGCTGGCGATCGACGTGGAGCGCGAGCGCATCTCCCTGGGGGTCAAGCAGCTCGAAGGCGATCCCTTCACCAGCTACGTTTCCACCCACGACCGCAATTCCGTGGTGGAGGGCACCGTCAAGTCCATCGACGCCAAGGGAGCGGTCATCGCCCTTGCCGGCGAGGTTGAAGGTTACCTGCGAGCCTCCGAAGTATCCCGCGACCGGGTGGAGGATATTCGCTCGCACCTCAAGGAGGGCGACCAGGTCACGGCCATGATCATCAACATCGACCGGAAGAACCGTGCCATCAACCTGTCGGTGAAGGCACGCGACATGGCCGACGAGACCGAAGCCATGCAGCGCATGGCGGTGGAGAACGCCGGCAATGCAGGCACCACCAGCCTCGGCGCGCTGCTCAAGGCCAAGCTGGACAACAAGAACCAGGCTTGATCAGAGCGGGCAATGACCAAGTCGGAACTGATCGCGAAGCTGGCGGAACACTTTCCGCAGTTGGTGGCGAGCGACGCGGAGCTGGCGGTCAAGATGATTCTCGACGCCATGGCCAAGAGCCTGTCTCAAGGGCAGCGTATCGAGATCCGTGGCTTCGGCAGCTTTGGTCTCAACTACCGTCCGCCCCGCATTGGCCGCAACCCGAAGTCTGGCGAGCGCGTGCAGGTGCCTGCCAAGTACGTGCCGCACTTCAAGGCTGGGAAGGAACTGCGCGAGCGTGTCGACCTTCACCGGCCTGGAGGCGAGCAGGTCTCACCGGCGCCAGCCGACAGCAGTGCGGGTCTGCTGTCGGTGCCGGTGTCCGCGGCATCCGCGGCCTCCTGAAGACGGCGGGTCACAGCCCGCTGGAATCCCTGCCACGTTCATGCGCTACGCCGGCTGGTTCTTGAAGGCAACGGCGTTCGTTTTGCTGCTGGGCTTTGCCCTGCGCAACACCGCGCCCGCCACGGTGCGCCTGTACCTCGGTCAGGAGTGGCAGGCACCGCTGGTGTTCCTGCTGCTGGTGGCCTTCGCCCTCGGGGCGGCTGCCGGTTTCGCGGCCGGTTGGTCCCAGGTTCAGCGGCTGCGCCAGACGCTGCGCGCGCTGGAGGTGCGTGCGGCGGCGGCGGATCGAGAGGCGCGGGTGCCGCAGCCGGGTCAGGGTCTTCTAGAGCCTTAGGCATCCGGGCGAGCGAGTGGAATTCGAGTCCTGGTGGTTGCTTCTGTTGCCGCTGTTCTTCGCGCTGGGTTGGGTGGCGGCGCGGATCGACATCCGGCAACTGCTGAGCGAGTCGCGGCGCCTGCCGGCGTCCTATTTCCGCGGCCTGAATTTCCTGCTCAACGAGCAGCCGGACAAGGCCATCGAGGCATTCCTCGAAGTGGTGAAGATCGAAAAGGAAACCGTGGAGTTGCACTTCG
Organism: Burkholderiales bacterium; assembly: GCA_044339985.1. GTDB lineage: Bacteria > Pseudomonadota > Gammaproteobacteria > Burkholderiales. Next base: position 11,335 of record JBIIUM010000028.1, on the reverse strand, counting down.
CCCTGGGCAGCCTGTTTCGCCGGCGAGGCGAGATCGAGCGTGCCATCCGCATGCACCAGGCCATCCTGGAGCGCGAGGACCTGGGGCCGGAGCAGCAACTGCTGGCGCTGTATGAATTGGCGCAGGATTACCTCAAGGCCGGTCTTCTGGATCGGGCCGAGGAGTGTTTCGCCAAGCTCGAGGGCACCTCCTACGAGCAACAGGGTTTGCGGTACCTGCTGGAAATCTATGAGCAGGAAAAGGATTGGCACAAGGCGATCGCCGCGTCGCGCAAGATGGACGCCATCACCGGAGACTCCAGCGCCCGCGACATCGCTCACTTCTATTGCGAGCTGGCGGCCGGTGAATTGTTGCATGGCCGCTTCGACGACGCGCGACACTACGCTCGCGAAGCGCTGCTGGTGAACCGCAAGTGCACGCGCGCCACCATGCTTCAGGGCGATGTGGAACTGGCGGCCGGCGATACGGCGGCAGCCGTCGAGTTCTGGAAGCGCGTGGAAGGGCAAAATCCGGCCTATCTGTCGCTGCTGGGCGACAAGTTGCTGGCTGCCTACCGCAAGCTGGATCGCGAGGCCGAGGGCGTGCAACTGCTGCTTGGATACCTGGCGCGCTACCCGTCCCTGGACCTGCTCACCGTGGCCCACGAAGCGGTGCGCGACTCCCAGGGTCTGGCCGCCGCCCAGGCCTTGCTGCGGGAGGAACTGCGCCGCACTCCATCGCTGATCGGCCTGTCGCGGTTGGTGGAGGGCGAACTCACTGCCGCACCTGCCGAGCGCCGCGCCGATCTGGAGCTGATCCGCGGGCTGGTGCAGCAGCACACCGGCAACCTCGCCCAGTACAAATGCGAGCGCTGCGGGTTTCGCGCCCGGCAGTTCTACTGGCATTGCCCCGCTTGTCATCGCTGGGAGACCACCACGCCCCGGCGTACCGAGGAGCGCGAACTGGCCGCCTAGCGGCCCGCCCCTGCCCATGGAAAACACCCCCGATCCCCGCATCATCGTTGCCCTGGATGTGCCGGGCGCCCAGGAAGCCCTGGCTCTGGCGGCACGCCTTCCCGCCGCACGCTGCCGTCTCAAGGTGGGCAAGGAGCTGTTCGTCGCCGCCGGACCGGCGCTGGTGGAGCAGCTCGTGCAAGGCGGCCATGGTGTGTTTCTCGATCTCAAGTTCCACGATATCCCCAACACGGTGGCGCAGGCGTGTGCGGCGGCCGCTCGCCTGGGCGTGTGGATGATCAACGTGCACGCCGCCGGGGGCACGCGCATGATGCGCGCCGCCCGCGAGGCCATCGAAGCAGCGCCCCGGCGCCCCAAGCTGGTGGCCGTCACCGTGCTCACCAGCCTGTCGGCCGAGGATGTGGCCGAGCTGGGTTTTGGCGAAGCGCCCGCGGCTTTGGCGTTACGGTGGGCCACATTGGCTCGCGACAGCGGCCTCGACGGCGTGGTCTGCTCCGCCCAGGAGGCGGGCGCGCTACGCGGGCGCTTTGGTCCGGGCTTCGATCTTGTGACCCCCGGCATCCGCCCCCCCGACGCCGCCACCGACGACCAGTCGCGGGTGGCCACGCCCGCCGCGGCGGTGCGTGCCGGCGCCACTTATCTGGTCATCGGCCGTCCCATCACTCGCGCCGCCGACCCGGCCCAGGCGCTGGCGGCCATCCAGGCGCAACTCGATTCCCCTGCAACCGGAGAACCCTCTTGAGAATCACCGTCATCGGTACTGGCTATGTGGGTCTGGTGTCGGGTGCCTGCCTGGCCGACAGCGGTAACGACGTGTTGTGCCTGGACGTGGACGCCGCCAAGATCGCGGCGCTTCAGCGTGGCGAGATTCCCATCTTCGAGCCTGGCCTCGAGTCGATCGTGCGGCGCAACGCCCATGCGGGCAGGTTGCGATTCACCACCGACATCCCGGCCAGCGTGGCCCACGGCACCGTGCAGTTCATTGCCGTGGGCACCCCGCCCGACGAGGATGGTTCGGCCGATCTGCGCCATGTGCTGGCGGCGGCGCGCAGCATTGGCCGCAACCTGGATCACTACGCCGTGGTGGTGGACAAGTCCACCGTGCCCGTGGGTACGGCCGGCAAGGTGCGCGCGGCCATCGCCGAAGAGCTTGCGGCGCGCGGTTCGGCACAGGAATTCGCCGTGGTCTCCAACCCCGAGTTCCTCAAGGAGGGCGCGGCGGTGGACGATTTCCTCAAGCCCGACCGCATCGTGCTTGGCTCCGATGACGCGCGTGCCACCCAGATCATGCGGGCGGTGTACCAGCCCTTCCAGCGCAACCACGAGCGCCTGCTGGTGATGGACGTGAAGTCGGCCGAACTCACCAAGTACGCCGCCAACGCCATGCTGGCCACGCGCATTTCCTTCATGAACGAACTGGCCAATCTTGCCGAGCGGCTGGGCGCGGACATCGAGCGGGTGCGCCAGGGCATCGGCTCCGATCCGCGCATCGGCTATCACTTCCTGTATGCCGGCACCGGTTATGGTGGATCGTGCTTCCCCAAGGACGTGCAGGCGCTGCAGCGCAGTGCCAACGAGGCCGGGCTGGGGTTGCGCATTCTCGATGCGGTGGAGGCGGTCAACGAGGATCAGAAGTCCGTGCTGTTGCGCAAGCTCGACCGGCGCCTCGGGGCGGGGGTGAAGGGGCTGCGGGTGGCGCTGTGGGGCCTTGCCTTCAAGCCCAACACCGACGACATGCGCGAGGCGCCCAGCCGCGTGATCGTGGAGGGGCTGCTGGAGCGTGGCGCTACGGTATGCGCCTACGATCCGGTGGCGGCAGCCGAGGCGCAACGCCTGTTCGGCGAGCGCCCCGGGCTCGAGTATGCCGATGCGCCCATGGCGGCCCTGGAGGGCGCCGATGTGCTCATGATCGTCACCGAATGGAAGGAATTCCGCAGCCCCGACTTCGAGGTGCTGCGTGCACGGCTGCGGCTTGGGTTGATTCTCGATGGCCGCAACATGTATGACCCCGAGATGGTGCGCTCCTTCGGCCTCGAATACGACGCCATCGGCCGCTTGTGAACGGGTGCGCCATGGAATGGATGAAGCGGTCATGATCGCGCCTCACCTGAACAGCGCGCGCGTGCTGGTGGTGGGCGATGTGATGCTCGATCGCTACTGGTTCGGCGAGGTGAACCGCATCTCGCCCGAGGCGCCTGTGCCGGTGGTGAAGGTGGAGCGCAGCGAGGAGCGGCTCGGTGGCGCAGCCAACGTGGCGCGCAATGCCCGCAGCCTGGGCGCCGCCACGGCGCTGCTGTCGGTGGTGGGCGACGATGAGGCCGGCAGCGCCCTCGAGCGACTGCTGGCCGCGGAGGGCATCGTCACGGGCCTGCAGCGTGACCCGCAGGTGGCCACCACCATCAAGTTGCGGGTGATCGGGCGCCAGCAGCAGTTGCTGCGCATCGATTTCGAAAATGCGCCGGGCCGCGAGGCCCTGGCCGGCAAGCTGGCCGAGTTCGAGCGCCGCCTGCCTGGCAGCCAGGTGGTGATCCTGTCGGACTACGGCAAGGGCGGCCTCACCCACATCACGCGCATGATCGAACTGGCCCGCGCCGCCGGCAAACCGGTGCTGGTGGATCCGAAGGGCGATGACTACACGCGCTACCGCGGCGCCACGCTGCTCACGCCCAATCGCGCCGAGTTTCGCCAGGTGGCGGGTGGCTGGAGCAGCGAGGAGGAACTCACCCGCAAGGCCCAGGGGTTGCGGCGCGAACTCGGACTGGAGGCGCTGCTGATCACCCGCAGCGAAGAGGGCATGACACTGTTTCGCGAGCACGGCGTCGTGCACGTGCCCACGGTGGCGCGCGAGGTGTTCGACGTGAGCGGTGCCGGCGATACGGTGATTGCCACCCTGGGTGTGATGCTGGCGGCGGGCGAGAGCTTCGAGGCGGCCATGCATTGGGCCAACCGCGCCGCCGGTATCGTAGTGGGCAAGCTGGGCACGGCCGTGGTGCATCCCGAGGAACTGTTCGGCACCGCCGACGCAAGGAACCCCCAATGATCATCGTCACCGGAGCGGCCGGTTTCATCGGCGCCAACCTCGTCAAGGCGCTCAACGCCCGCGGCGAGACGGACATCCTCGCCGTGGACAACCTGACCCGCGCCGACAAGTTTCGCAACCTTGCCGACTGCGACATCGCCGACTACTGGGACAAGGAGGCATTCCTCGACGCCCTCGTGGCAGGCGATTTCGACGGCGAGGTTGAGGCGGTGCTGCACCAGGGCGCCTGCTCCGACACCCAGGGTGCGGACGGCCGCTACATGATGGACAACAACTACCGCTACACGGTGACGCTGCTGGACTGGTGCCAGTCCGAGGGTGTGCGGCTGATCTATGCCTCCTCGGCGGCGGTGTACGGCCCGGGGCCGGAGTTTCGCGAAGTCCGCGACTGCGAGCGGCCGCTCAACGTCTATGGCTATTCCAAGTTTCTCGCCGACCAGGTGGTGCGCCGGCGCTGGGACGAACTGGGCAGCCAGGTGGCGGGGCTGCGCTACTTCAACGTCTACGGCCCGCGCGAGGACCACAAGCAGCGCATGGCCTCGGTGGCGTTTCACTGTTTCAACCAGTACCGCGCCGAGGGACGCGTGAAGTTGTTCGAGGGCAGCGGCGGTTACGGCCCCGGCGAACAGCAGCGCGACTTCGTGAGCGTGGAAGACGCGGTGGCGGTGAACCTGTGGCTGCTTGATCATCCCGATGTCTCGGGCATCTTCAACGTGGGCACGGGCCGCGCCCAGACCTTCAACGACGTGGCGGTGGCGGCGGTGAACGCGCTGCGCGCGGCTCGCGGCGAGGCCGCCCTATCCCTGCAGGCAATGCTCGATGCGGGGCTGATCGAGTACACGCCCTTTCCGCCCGGGCTCGCGGACAAGTATCAGAGTTTCACCAGGGCCGATCTGACGCAACTGCGCCGTGCGGGCTACGGGGCGCCGTTTCTAACCGTGGAGGAGGGCGTGTCGCGCTACATGAGCTGGCTGCTCGCCCGCGCAGCATGAACCAAGGCGCCCCCGTGGATTGGCAGGTGCTGGACGATTTCGTCGGTAACACGCCGCTGGTGCGCTTCAAGCGCCTGCCCGGCAGCACCTCCAACGTGATCCTCGGCAAGCTCGAGGGCAACAACCCCGCCGGATCGGTGAAGGACCGGCCGGCGTTGTCCATGATCCGCGGTGCCGAGGCACGTGGCGAGATCCGCCCTGGAGACACCCTGATAGAGCCCACCAGCGGCAATACCGGCATCGCGCTTGCCATGGTGGCGGCCATGCGCGGTTATCGCATGGTACTGGTGATGCCCGAGGATCTGTCGGTGGAGCGGCGCCAGACCATGGCGGCCTTTGGCGCGTCCTTCGTGCTCACGCCCAAGGCCGGTGGCATGGAGACGGCGCGCGACGTGGCCTTGGAGATGCAGAGCCGCGGCGAGGGGCGGATCCTCGACCAGTTCGCCAACGCGGACAACCCGCTCGCCCATTACCGGGGCACGGGGCCGGAGATCTGGCGCGACACCGGCGGCACCATCACCCACTTCGTGAGCAGCATGGGCACCACCGGCACCATCATGGGCTGCTCGCGCTATTTCAAGGAGCGCGACCCCGGCATCCGTATCGTGGGCTGTCAGCCCTCCGAGGGCTCGCGAATTCCGGGCATCCGCAAGTGGCCCGAGGCCTACCTGCCGAGCATCTTCGAGCGCGCCCGCGTGGACGAGGTGGTGGAGTTGAGCCAGGCGGACGCCGAGGAAACCGCTCGGCGCATGGCGCGCGAGGAGGGCATCTTCTGCGGGCCGTCGGCGGGCGGCGCTGCGTGGGTGGCGCTGGAGCTTTCGAAGCGCGTGGAAAACGCCGTCATCGTCACCATCGTCTGCGACCGCGGCGACCGCTATCTTTCCACCGGAATCTTCGGCTAGGCCGGCAGCGACCAGCGCTCCGGCGCGCGCGACAGCGCGGCCAGCATCAGTTCGCGGCGCAGCCCCAGTTCCTTGGGCAGCCGGTCGTACAGGCGGATGAACAGTTCCTCGTGCAGCAGGAGCTCGCGCATCCATTCCTCGCGGTGCAGGGACATGGCGTCGTGGAAGGCCTCCTGCACGGTCTCGGGCAGTCCTTCCCAGAGGATTTCCTGGGAGGCGGGCATCCAGCCCAGCGGGCTCTGCACTGCCTGTGTGCGCCCGTGGCACCGGTCCACGATCCACTTCAGCACCCGCATGTTCTCGCCGTAACCGGGCCACAGGAAGCGGCCGTCGGCTGTCTTGCGGAACCAGTTGACGCAAAAGATGCGTGGCGTTTCCGTGAGCTGGTGCGCCATGGATAGCCAGTGATCGAAGTAGTCGGCCATGTTGTAGCCGCAGAAGGGCAGCATGGCGAAGGGATCGCGGCGCACCTCGCCCACCTTGCCCGCGGCTGCGGCGGTGGTTTCGGAGCCCATGGTGGCGGCCAGATACACGCCATCGGTCCAGCTGAAGCTCTCCAGGACCAGCGGCACGGTGCTGGAGCGTCGACCGCCGAACACGAATGCCGAGATCGGAACGCCGGCGGGGTCTTCCCAGGCTGGGTCGATGGATGGGCACTGGGCGGCGGGCACGGTGAAGCGGGCGTTGGGGTGGGCGGCCTTGCGGCCGCAGTCTGGCGTCCAGGGTTCGCCCTGCCAGTCGGTGAGGCGCCCGGGCGGGGTGTCGGTCATCCCTTCCCACCACACATCGCCGTCCTCGGTGAGGGCAACGTTGGTGAAAATGCAATTGGCGCGCAGCGTTTCCATGGCGTTGGGGTTGGATTGCCAGGAGGTGCCCGGCGCCACGCCAAAGAAACCGAATTCGGGATTGATGGCGCGCAGGCGGCCTTGCGCGTCGGGCTTGATCCAGGCGATGTCATCGCCCACGGTGGTGACCTTCCAGCCCGCGAAGGCCGGCGGCGGGATCAGCATGGCGAAATTGGTCTTGCCGCAGGCGCTGGGAAAGGCGGCCGCCAGGTAGCTCTTGTCCCCTTGGGGAGATTGCACGCCGAGGATGAGCATGTGCTCGGCGAGCCAGCCCTGGTCACGGCCCATGCTCGAGGCGATGCGCAGCGCGAAGCACTTCTTGCCCAGCAGCGCATTGCCGCCATAGCCGCTGCCGTAGGACCAGATGGCGTGCTCTTCTGGAAAGTGCACGATGTACTTGTGCTCGGGGTTGCAAGGCCAGGGCACGTCGGGTTGTCCGGGCGCAAGCGGCATCCCCACAGAATGCAGACAGGGCACGAAGGCTCCGTCCTCGCCGAGCAGTTCCATGGCGCTCCGGCCCATGCGGGTCATGATGCGCATGGATACCGCCACATAGGCCGAGTCGGTGAGTTCCACCCCGATCTGCGCGATGGGCGAGCCCAGCGGCCCCATGCTGAAGGGCACCACGTAGAGCGTGCGCCCGCGCATGCAGCCATCGAACAGCCGCGTCAGGGTGCGCTTCATGTCCTGCGGCTCCACCCAATTGTTCGTGGGGCCTGCGTCCTGGCGGTGAACGCTGCAGATGAAGGTACGGTCTTCGACCCGCGCCACGTCCGAGGGATCGGAGCGCGACAGATAACTGCCGGGGCGCTTGGCCGGGTTCAGCGGAAAAAAGGTACCCGCGGCCACCAACTCGCCACACAGCCGGTCGTACTCGGCTTGCGAGCCGTCGCACCACACGACGCGTTCCGGCCGCGCGAGGGCGCAGACCTGGGCCACCCAGTGCTTCAGAGCCTCGTGGCGCACCCATGAGGGTGCGTCGAGGGCGATGGTGGGGCCTGACACCTCTTCTATCTTCATATGGTGCTCCCTGGACTGCCGCACGCCACCAACGGGGCACGGCTTGGACGGCGGCATGCTAGCAAAACGTCACCCTCGGCGCGCGATTCCCGGAGGGCGGCGGGCGGGCGTCTAGAATGCGATTCTTTGCCTTCTCGCCGCCGTGATACCCACCCTGACCTTCGACATCGAGACCGTTCCCGACGTGGCGGGCTTGCGCCTGCTGCGCGACAGCCCCTCGCAGTGGTCCGATGACCAAGTGGCCGAGGCAGCCTTCGCCGCGCGTCGCGAAGCCACCGGCAGCGATTTCCTGCCGCTGCACCTGCACCGTGTGGTGGCCATTTCCGTGGCGCTGCGCGAGCGAGACAGCTTCCGGGTGTGGTCGCTCGGCGAGCCTGGTGACGCGGAGGGCGAGCTCATCCAGCGCTTCTTTGACGGCGTGGAGCGCTACACGCCGCAACTGGTGTCGTGGAACGGCGGCGGCTTCGATCTGCCCGTGCTGCACTACCGCGGCCTGGTGCACGGTGTGCGCGCGGCACGCTACTGGGACCTGGGCGATGACGATCGCGACTTTCGCTACAGCAACTACATCGGCCGTTATCACACGCGCCACGTGGACCTGATGGACCTGCTGGCCAAGTACCAGCCGCGCGCCAGCGCGCCCCTGGATGAACTGGCCCGGCTGGTGGGGCTGCCCGGCAAGATCGGCATGGAGGGCTCCCGGGTGTGGCAGGCCTGGCAGGAAGGGCGCATCGAGGAGATCCGCGCCTACTGCGAGGCTGACGTGGCGAATACCCACCTGTTGTTTCAGCGCTTTCGGCTCATGCGCGGCCACATCGATCGCGAGGGCTGGCAGCGCGAGTGCGCGCTGGTGCGCGAGACGCTGGCGCGGCTGCCCGGCAGCCAGTGGCGCGAGTTCCTCGATCAGTGGCCCGTGCCGTGAAAGCCGCGCCGCCGCCGGCGGTGCTGCACGTCGAGTCGCTCGACCATGAGGGTCAGGGTGTGGCCCACCACGAGGGCAAGGTGATCTTCGTGGAGGGCGCCTTGCCCGGCGAGACCGTTGAGGCGGTGTCCTGGCGGCGAAAGACTTCTTTCGAGCAGGCCACCGCAACGCGCGTGTTGCGCGAAAGCAGCCAGCGGGTACGGCCGCTCTGCCCGCACTTCGGCACCTGCGGCGGCTGCAGCATGCAGCACCTCGATGCACGTGCCCAGGTGGCGGCCAAGCAGCGCGTGCTGGAGGACAACCTGGCGCGCATCGGCAACGTCCGGCCCGAGGTCATCCTGCCGCCCATTCACGGGCCCGCCTGGGGCTATCGCAGCCGCGCGCGGCTGTCGGTGCGCCACGTGGTGCGAAAAGGCGGGGTGCTTGTGGGGTTCCACGAAAGGCGCAGCAGCTACGTGGCCGACATGCGGGAGTGCCCGGTGCTGCCGCCGCGCATTTCGAACCTGCTGGTGCCGTTGCGCGAGCTGGTGCTGGGTCTTTCGATCCGGGAGCGTCTGCCCCAGATCGAGGTGGCCTGTGGCGAGGACGTGGACGTGCTGGTGCTGCGCATTCTCGAGCCACTCTCCGCGGCTGACGAGGCGGCCCTGCGGGCCTTCGCCGATGCCCGCGGCGTGTGGCTGTGGCTGCAGACCGGCGGGCCCGCCACGGCCCGGCCCTTCCACCCGGCGCAGCCACCCGCGCTCGACTACGCGCTGCCGGAGTTCGGTTTGCGCATGCCCTTCGGGCCCACCGAGTTCACCCAGGTGAACCAGGGTGTCAACCGGATGCTGGTGCGCCGTGCCATCGGCCTGCTGGATCCGCAACCGGAAAGCCGCGTCGCGGACATGTTCTGCGGGCTTGGCAATTTCACGCTGCCCATCGCGCGCCGCGGCGCGAACGTGCTGGGCTTGGAGGGCTCCGAGGCCCTGGTGGCGAGGGCTGCCGATAATGCCGCACGGGCGGGGCTTTCGGCGCGGGCCGGCTTTGCGGTGCGCAACCTGTTCGAGATCAGCGCATCGGACATGGCCGCCCTGGGCCCCTTCGATGCCATGCTCATCGATCCACCACGCGACGGCGCGCTCGCCCTGGTGAAGGCGCTCGAGGGCGCGCCGCCGGGGCGCATCGTGTACGTCTCCTGCAACCCCGCGACTCTGGCGCGGGATGCGGCGGTGCTGGTTCAGGTGCTTGGCTACCGGTTGCGGACTGCGGGTGTGGCCAACATGTTTCCCCACACCAGCCACGTGGAATCCGTGGCTTGCTTCGAGCGCTAGCAAAAAAAAGGCAGCCCGGAGGCTGCCTTTGAGCGCGGTTGAAGCGACTCAACTCATTCGCGGTTTCCGGCGAAGGCGAGGAGCAGGTTCAACAAGTTGGAGAAGATCGCCCACAGGCTGACGTACACGCCGGTGGCGGCCATGATGTAGTTAGTTTCGCCGCCGTTGACGATGCGCGACACGTCCATCAGCAGGAACAGCGAGAACACCACGATGGTGAGCGCCGAAAGCACCAGTGCAAGGGCAGGCAGCTGAAAAAACATGTTCGCGACCCCGATCACCAGCAGCGTGATCATGCCCACCATCAGGAACTTGCCCATGAAGGAGAAATCCTTCTTCACGGTGGTGGCGATGGTGCTCATGGCGAGCATCACGCCTCCCGTACCCACGGCGGCAAGGCCGATCAACTGGGGGCCGTTCTTCAGGGACAGAGCCACCGCCAGCACCGGGCCCAGGAAGGCGCCCATGAAGAAGGTGAAGCCCAGCAGCAAGGCCACTCCGAGACCGCCGTTACGGTTGCGGGCAATGCCGAGTTGAAAGCCGATCATGACGCCCAGCATCAGCAGCGAGGCCATGATGGGATGCCTGAAGAACAGCGGCGCCAGTTGCACGCCCGCCACCGCGCCGATGAAGGTAGGCACCATGGTCAGCGCCAGCAGCAGATAGGTGTTGCGCAGGACCTTGTTGCGCTCAGCCGACAACGAGCCGGCACCAGCGGTCATCACACGAAGGTCGGATTGCATAGAGGTGTTTCTCCCGGAGGGCGGTTAAAGACGGGCGTAAGACTATTGGAACGGGCGGCAAGTTTCAAACCCTTGTGCGACCAGGGGAATAAGTCTTGTCCCGTCCGTAGGCTATGATCCTCACAGGAGGGTTGGCAGAGCGGTTTAATGCGGCGGTCTTGAAAACCGTTGTGGGGAAACCCACCGGGGGTTCGAATCCCTCACCCTCCGCCAGGTATCCTGGTCCGCGAGAGGCGATCCACCCGAGTCGGCGGGTGCCGTGGCGCCTATTTCGCCGAAAGATCCACGCCCACGATTCGCCCCGGGGGACTGCAGTCACCCTTGTGAACGCCATGGAGAAAGGCGCGGATGGTCTGGGCCGCGAGCACTTCGGTCTTGCCAGAAATTCCGGCGCCCGCAAGATTCAAGTGAGTCGCGCCACTGATGACCCCCAGCCATTTGCAGCCAGGCGGCATGTTGCCGAAGGGCTCGGTGCGCGTGGCCCAGGAGTCGCCCCCGAGTTCAGTGTCGCGGGTCCCCGTGAGCAGTAGTGCCGGTTTCCGGATGTCCGACCACGCGTTTTTGGGGAAGATCGACCCGGCGCCCTGCGGCGATAGGGCGATATAGGC
>JBIIUM010000137.1:0-8497 GCA_044339985.1 Burkholderiales bacterium | reverse complement strand
GACCCCTTCAGCCTTGAATCCCACGACCATCTGGAGGGGCAGGGCGGCCACGCCCACGGCCTGGGCGACAAGGTGATCGTGCAGGAACAGCACGGCATGGCCAAGGCGCGCGCCGCCCTGGAGACCATGAATTACGCGGTGGAGAAGGTTTCCCTGGTCAAGGGCGGCGAGGTTCTGTCCGGCTGCGCGGTGCTGGTGGTGGCGGGGCCGAAATTCGCCTTGCTGCCGCCCGAGGTGAAGGCGGTGGAGGCATGGCTGGCAAATGGCGCCAATGCCCTGTTCCTGCTGGACCCCTGGATCACCACCGGGCTCGAACCGGTGCTCAAGGGCTTCGGCATCCTGGTGGACAACAATCTCGTCATCGACGAGCCGAGCCATTTCTGGTCGGACATCTCCTCGCCCGCGGTGAGCGACTACAACCGCCACCCCATCTCCCGCGAGGTGCCGCTGTCCTTTTTTCCCGGGGTGCGGTCCTTCTTTCCCACGGAGCTGCCGGTGCCAGGAACCTCCGTAACCCCCATCGCCAACAGTTCCAAGGGCAGCTGGGGCGAGACCCAGCCCGAGCGCGTGGAGTTCACGCCCGACAAAGACCGCAAGGGCCCGATGCCGCTCATGGTGGCCTCCACCCGCAAGGCTGGCACCCAGGACGCCGCCGCCACCATGGAACTGCTCACCCGCGAGAAGGGCATCGTGGAAGCGGCTTCGCTGCAGAAACAGGGCCGCTCCCGGCTGGTGGTGGTGGGCGACTCGGACTTTGCCACCAATTCCTTCTTCCACATCCTTGGCAATGGCAAGCTGTTCCTCAACACCATCAACTTCCTCGCCGAGCAGGAGAACCTGATCGGCATCCAGCCGCGCAGCTTCGACGCTCCGCGGGTCAACCTCACCAACCGGCAGATGAAGGGCACCGTGTTCCTGTCGGTGATGTTGCTGCCCGGATTGCTGGCCCTGGTGGGGCTGGCAGTGTGGTGGCGGCAGCGATAGGGCTGTCCGGGTGAAGCCTAGGCTGCTGGCCATCTGGGCGGTGTTCGCGGCGCTCGCCGCTGTCGTGGCATGGCTCGAACTGGGTGGCGGCCCCCACTCCGAGGACGATGGCCACGGCCATGGCGAGCTGCAGCAGGGCATGTTCGTGCCGCTGCCCCTGGCGGAAATGGGTGCTGTGGAGGTGGTTCACGGCGGTGCGCTGCATCGCTTCGAACGCGACGCCATGGGGCTGTGGGTCTATCACGGCGTCCACCAGGCGGTGTCAGATCCGGCCCACAGCCACGTCACCGATCCGGAGGGTGCCAGGCGCATCGAAGCGGCCTTCACGGCGCTCGGCCGGGCAAAACTCGAACGCGAGTTCCCGGTGAGCGATGGCGGCGCCCAGTATGGCCTCGCGGCGCCTTCCATGGTGCTGCTGTTCCTGCGCCGCGGCGAATCCCAGCCCGTGGCGCAGTACGCCGTGGGCGACGTGGCCGCCGACACGGTCAGCCGCTACGTCATGCTGGTGGGTGGCAAGCAGGGCGCCACCATTCCCGACTACCAGATTGCAAACCTGCGCAAGCTGATGGATTCCTTCGCCCAGGCTCCCGCGCCGCTGCCAGGCGTGCCTGGCGCCGCCACGAAGCCGTAAGCCCGCCGCCCCTGCCGGCGCGACCGCCCGTGCTCGTCCCGGTGCACGGATGGCTGGTGCGGGCGAGCGCCGGCCCCACGCCGTGCCGGACCTGTTGGCCTGCCAGCCTGCAGCGCCACCCGAGGGCGACGCCGTGGCGTTTGCCGATGCCCGTGGCGACGATACGGCTCGCTCAGTGGGCCGCCGCAAGGGCCGCCAGGCAGTACTCCGCCAGCGCCTCCAGAACCGCCTGCTGCTCGCCCGCGGCGCCCACGTCCCGCACGGGGATGCCGGCGGCGGCCTGGGCCTCGGCCAGCAGGACTGGCAGGTCCTTGCGCAGGTGGCCGCCCGTGCCCAGAAACAGTGGTACCACCACGGCGCGCGTTGCCCCCTGCGCGGCCAGCGCCTGCGCAGCAGGCACCAGACCCGGCTGCATGTGTTCCAGGAAGGCCAGCGACAGGGGCCCGGCATGGCGGGCGCGAACCAGCGCCTCCAGCCGGTCGAAGGGTTCGCGCCAGCGCGGATCGCGCGCGCCGTGGCCAAAGAGGATGAGGGCGGTGGTCATGGGTGCTCGGCAGGCAAAGGGGGCGGGAATGCACGGGTGTCGGCGCCAGCCGCGCCCCTTGCGACGCGGGTGGTGTCGCCGGCATCCGGTTCACTGCGGACGCGCGCCATAATAAACGGGTGGTACCGGCGCAAGAAGGCACAACAACAGGGGGAAATGCACATGTCCGGGTATACGGTTGGGGGCGACAGTGGTGCGATCGAGGTGCGGCCGCTCACGCCCGAGTTTGGCGCGCAGATCCTGGGCGTCGATTTTTCGCAGCCCATGGACGACCGGACCTTCGCCGCCATCCATCAGGCGTTCCTCGATCACCAGGTGCTGCTCTTCGGGCGTCAGGAGCTGCCGCCAGCCCGTCAGGTGGAATTCGCCCGGCGCTTCGGCGAGGTGCAGATCCACGTCATGAATCAGTACCACGCCAGCGAGCATCCGGAGCTCTACCGGCTGTCCAACCTGGACGAAAACGGCAAACCCAACGGCCGCTACCCCGACAAGGGCACGCTCGAATGGCATACCGACGGCTCATGGCAGCGCATCACGGGGCATGCCACCATCATCTATTCCGAGGTGGTTCCCGATTCGGGCGGCGAGACGCACTTCTGCGACATGTATGGCGCCTACGAGCGGCTGACGCCCGCCTGGAAAGCCCGTCTGGAAGGGCTGCGCGCGGTGCACAACCTGGATTTCTCCCGCACCCGGCGCCATGGCGAGGACCCCATGACTGAGGCCCAGCGCAACGCCGTCCCGCCGGTGGACCACCCCGTCATCCGCACCCATCCCGAGACCGGACGCAAGTCGGTGTTCCTGGGCGATCATGCCCAGTACATCCAGGGCATGGATTACGACCAGGGGCGCGCCCTCATCGAGGAGGTCAATGCCATGATCGTTCATCCCGATCTCACCTATGCCCACCAGTGGCAAACCAACGAGATGCTGATCTGGGACAACCGCTGCACCATGCACCGCGTGACCGACTACGACCCCGCCACCCAGCGCCGGGTGATCCGGCGCTGCACGGTGCTTGGCGAGGTGCCGGTCTGAAAGGGCGCCGCGCAACCCCCAGCCTGGAGTCAGGTACATGTGCCAGTTGCTCGGAATGAACTGCAACGTCCCCACGGACATCGTGTTCTCCTTCACCGGCTTTCAGCAGCGTGGCGGCAACACCGACCACCACGCCGACGGCTGGGGCATCGCCTTCTTCGAGGGCCGTGGTTGCCGGCTGTTCCTGGATTCCGCGGCCGCCTCGCGCTCGCCCGTGGCGCAGCTGGTGCGCACCTATCCCATCCGCTCCACCAACGTCATCGCCCACATCCGCAAGGCCACCCGGGGCGCCGTGGCCTTGGAGAACACCCACCCCTTCATGCGCGAGCTGTGGGGGCGCTACTGGATCTTCGCCCACAACGGCACGCTCGATTCCATCGCCGCGCCCGCCGATGGCCGCTTCCGGCCCGTGGGCGGCACTGACAGCGAGGCCGCCTTCTGCACGCTGCTCGACGCCCTGTGGCGGCGCTTCGGCGACACCCAGCCCGGCGAGGCCGCGCTGCGCGACGCCGTGGCCGAATGGGCGCGGCGCATGTCGGACCTGGGCAGCTTCAACTTCCTGCTCAGCAATGGCGAGCGGTTGTTCGCCCACTGCGCCACCCAGCTCGCCTACATCGTGCGCCAGGCGCCGTTCTCCCGCGCCCGGCTCTCGGATGCGGAGGTGGAGGTGGACTTCAGCGATCTCACCACGCCGGCGGACCGGGTGGCGGTGGTGGCCACCTTGCCGCTCACCGACAACGAGAGCTGGACGGTGATGCGGCCGGGGCAGCTAGCCTGCTTCGTCGACGGCGCTCCCCTGGCGCCCTGAAAGAAAGACGCCGCGACTTGCGCCGCGGCGTGTATGAACCTCCGCCTCATGGCGGGGGAGTCTCGAAGGGGTGGGTCGCGCGCCAGGGCTGCACGACCCATGAAGCTCAGGCGTTGACGGCGAGCTTCGCTTTGGCGCCGGCCGCTGCCAGCGCCTGGTCGATGTCCTCCAGCAGGTCATCGATGTGCTCGATGCCCACGGACAGACGGATCAGGTCTTCGCTGACGCCCGCCTTGAGCAGCTCCTCGCTGGAGAGTTGACGGTGGGTGGTGCTGGCGGGATGCACGGCCAGCGACTTGGCGTCGCCGATGTTCACCAGACGCGTGAATAATTGCAGCGCGTCGATGAACTTAGCAGCCGCCTCGCGCCCGCCCTCGATACCGAAGCTCAGGATGCCAGAGCCGCGTCCGCCCAGGTACTGGCGCGCGAGTTCGTGATAAGGATCGCCGGGCAGGCCGGCATAGCGAACCCACTTCACGCTCGAATGGGCCTTCAGGTGCTCGGCGATGGAAAGCGTGTTTGAATTGATTCGGTCCAGGCGCACCGCCAGCGTCTCGATGCCTTGAAGGATCAGGAAGCTGTTGAAGGGCGAGAGGGCCGCGCCGGTGTTGCGCAGCGGCACCACGCGCGCGCGGGCGATGTAGGCGGCCGGGCCGAGCGCCTCAACGTAGTTGACGCCGTGATAGGAAACATCCGGCGTGTTGAGTTGCGGGAAGCGCTCTTTGTGGCTGCCCCAGGGGAACTTGCCCGAGTCGATGAGCGCACCGCCGATGGAATTGCCGTGGCCGCCAAGGTACTTGGTGAGCGATTCCACCACGATGTCGGCGCCGTGCTCGAAGGGGCGCAACAGGTAGGGAGTGGCCACGGTGTTGTCCACGATCAGCGGCACGCCCTTGGCGTGGGCGATTTCGGTAAGCGCGGCGATGTCGGCCACATTGCCACGCGGATTGCCGATGGACTCCACATACACCGCCTTGGTGCGTTCATCGATCAATGCGGCGAAGGTTTCGGGGCGGTCCGAATCGGCGAAGCGGACCTTGATGCCCAGTTGCGGCAACGTGTGCGCGAACAGGTTGTAGGTGCCGCCGTAGAGGGTGCTGGCGGAGACGATGTTGTCGCCCACCCCGGCGATGGTGATGATGGAGTAGGTGATGGCCGCCTGACCGGACGCGAGCGCCAGGGCACCCACCCCGCCGTGCAGCTGCGCAAGGCGCTGCTCCAGCACGTCGCTGGTGGGGTTCATGATGCGGGTGTAGATGTTGCCCTGCACCTTCAGGTCGAAGAGGTCGGCGCCGTGCTGGGTGTCGTCGAAAGCGTAGGAGGTGGTCTGGTAGATGGGCACCGCCACCGACTTGGTGACGGGGTCAGGCTTGTAGCCGCCGTGGACGGCGATGGTTTCGAGACGAGGCATGATGGGTTCCTCCGGTTTCACTGGGATGCGCCAGCCAGGAAGCCGACGCTGCTGGGGGGCAGTGTAGGAGCCAGGGCAGCAAACACAAACGAATAAAGAACAATATCGTTATTCGTTTTTATTTTTTCTCAGGCGTTTCGGCGGGCGCGGCGCCGCCTGCGAGTGCGGCATCCACCACTTCGGGGGTGAGGTGAGGCGCGAACATGGCGATGAAGTCGTAAACGTAGGCGCGCAGGTAGGTATTGCGGCGCACGCCGATGCGCGTGACGCTGCTCTCGAACAGGTGGCTCGCATCCAGGGCCACCAGGCCGGTATCGCGCTTCGGGTCATAGGCCATGTGGGCGATGATGCCCACGCCCAGCCCCAGCTCCACGTAGGTCTTGATCACGTCGGCGTCGATGGCCGTGAGCACCACATCGGGTTTCAGGCCGCGCGCCGCGAAGGTGCGGTCCATCTGGGTGCGGCCCGTGAAGGCGAAGTCGTAGGTGATGACGGGGTAGCGGGCGATCTCCTCAAGCGTGAGCCGGCGCACCTTCACCAGTGGATGGTCCGGCGGGACCACCACGCAGCGGTTCCACTCGTAGCACGGCAGCATGACGAGCTGGTCGTACAGGTCGAGCGCCTCGGTGGCAATTGCCAGATCGGCCGCGCCGCCGATCACCTGTTCCGCGATCTGGGTGGGGCTGCCCTGGCGCAGCGACAGGCGGACCTGGGGATAGGCCTTCATGAAGCTGCTCACCACCCGGGGCAGCGCATAGCGCGCCTGGGTATGGGTGGTGGCAACGGCCAGCGATCCGGTGGTCTCGTGGTGGAACTCGGCGGTCACCTCCTTGAGGTTGTGAGCCTCCAGCAGGATGCGCTGGGCGATCTGGATGATCTTCTCGCCGGGCTCCGTAACGGCCGTGAAGCGCTTGCCGGACCGCACGAAGATCTTCACCCCCAGCTCGTCCTCGAGCTGAAGAATCTGCTTGCTCACGCCCGGCTGAGAGGTGAACAGCGCCTGGGCCGCTTTGGAAAGATTGAGGTCGTTGCGCGCAACCTCGCACACGTATCGCAGCTGCTGGAGTTTCATGTTGTTAATAACTAAACGAAGTAAACAAATTACGAAAACGAATTGAGAAGAATAAGAAGGATACACATAATGCGACCCGTGCGATATGCCGTATCGATCTAATGATCGTTCTCTGATCCGCTTGTCCTTCTCGTCAGTTCCAAAGGAAACCATCATGACCCTACGCATCGGCGACACCGCCCCCGACTTCGAACAGGAATCCAGCGCGGGGCGCATCCGTTTCCACGAATATCTCGGCTCGAGCTGGGGCGTGTTGTTCTCCCACCCCGCCGACTTCACGCCGGTGTGCACCACCGAGCTGGGGTACACGGCCAAGCTGGCGTCGGAATTCGCGCGTCGCAACGTGAAGGTGTTGGCGCTGTCGGTGGACACGGTGGAATCCCACCGCGGCTGGTTGCCTGACATCGAGGAAACCCAGGGTACGAAAGTGGAGTTCCCGGTGCTGGCCGATGCCGACCGCAAGGTGGCCACGCTCTACGACATGATCCATCCCAACGCCAGCGTGGCCGCCACGGTGCGTTCGGTGTTTTTCATCGACCCCGCCAAGAAGGTGCGAGCCACCATCACCTATCCGGCCAGCACCGGGCGCAATTTCGACGAGATCCTGCGGGTGATCGACTCGCTGCAGCTCACCGATTCCAACAGCGTGGCCACGCCCGTGAACTGGAAACCCGGCGAGGAGGTGATCATCGTCCCCTCGCTCACGGACCCGGCGGTGCTGAAGGAGAAGTTCCCGCAGGGCTATCGCGCGGTGAAGCCCTACCTTCGCTACACCACCCTGCCGCGCAAGTAGCGACCCAGGCTCCCGCCTCTCGGGGCGGGTGCCAGCGGCGCGAGGGCGGGGGCGGTATGCTTGGAGTTGCGCGCCGTTTTGGCGCGCTTTCCTTTTTTTGCCATTGCCGCCCCCTGCCGTGAGCAAGCTCTACGACGAGGTCATCCTCGACCACATCCGAAACGCGCGTAACTATCGCGTCATCGACGCGCCCGGCACCCTGGGCGGCGAGGCTGTCAACCCGCTGTGCGGCGATACCTTCCAGGTCTATGTGCACGTGGAGCAGGGCACGGTGCGCGATGCAGCGTTCCAGTGCGAGTGCTGCGGCATCTCCATGGCGTCGGCCTCGGTGATGACCGAGTGGGTGAAGGGCCGCAGCGTGGCCGAGGCGCTGCAGGCCAGGCAGGCCTTCGTGACGGCGGTGACCAGCCGCAGCGTGGCGCCCTTGCCTGGTGCGCCGGAGGATCACGCCGCGGTGCTGCAACTGCTCGCCAACACACCCTCGCGCGAGGGCTGCGCCTTGCTTGCCTGGACGGCCCTAGAGCAGGCGCTCGCCGCCAAGGCTTGAGGGCCCGGCCCGGGCGTCGGCGGGCCCCGCCATCGCGGTATCGCGCGTGGCATATGTAAATCGGAAACCATTCGTTCTCCGAGAGCGCGGGCGCTGCCATGATCCGCCCCCATGGTTGAAGCCGATGTCGATTCCCCCGTCACCGCGGTGACCAGCGCCGGAGGCCCCGGACCGCACGGCGGTCTGGATGCCACTCTGGCGCGCGTGCTGGCGGTGGAGGACCGGCTGGACGTGAGCACCCTGTCCGAGCGCCGCGAAGCCGCGGCGCTGGACCTCAACGACATCGGACGCGTGCGCATCGCCGTTGAGCAGCCCGTACTGCTCGACCCCTATGGCCGCAACCCGGCCACCGGCGCCTTCATCCTGGTGGATGCCGCCACCAACCAGACCGCCGCGGCTGGCATGATGAGGGAGACATGATCGCGGCGGACCTGCTCACCCTGCGTGCAGCCCGTCTTCTGGACGAAGCCGAGGTGGTGCTGCACGACGCGCTGGTGGACAAGGCGGTGCTGGCGCTCGCGTCCCGGGCGCGTCTGGTGCCCGTGGGCAAGCGGGCCTGCCGGCCCTCCACGGCGCAGCGGTTCATCAACAAGCAGATCATCGACGCGGCCCGCGCCCATGGCACGGTGGTCCGGCTCAAGGGCGGGGATCCCATGCTCTTCGGGCGTG
>JBIIUM010000136.1:0-8498 GCA_044339985.1 Burkholderiales bacterium | reverse complement strand
CGGACAACGTGGAGCGGCTGCGCCTGGCGGTGGACGGCCAGCTTCGCCAGACCCGCGAGGCCATGGTGGCCATTCAGCTCTCCCAGAGCCAGGACATGGCGGCCAACCGCGAGCAGTTGCTCGAGCGGGTGGCCGAGGTGCGCTCCGACATGCTCGGCAAGACCCTCGCGGCCCTTGCCGAGCAGGGCAAGACCCAGGCGCAGACCCTGCAGGATTCGGTGCGCGCGCTCTCCCAGCAACTCACCAATAGCATCGAGACCCTCACGCGCTCCGCCGATGCGCGCCTGGAGCAGATCCAGGGCAAGGTGTCCGAGCGGCTGGAGGAGGGTTTCCGCAGAACCAACGAAACCTTCGTGAGCGTGATGGAGCGGCTCGCCACCATCGATGAAGCGCAGCGCAAGATCGACGGTCTCACCACCAATGTGGTGAGCCTCCAGGAACTGCTGGGCGACAAGCGTTCGCGCGGCGCCTTCGGCGAGATTCAGCTCGAGGCGCTGGTGCGCAACATTCTGCCGCCCTCTGCCTATGCTTTCCAGGCCAGTGTGGGCAACGACATGCGCGTGGATTGCTTGCTGCGGCTTCCCGAACCCACGGGCATCGTGGCGGTGGATGCCAAGTTTCCCCTCGAGAATTACCACCGCATGTTCGATTCCAGCCTCGCCGAGTCGGACCGGGCTGCCGCCCAGCGCCAGTTCCGCGCCGACCTGCGCAAGCATGTGGACGACATTGCCAGGCGCTACATCGTCCCGGGAGAAACCGCCGACGGGGCGGTGATGTTCGTCCCTGCCGAGGCGGTGTTCGCGGAAATCCACGCCTACCATGCGGAAGTGGTGGAGCACGCCATGCAGCGCCACGTGTGGATCGTCTCGCCCACCACCATGATGGCGGTGCTCAACACCGCCCGCGCGGTGATCAAGGACGTGGAAACCCGCCGCCAGGTGCACGTCATCAAGGACGAGCTGGGCAAGCTGGGCAAGGACTTCGGGCGCTTCGAGGAGCGCATGCGCAAGCTCGCCAACCACATCCGCCAGGCCCACGAGGACGCCGAGGAGGTTCGCATCTCCAGCGACAAGATCGTGCGGCGCTTCGGCCAGATCGAGAAGGTGGAGCTGGAAAACCCGGACGAGATGGCGCGCCTGGAGCAGGTGATGGAAGACGCCGAGGCGGAGGCCGGGCCGCGCGCCGAGGAAGGCGCGGGCTGATGGCCTTCAGCCTGCGCGAATGGCGGCGCGAGCGCATCCTGCGGCGTGTTGCCATCGACGAGGGGCTGTGGCGCGCCTGCGTGGCGCGCTACGGTTTCGTGAGCGCCCTGGATGCGGCGGAACAGGCCCGCCTGCGTCGCTGGACCACGCTGTTCCTGGCGGAAAAGCGCTTCTGGGCCGCCCCCGGGCTGGAGCTCACCGAAGCCATGAAGATCGACGTGGCGGCGCAGGCCTGCCTGCTGATCCTCGAGCTCGACCTGTCCGCCTACGAGGGCTGGCGCGAGATCGTGGTGTATCCCGACGAGTTCGTGGTGGAGCATTCCTGGACCGACGAGGCGGGTGTGGTGCACCAGGATCCCCACGCCCGGGCCGGAGAGGCCTGGCTGGGGGGGCCGGTGGTGCTGTCCTGGGCCGATGTGGCGCGCGCCGCCGAGGGCGATGGCGTGAACGTGGTGATCCACGAGTTCGCCCACAAGCTGGACATGGCCAACGGTACGGCCAACGGGTTTCCGCCGCTGCACCGGGGCATGGACCGGGCGGCCTGGTCGGCAGCCTTCAGCGCCGCCTTCGCGGATTTCCGCCGCCGGGTGGCGCGGCACGAATGTACCGCCATCGATGCCTATGCCGCGGAGTCGCCGGCCGAGTTCTTCGCCGTGGTGTCCGAGGGCTTCTTCGAGGTGCCCGAGGCGGTGCGCGCAGCCTACCCCGCCGTGTACGAGCAGTTGCGCCTGTTCTACCGCCAGGATCCCGCGGCGCGCCTGGCGGCGCTGGCGGCCTGAGCGATCGCCATGCGCGCAACGCTGGTCTGGCTGCTGCTGGCGATGGCGCTGGCGGTGCCGCTGCCGGTGCGGCCCCAGGGCTCGGTGATCGAGGTGGTGGACTTGGCCCACCGCAAGGCCGCCGAAGTGCTGCCCGTGCTGCAGCCGCTGGTGGAGCCGGGAGGTTCGGTGAGCGCACTGGGCAACCAGCTGGTCATCCGCGCCACCCCGCGCCAACTGGCCGAGGTGCGAAAGGTGCTGGCCCTGGTGGACAAACGGCCGCGACGTCTGTTGGTGACCGTGAGCCAGGACGCCGATCTGGCACGTGCCCGTTCAGGCGCCGAGTTGCGCGGCACCGTGGGCGGCCGCGACGCCACCGTAACGCTGCCCGGCGAGCCCGGCGGGCCGCGGGCGGCTGAAGCCGCTCGCGCGCAGGCGCTCGAGGCGCGGGTCTATCGCAGCCAGTCGGCCGCCGCCGAGCGCGTCGGACGAAGCGTGCAGGTGCTCGACGGCAACAGCGCCTTCGTGGCCACGGGCGCCAGCGCACCGTTGCCCACCCGCCTGACGGTGGTGGGCCCTGGCGGAACCCGGGTCATCGAGTCGACCCGCTACGTGGATGCGCTGGCGGGCTTCCACGTGCGGCCGCGCACCCGCGGCGATGAAGTGACGGTGGAGATCAGCGCCAGCGGCGACCGGTTCGCCGCGCACGATCCGGCCACCCGCGAAGGCTTGGCGCCGCCAGGCACCGTGGACGTGCAGCGCCTCGACACCGTGGTGACCGGGCGGCTTGGCGAGTGGATCGATCTGGGCGGCGCGGACCGCGAGCTCCTGCGCGGCGAGGAGGGCAGCGCCTGGCGCAGCCGCGATGCCGCCGCCGGGACGCGCCGCTGGTATCTGAAAGTGGAGGCGTTGCCGTGAGACCCACCGCTGCCGAGCGCCGCCTGCACCTGGCCGTGCTCGCCGTGTTTTCCCTGGTGCTGGCCTGGTCGGCGTGGCACCCCCGGGATGGCTTCATCTGGTTCCTGGAGTCGGTGCCCGCGCTGGCCGCTGCGGTGGTGCTGGCGGCGCTGTTCCCGCGCGCGCGGCTCACGCCGCTGGTGCTGGTGCTGGTGCTGCTGCACGCCCTGGTGCTCATGGTGGGCGGGCACTACACCTATGCCGAGATGCCGTTGTTCAACTGGTTGCGCGACACCCTGGGCCTGGCCCGCAACCACTATGACCGGCTGGGGCACGTGATGCAGGGCTTCGTGCCGGCGCTGGTGGCGCGCGAGATTCTGCTGCGCTATCGCGTGGTATCCGGGCGCGGCTGGCTGGCCCTCATCGTGACCTGCATCTGCCTCGCCATCAGCGCCTTCTACGAACTGATCGAATGGTGGGTGGCGGTGGGCACGGGCGAGGCCGCGGCGGCGTTTCTCGCCACCCAGGGCGATGTCTGGGACACCCAGTGGGACATGTTCCTGGCGCTGTTGGGGGCACTGGCAAGTCAGGTGCTGCTGGGCGGTCTGCACGACCGGCAATTGGCCGCGCGGGGCCTTGACCGCTAGCGGCGGGGCATCCCGTGCAGCGTTGCGGGGCCGGATGGGCGCGCATTGTCCGTGTCGCGGCGCCGCCAGTGCTGCCAGCGTTCCTTGCCCTCGAAGATGGGCAGCGACCCGGTGACGGCTTCGTCCAGTTCGCGGCTGAAGGCGCTGCCCAGCAGCGTGTCCAGGGTCTGCTCCGAGGTGCCGAAGGGCGGGCCGCGGGTGTTGTCGTCGAAAAAGAAATAGCCGCTCAACTGGCCACCGGCTTGCAGCAACTGGGCCATGCGCTGCCCGTAGGCAGGCCAGAGGTGGCGCGGCAAGGCGCACAGGAAAGCCCGCTCGTATACCGCATCAAAGCCCTCGCCGGCGTTGAAGTGGAAGAAGTCCGCCTCCATCACCCGGTGGGCCAGGCTGCCGAGGCGCTCGCGGGCCAGAGCCACAGCCGCGGCGCTGAAGTCGATGGCCAGCACGTGGACGCCGGCCTCGGCCAGCAGGCGCACCTCATGGGCCGAGCCGCAGCCGGGCACCAGCACCCGGGTACCGGGCGCCAGGCTGCGCACCCAGGCCTCGAAGCGCGGCGGTGCGCCGCCCGCGTCCCAAGGCGTTACGCCGTCGCGGTAGCGGGTTTCCCAGAACTCGGGGCGGGAGGCGTCCTGGGCCATGGGCAGGGGGGGCGTGAGGGTTGCGGCGCTCAGCGCCGGCCACCCGTGGCGCGCTCGATCAACGCCAGGCCCAGCGCGCCAAGGGCGGCGGCGCCCACGGCGTATTGCAGCGGCGCCGCCTGGGGATAGCCGGTTTTGAGGCCCGCCAGCAGCGCCACCGCGCAGCCGCCGCCCACCAGCGCCAGCGGCCATTGCACGGCGGCGCGGCTGCCCACGGGAAAGCGCCGCGCCAGCGCGGTGCCCAGCACCGCGCAGCCCCAGCCGCAGGCAGCGCCCGCGGCGATGTCCACCGGCCAGTGCACGCCCACCACGGCACGGGACAGACCCACCAGCGCGGCCGCGGTCAGCGCCGCCGCCCGCAACCACGGCGAGCGGAAATGCAGCCACAGCAGGGCCGCCGCCACGAAGATGGTGGCGGTATGGCCGGAGGGGAAGGTGTGAGCCCTGTGGGCCGGGCCGATCACGGTCAGGGCATCGGCGGCCAGCACCGCTGGTGGCCGGGGCAGGTCGGCGAGGGGCTTGATGCCGTGCACCAGGGCCGCGGCCAGCAGCGCGCTCAGCGCCAGCGCCCAGACGATGTCAGGCCGGCGCAGCACGAAGGGCGTGAACAGCGCCAGGGCCACCGCCGTGTCCCCCAGCACGGTGATGAAGGCCCAGGGCAGCGGGCCCGTGGCGTGGCTCCAGGTGTTGAGGGCGGCGAACACGGTGCGATTGGTGCCCGTGAGCGCCAGCAGCAGCGCCAGGGCCGCCGCCGCCGCGGGCACCGCCCACACGGCGGGCGAGCGCCAGGCGATGGGCGTTGTCATCGGGCCGCCTCGGGCATGCGCACCAGGGCGATGCCGTTGCGCTGGTAGAGCAGTTCGAAGCCCGCCACGCCGCCGGGCTGCTCGCGAAGCCTTTTCATGCGCACCAGGGCGATTTCGCCCGGCAGCGGATCACGCCGCTGCACCAGCCGCTCCGAGTAGACGATGAAGCTCGGCGTGTTGAGGCCCCACATCACCACTTCCCAGCCGCGGCTGCGCGCCAGCAGCGCCGCCTCCTTCACCGGCGCCTGCTGGGCCTCGCCCGCGGCCGGCAGCACGAACAGCGCCATGGCGGCGGCCTGGGCCACGCCGGCGGCCATGAGGCGCGTGTCCAGCGGCACGGAGCGCAGCGCCATGAGGGCGATCACGCCCGCGCACGCCGCCAGGGTGAAGATCATGAAGCCGGGTCCCAGCGAGTCGCGCACCGAGGCGAGCGCCTCGCGGTAGTAGGGATCCGCCACGCGCGGCGAGAAGATCTCCACCAGCCACGGCGCCGCGCCCAGCAGGGCGAACACCGCCAGCGCCGGCAGCAGTGCCAGCACCCCCGAGCGCAGCCGCGGTGCCTGCAGCGCCATGAGGATGAACAGCCCCGTGTAGCCGTAGAAAACGTAGTGCGGAAGCTTGGTGCCCGAGACCGAGAAGAACAGGAACACGAAGCCGAACCACTGCAGGCAGAAGCGTTGCAGGTCGTCCGCCCAGATCTGCCGCAGGCCGCGGCCCGTGTTGAGCAGCGGCGCGAGGAAGGGCAGCGTGGCCACCAGCAGCCAGGGCACGTAGAAGAACAGGCTGCCGTCGAAGCCGTGCATGGGCGCGCGGAAGCGGTCCACGTTGTGCTTGAAGAAAAAGCCGCGCACGAAGGCATCGCCCTCCTTCCAGTACTGGGCCATGTACCACGGCGCGGCGATGGCCAGCAGCAGCGCGATGCCGGCCGGGTCGAGCACCGCGCGCAGCCAGGTCTTGAGGTCGCGCTTGCTCAGGCAGTAGAGGAAGGTGGTGGCCAGCGGCACCAGCACCGCCACCGGTCCCTTGGCCAGCAGGCCGAAGCCCATGGCCACGTAGGCGCCCAGCAGCCAGGCGCGGCGGCGCTCGGTGAGGTACAGATACGCGCTCGCCATGGCGGTGACGATGAGGAAATTGAGCAGCGCGTCGGCGATGGCGGCACGGCCGATCACGGTGATGCCCGCCGCTGTGGCGGTGAAGCCCGCAGCCAGCAGCGCGGGGCGCGTGCCCGCCGCGCGGCGCACGAACAGCAGCACCATCAGCACCCATCCCGTGGCGCACAGCGCCGAGGGCAGCCGGAAGGCGAACTCGTTCACGCCGAAGGCGAGCACCGACACCGCCTGCAGCCAGTAGATGAGCACCGGCTTGTCGTAGCGCGGCTCGCCGTTGAGGAAGGTGGAGATGTAGTCGCCGCGCTCGAGCATCTCGCGGGTGGCCTCGGCGAAGGCGCCTTCGTCCAGGTCGAACAGCGGCACCGCGCCCAGGCCGGCGAAGAAGGACAGCAGCACGCCGGCAAGCAGCAGCAGCGCGAGGCCGGGGTGGCGGCGCAGATCTTCGGACAGCGACGCCGGGGGCGGGGGGCTCATGGGCGTTTCGATGGTAGCAGGAACAGCGGCGCTGCCGCCGCGCCCTGGATGACGCCGCAAAGGCCGTAGAGCAACCCGATGCCCGCCGCCAGGTCCGCACTACACCGTGCAGCCCAGGCCCGCTGACTTCTCCAGGATTGTGAAGTCGTGGATACCGGCCTGGCGCAGGCGCACACCCATGCAAAGGCCGGACATGCCGGCGCCGAGCACCACGATTCGGGGTTGCCAGGGCGCGGCACGCATCACACGGGCACCTCCTCCATGGGCCGCCGGGGGATCGGCAGGGCCTCGTCGGGAGGATAACCGAGACCCGCGGGCATCCGCCTGTGCGGGGCGGCGTTGCCCGGCTGCCCGGTGGCCGGGTCTGCCTGCCGCCCGTCCCGTGTTGCTCACACCGGTGCTGGTCATCGTGCACCGGGTCATCACGGGGTTCCTGATCAGCCAGTCGGGACTGAAGCGCACCGCCGCCGACGCAGGCGCGGTCACGCCCATCCAGCGATTCGGATTGGCAGCGAATCTCAACATCCACCTGCACTGCCTGGTGTTCGACGGAGTGTATCGGCGCACCGAGGGCGACCCCGTCTTCGATGCGGCGCGCGCCCCCACCGGCGACGCGCTCGCGGGCCTGCTCGACCTGATCAGCTTTCACGGGGTGCTCGCCCCGAACGCGAGGCTGCGTGCGGCGGTGATCCCGCAGCCGGCGCGGAAGGACAGCGCACCGGGGCAGGAGCACACACGTTGCCAGGCGGCACGGATGCGCTGGGCACGGCTGCTGAAGCGCGTGTTCCACATCGATGTGGAGCGCTGCGCCTGCGGTGGGCAGTTGAAGGTCCTCGCCGCGATCGAAGAGCCGGTGGTGATCGTGCGGATCCTCACGCACCTGGGCCTGCCGGCGCGGGCGCCGCCGCGCGCAGCGGCGCGGGAGTTCTCGCTCGACTACGCAGCCTGACCGGAGAGCAGGACGACGGTTCCGCGGCAGAACCGACGCACGTGCTCGGCGCGTGATTACGTGAGGGCGCCAAAGCGAGGCGGGTGAACGGTGATCCGACCCGAGGCCGCGTTCGTGTAGACAGTGCAAGGGGGGATTGATCGCCTGGGAGCGCGCGGTTGACCCCTCAAAGTACGGGGAATACAGTGCCAAGTCGCGGCAAACGTCGTTTGAAATTCCTATTCCCCGCGCCGCAACGCCGCTCCCGTTTCCGCGCCACCACCTGTAAGGAGACACGCTGATGCCACGTCCACCATGCCCCTCGCCCAGGCTGCCCGCCAAGGTGCTCGGCGCCGCCATCTTTTGCCACGCCGCCGTCGCCCCATGCACCGCGGGGGACAACTTCAGCTACACGGCCACCGTGAATTCCACGTCGGTGTACCAGGGGTTCTCCACGGTCGAGAACTTCCTCAAGGGCTTCGACCAGGCTTCCATTGCGGCTCTCTTCGCCGGCTACACCACTGCGGACGCGGCATCTTTCTCGGCAAGTTTCCGCGGCATTCCGGTGAATGTGGCCTTCCCCGTTGGCGGCTCCACGCTGCTTACTTTTGCGGTGCCCTCCCTGGGCATCTCCCAATCCTTCACCGGCGCCACCCGGGACGATTCGCAGGCGCAACTGGAAGACTTCCTCAAGAAAAACGGATCCAACATCCTCGGCGCCCTGATGAAGGAGGCCGCCCGTTTGTCGCCGAACGATCCCGTGGCGGGCAACCCCGGCAGCCTGATGGCCACCATGGTGGGCACGAATTTCGACTCCACGTTTACTGCGCAAGGAAGCCAGATCGTCTCCGGGCCACCGCTTCCAGGCGACCAGTCGAACCAAATCGGTTTAAGTCTTCGATTTGGCAGCTACAAGATGAACGATGTGCGTTCGAGCTCCACCACGATCCCGCTTTCGTACACCTGGCGTTTCGACTCCGATCCTCGCAAGCAGGTCGTGCTCAACATGCCCTTCACGTACGCCAGCAGCCAAGGCGCG
>JBIIUM010000135.1:0-8531 GCA_044339985.1 Burkholderiales bacterium | reverse complement strand
TCCGCCGGCATGGCGCTGTCCTGGGCGCGCCACACCTACGAGCAGTGGCAGGCCTTCAGCGCCACCACCAGCCAGAACGTGGATTTCTCCGGCAAGCGCATCGAGGCCGCGCCGCAGTTCCTGGGCAACGTGCGCCTGTCCTGGGCGCCGCGGGAGGCGCTGCGCCTGCAACTGGAATGGATTCGCATCGGAGCCTACTGGATGGATCAGGCCAACAGCACCCGCTACGGCGGACACGACCTCTTCAATGTGCGGGCCAACTGGGCGCTGGGCCGGGGCGTGTCGCTGTTCGGCTCGGTGATGAACCTGGCTGACCGGCGCTATGCCGACAGCGCCTCCATTTCCTCCGCCACGCCGGTGTATTCGCCCGGCCTGCCGCGCGCCGTCTACGCGGGCGTGGAGCTGCGCTGGTGAGGCGGCGCGCCGCCTGGGCGCTCGCCGCCGCGCTGCTGCTGGGCTGCGCGGGGGTCGAGGCGCAGCGCGCCCACGGTGGCCTGGGCGCCTCGGCGGTCTTCGACGCCCAGGGAAGGCTCTGGGCGGCCTATCGTGACCAGGGAAGGGTGGTGGTGCGCGCGTCCCAAGACCTGGGCGCGAGCTGGTCGGAGCCGCGCTTCGCAAGCCCCGAGCGCGAGCCTGTGGCCGCCGATGGTGACGCGCGGCCCAGGATCGCCACCGCGCCCGGCGGGCGTGTGTATGTCACCTGGACGCGCCCGCTGTCGCGGCCCTACACGGGCGAGATCCGCTTCGCCCGTTCCGTGGATGGCGGGCACAGCTTTTCCGAAGCGCTCACGGTGCACACCGACCGTCAGGAGATCACCCATCGCTTCGATGCGCTCACGGTGATGCCTGACGGCCAGGTGGTGGTGGCCTGGATCGACAAGCGCGATCTGGAGGCGGCCAGGGCCCGCGGCGAGGCCTATCGCGGTGCCGCCGTGTATGCCGCCGCCTCGGCCGACGGCGGCGCCAGCTTCGCGCGCGACTTCAAGGTCGCCGATCACAGTTGCGAGTGCTGCCGCCTCGCGCTGCTGCCCCGGGCCGACGGCAGCATCGCCATGCTGTGGCGCCACGTGTTCGAGCCCGACATCCGCGACCATGCGTTGGCGAGCTTCCGTCCCGACGGCCAGGTGCAGCCGCTGCGACGCGTCACCTTCGACGACTGGCGCGTGGATGCCTGCCCGCACCACGGGCCGTCGCTGGCCGAAGACGCCCAGGGCCGGCTGCATGCGGTGTGGTTCACCCTGGGTCCGCGCGCGCCCGGCGTGCACTACGGGCGGCTGGTGGAGGGCGGCGTGGAGGCCGGGCGCCGGGTGGGCGGCGAGGATGCCGCCCATGCCGACATCGCGGTGACGGGCATGCGCGTGGCGGTGGCGTGGAAGGGCTTCGACGGCAGCCGCACGTGGCTGCGTGCCCTGCTCTCCGAAGACGGCGGCGAGCACTGGCAGGAACTTGCGCTGGACGCCACCGAGGGCGCCTCGGACCAGCCGCGCGTGCTGACCCACGACGGCCGGTTTTTCGTGTTCTGGCACACCCGCGAGCGTGCGCTGGGCGTGTGGCGCCTGCCGTGATCACGCGCCGGCGACTGCTGGGCCTGGGCTTGATGCTGGCCGTGGCGCCCGCGCGGGCCGGCGCGCTGCGTCCCTTCGGGCTTGGCAGCTTCGAGGAAATCCGCCGCGTCAACGCTGGGCGCGCCCATGTGGTGGCCCTCTGGTCCGTGACCTGCGCGCCCTGTCACGAGGAAATGCCGGTGTGGCGCGAACTGCGACAGCGCCGGCCCGACGTGCCGCTGGCGCTGGTGTCCACCGACGGCCTGCCCGAGGCCGCCGGCGTGGAAGCCCGGCTGGCCGAGCATGGCCTTGCCGATGCACCCGCCTGGATCTTTGCCGACGAGCGGGTGGAGCGGTTGCGCTACAGCATCGACCGCGGCTGGCGGGGTGAACTGCCGCGCACCTACCTGGTGGACGCGAGGGGGGGCACGGAGGCGCTCACCGGGCGTGTGCAGTGGCACGCCCTGGCGGACTGGCTGGCGCGCGCCGCCCGACGCTAGCGCCGCGAGCGCCTCAGGCGGCGCCGCCGAAGCGCTCGGCCAGAATCCAGCCCGCGGGCACGCCGGCGAGCAGCAGCGCCGTGGTGATCGTTTCCACGAAGGTGGTGGGTCCGCACACCAGCGCGCGCCTGGGCTGGTGCCCCCACTGTTCCAGCAGCGCGGTGACGGCGGGGCCATCGAAGCGGCCTTCGCGGTCGCCAGGGCGGGTGGCGGACCCGCGTGTGGTGGCCATCACCACCCGCAGCGCCGGATCGGCCCGCTCCAGGGCAGCGAGTTCGCCGACGCATGCCGCCTCTTCGAAGCGCCGCACGGAATACAGCAGCAGGGTGGGAACGCCCGCCGCCCCTGCGGCGCGCTCCCGCAGGACGGACAGCAGCGGCGCGATGCCCGAGCCGCCGCCGGCCAGCAGCAGCGGGCCGCCGTCTTCGGGGCGCCACAGGAAAACCCCGCCCAGCGGCCCCTTCACCTCGAAGGTGTCGCCCGGCATCGCCACTTCGGAAAACCACGGCGACACTTCGCCGCCGGGCAACGACTCCACCAGCAACTCGGTTTCCGCCGCGCCGGGCGCCGAGGCAATGGAGTAGGCGCGGCGGGCCTGGTGGCCGTTGGCCGCGGTGAGCCGCACGTCCAGGTGCTGGCCCGCCACGTGCGCGGCGGTGGGCGCGCGCAGGAAGATGCTGCGCAGGCGGGGGGTGCGCGCCTCGGTGCGCGTGATGGTGGCGGCCACCCAGGGCAGGGCCCGCGGCGCGCCGCCGGAGGAGGACGCGCTCATGGATCGCTGTCGTAGCGCTGCTCGCGCCACGGGTCGCCGCGCATGTGGTAGCCGCGGGTCTCCCAGAAGCCGGGCTCGTCGCGTTCGGTGAACTGTAGCGCGCGGATCCACTTGGCCGATTTCCACAGGTACAGGTGCGGCACCAGCAGGCGTGCCGGACCGCCGTGGGCGGCGTCCAGGGGTTTGCCCTCGTAGCGCAGCGCCACCAGGGCCTTGCCGCCCGTGAGGTCGGCCACCGGCACGTTGGTGGAGTAGTCGTCGAAGGACCACGCCAGGGCGAAGGGCGTGGGCGCCGCCAGCCCGGCGGCCTCGAGGATGTGATCCACCAGCACCCCCTCCCAGGCGGTGTCGAACTTCGACCAGGTGGTCACGCAATGGATGTCGCAGGTGAGGGCCGACTGCGGCAGGGCGTTGAAGGCTTGCCAGTCCCAGCCCGCCACCTCGCGCGGACCCACCTTGAGCACGAAGCGCCACGCCTGCAAATCCACCGGCGGCGTGGGTCCGGCGGACAGCACGGGAAAATCCACCGCACGCGACTGTCCCGGAGGCAGGCGCTTCGCCAGTTCCGGCGACAGTGGATGGCCGGTGAAGCCGCGGGTGGTCATGGAAGCCTCCAGGAAAAACCGGTTTTGGAAGGGCGCCGAGGGTAACCCATTCCGGACGCGGGGTGGCCCGCGGCCGGCCTATTGCCAAGCCTCGGCATGATCGCGCGCGAACGCCGCGAACCGCCGCGGCGCGTGCCCGGTCAGGCGGCGCACGTCATCGCTGATGCCCGCGCCCCAGCCGTTACGCACCACCTCGTTGAGGCTCGCGAGCCAGTCCACCACCACCGGCGGCATGCCCATGCCGGTCATGGCCTCGCGCGCCGCCTCGGCGGGCACGTCCACGTAGCGCACGGGCCGGCCGGACACCTCCGAGATGGCCGCCATCTGCTGGGCGTCGGTGAGCGCCTCGCCGCCGGTCAGGTCGTAGCTCTTGCCGGCGTGGGCGGCGGGATCGGTCAGCACCGCCGCCGCGGCCTCGGCGATGTCGCGCACGTCGATCATGGCCGTGGCCCCGTCTGCGTGGGCAGCGTGCAGGGTGCCGGCGCGAATCTGGGCGGCGTTGAAGGTCACGTGGTTCTGCATGAAGAAGGTGGGTCGCAGGATGGTCCACGCCATGCCGCTGTCCTTCACCAGCTGGTCGATCTCGCCTTGCAGGCGGGCGATGGACAGGGGGCTCCGGGGGTCGGCGCCGGCGCCCGAGGAGCGCACCACGTGGCCGATGCCGGCCGCGCGCGCCGCCTGCAGGGCGTTGCGGGCGAGCTGCACCTTGTTCGCAACCAGCGGCAGCAGCAGAAACAGGGTGTCGAAGCCGCGCAGGGCGGCGGCCAGCGTTTCCGGCTGCGCGAAGTCGCCCACCACCACCGGCGCGGCGCCGGTGCCTGCCGCGGGACGGGAGCGCAGCACGGCGAAGTCGGCGCCGCGGCGTGAGAGTTCGGCCACCAGTGCCGAGCCGATGGTGCCGGAAGCACCGGAGACGAGGATGCGGTTGCTCATGACAATTCTCCTTGTGGGTGAGAAACGACGGGGCCCATGGTGAAGCGCGGCAACGGCAACCGAAAGACATAGAATGGCAAAAGAGCTTCAACCAGAAATTGAAAAACACCATGCCCAAGCTGCAGCGACTGGTCGCCTTCGTGGAATCGGCCGCCACCGGCAGTTTCTCGGCCGCGGCGCGCAAGCTCGACATCACCCCGGCGGCGGTCAGCAAGAGCGTGTTGCTGCTGGAGAAAGAACTGGGGCTGCGGCTGTTCAACCGCTCCACCCGCCGCATCCGCCTCACCCACGAGGGCGAACGCTTCCTCGCCCGGGTGGCGCCCGGCCTGCGCAGCCTGGACGAAGCCGTGGCCGAGGTGGCGCAGGGCGCCGAAGCCCCGCGCGGCCGGGTGCGCATTTCCGCCCCGCTGGGGTTTGGGCGCCGCTACGTGCTGCCCTGCCTGCCTGCGGTGACGGCGCGCCATCCTCTCATCCAGGTGGA
The DNA here is from genome assembly GCA_044339985.1 of Burkholderiales bacterium. Taxonomy (GTDB): domain Bacteria; phylum Pseudomonadota; class Gammaproteobacteria; order Burkholderiales. Next base: position 3,696 of record JBIIUM010000135.1, on the reverse strand, counting down.
GCTGAGCCTGGAGAATCGCACCGTGGACCTGGTGGCGGAGGGCTTCGACATCGGCGTGCGCGGCGGTGTGCTGGAGGACTCCGGCCTGGTGGCGCGCCGGGTGGCGCGGCTGCCCCTGGTGCTGGTGGCCTCGCCCGCCTACCTGCGCCGCCACGGTGTGCCGCGGCGCGAGGCCGACATGGCCGCGCACCAGCTGGTGGGCGTGCGGCTGGGCTCGGGAGGGGAGATCCCGTGGGTGTTCCGCGATCGTGCGGGGCGCGTGCGCCAGGCCCGGCTCGATGCGGTGCGCCTGTGGATCTCCGACCCCGAGGCCGCGCTGGATGCGGCGCTGCTGCACGCCGGCATTGCCCAGGTGGGGCTGCATCACGCCATGCCCTGCCTGCGCACCGGCCGGCTCAAGGCGCTGCTGGTAGGCGAGCACCACCCGGGCGAGCGCGAAATCGCCGTGCACTACCCCCACCGGCAATATCTCGCGCCCCGGGTGCGGGTCGTGGTGGACGCGCTGCGCGAAGCGCTGTCCGGCCACGATGATCTGCAGGCCACCCCGGCGGGCTTGCCGCGGGAGTGGCGCGCCAGCTGAACGCCGCGAGCATGAAGCGCCCGGTGCGACAATGCGCGCCCTGCCGCCATGAGCCATTTCCTCGATCAGCTATCGCTGTCGGCGCCGCACTTCACCCTGGTGCTGGCGGGCTTCCTGCTGGCCGCCTCCGGGCGCTGGCCCAAGTCGGTGAGCGACGCGCTGGCCCTGTTCGTGTTTTCCGTGGCCGTGCCGGCGCTGCTGTTTCGCCTCATGAGCGATCCGGCGCGCCTGCCGCCGCTGCAGTGGCGGCTGCTGGCGGCCTTCTTCGGCGGCTGCCTGGTGACCTTTGCCATCGGCCGCCTGGCCGGCGCGATGCTGTTCCGGCTCGATGGGGTGCAGCAGTCGGTGTTCGCCCTGGGAGGGGTGTTTTCCAACAACGTGCTGCTGGGCATCCCGCTGGCCAAGGCGATGCTGGGCGAGGCGGCGCTGCCCTTCGTGGCGCTGGTGATCGTGTTCAACTCGCTCACGCTGTGGACCCTGGCCACGGTGTCGGTGGAATGGGCGCGCCACGGCGCGCTGTCGGCGCGCGGCTTCCTGCACACCGCGCGCAAGGTGCTCACCACGCCGGTGATCGTGGGCGTGCTGGCGGGCGCGGCGGTGGGCGCCGCCGGCATCCGTCTGCCGGCCATGGTGGACGAGCCCCTGCGGCTCACGGCCGATGCGGCCGTGCCCCTGGCGCTGATCGTGGTAGGCATGGGCCTGGCGCAGCACGGCTGGCGCACCGGCTGGCAGGCGGGCCTGGGCATCACCGCGCTCAAGTTGCTGGTGCAGCCGCTGGTGGTGCTGGGCGCGGCGCTGCTGCTGGGGCTGCCGCCCCTGGAGCGCCAGGCGGTGGTGCTGCTGGGCTCGCTGGCGGTGGGCGTGAACGTGGCCATCATGGCGCATCAGTTCAACGCCCTGCAGGGGCCGGTGGCGTCGAGCATGGTGCTGTCCACGGCCCTGTCGGCCTTCACCACGCCGCTGGCCATTGCCCTGGCCGCGCCCTGAAGCGGCTAGCGGCGCACGGCCTTCCAGTCCGCCTCGATCGGCGCGAACTGCCGGTCGGCGGGCACCAGGGCCTCCACGGCCTTGAAGCGCTCCTCGCTTGCGGGGTGCGAGGACAGCAGCGCCGGCACGGCGCCGCCCTGGGCCGCGAGCTTGCGGAAGAACACCGCCATGCCGCGTGGGTCGATGCCCTCGCGCAGCAGCGCCTCCACGCCGCGGGCGTCTGCATCGCGCTCCTGCTCGCGGGAGAAACTCAGCCGCGCCAGGTCCCGCGCCCAGGCGGCTGCCACCGAGCCGCCCGTCTCGCCCAAGGCCAGTTGCAGCGCCACGCCCAGCCCGGCGGCCTGCACCAGCCCGCGCAGGCCATGGCGGCGTTCCACGTGCTGCACCTCGTGGGCCAGCACGCCGGCCACCTCTTCGGCGGTGTCGGCCTGCTCGAGCAGCCCGGTGTGCAACACCACGAAACCGCCGGGCATGGCGAAGGCGTTCACCGAGGGATCGCGCACCACATGAAACTCGAAGGGGTAGCGCGATCCCCGCGTGAGCCGGGCCCCCAGGTCGCGCACCGCCGGCAGCGCCGGGTGGTCTTCCACCAGTTGCAGAGCGGCCTTCTGCTGCCTGGCCGCCGCCTTGCCCAGGGCGATTTCCGTCTCCACGGGGATGCGCTCCACCACCCAGTCCACCACCCGTGCGCTCTGCATCACCAGCGCGCCCAGCAGCAGCAGCGGCAGCACCACCAGCACGGCGATCAGGGTTGCCGACAGCCGGCGCGTGCCGCGCCCGGCCGCGGGCGCAGCCCTGGGAACGGCGGGCAGAAAGGGGGCCAGGGCGGCACGGGTGGCGGCGTCGCTCACCACCAGGGCAAGGGTGGCGCCGGCCTCGGTCCACTGCAGCGTGAGGGTTGCCGTGCCGTAGTCGCTGGAGCGCGCCGCCAGGGCGTTCCAGGGCAGCGGCGGGCCGGGGCGCGCGTCGGGCAGCGCGAGGCCCTCGGCCGTGGCGTGCACCGCCACGGCCGCCCCGGCGGGCGCGAGGCCCGGGCCGTACAGCAGCCCCGTGCCCGCCGCGCCCTCCGGATTCACTCGTCGTCTCCGCCCAGTAGGCCGCCCAGCAGGCCCCCGGCGGCGAAGCCGCCCAGCATGGAGCCTTCTTCCCGGGCGCCGCCGCGCTGGGGCGCGGCTGCGAACACCCGGCTCGCCAGCCGCGAGAAGGGCAGCGATTGCAGGTAGATGGTGCCGGGCCCGCGCAGGGCGGCGAAGAACAGGCCCTCGCCGCCAAACAGCGCGGTTTTCACCTTGCCCACGTACTCGATGTCGTATTGCACCGAGGGGGTGAGGCCCACCAGGCAGCCGGTGTCCACGCGCAGCAGTTCGCCGGGGGCGAGGTCGCGCTTCATGAGGGTGCCGCTGGCGTGGATGAAGGCCAGGCCATCGCCCTCGAGTTTCTGCATGATGAAGCCCTCGCCGCCGAAGAAGCCCACGCCGAGCTTGCGCTGGAAGGCGATGCCCAGCGACACGCCGCGGGCGGCGCACAGGAATGCATCTTTCTGGCAGATGAAGGTGCCGCCCGCGGCCTTGAGGTCGATGGGCACGATCTTGCCGGGGTAGGGCGCGGCGAAGGCCACGCGGCGCTTGCCGCTGCCCTGGTTGGTGTAGACGGTGGTAAACAGCGATTCGCCGGTGAGCAGCCGCTTGCCGGCGCCCAGCAGCTTGCCCATCAGGCCGCCCTGGGCGGCCGAGCCGCTGCCGTCGCCGAACACCGTGTCCATGCCGATCTGGTCGTGCATGTACATCATGCTGCCGGCCTCGCCGATGGCGGCTTCGCCCGGATCGAGCTCGATTTCCACATACTGCATCTCGTTGCCGAAAATCTCGTAATCGATGACGTCCGCGGCCATGGTGATCTCCTGTGAAGCAAGGGGTTGGAAACGCAGGGGGCGCGGAGTCTACCGCAGCCGTCCTTTGGTGTTGTGGCTATTGAACCTTCGCGCTGCCGCCGGTTCCCAGCGGCCATGAACGCCCGCCTGGCCCTCGGCCCGCTGCGCCAGCACCCGGGCCGCACCCTGGTGTCGGTGGCCGCCATCGCGCTGGGCGTGGCGCTGGGGTTCGCGGTGCAAACCATCAACGGCTCGGCGG
>JBIIUM010000027.1:0-26737 GCA_044339985.1 Burkholderiales bacterium | reverse complement strand
CTGGACGGCGCAGCACTGCGCAACCGCAGGCGCGATTTCCAGATCATCTTCCAGGACCCCTTCGCTTCCCTCAACCCGCGCATGCGGCTGGCGGAAATCGTCAGCGAGGGCATGCTGGCGTTGGGTGTGGGCGGTAATGCCGCGGCCCGAGATCGACGCGTGGATGAACTGCTGGAACAGGTGGGTTTGAGCACCGACATGCGCCACCGCTATCCTCACGAACTGTCGGGAGGTCAGCGCCAGCGCATCGCCATCGCCCGTGCGCTGGCGGTGGAACCAAAAGTCGTCGTGTGCGACGAGCCCACCTCGGCGCTGGATGTGTCGGTACAGGCGCAAATTCTCAATCTGCTGCGCGAGTTGCAGCAGCGGCTTGGGCTGGCCTATCTGTTCATCACCCACAACCTGTCGGTGGTGGAGTTTCTGGCCCACGAGGTGGCGGTGATGTACCTGGGCCGCATCGTGGAACACGGCGGCGTGGGCCAGGTGCTGGAATCGCCGCGCCATCCCTACACCCAGGCACTGCTGGCGGCCGTGCCGCGGCTCGATGGCCAGGGCGAGCGGCTACGGTTACGCGCCGAGGGCGACCTGCCCTCACCAGCCAATCCTCCGGCGGGCTGTCACTTCCATCCGCGCTGTGCCCACGCGCAGCCGTCCTGCCGTGAAAGTTACCCCTCGACGGTGAATGTCGCCCCGGGACACAGCGTGCGTTGCGTGCTGGCAGGGCCTGCGGCATCGTAAGCCGGCAGGCATGAGGCGAACACGCGGCCTTTGAGGTTCTGGGGCGGCTTCAGGATCAGCTACGGGCAGCCAGTAGCGGTCGCGTCCCTCCGGTGCGCCGCGGATGCTCATGAGGCTTCGACCGCGGCGCCTGCTTCGCGGCCTTGCCATGGACCGAGCGGTGCCCGCCGCGGGCATGTTTCGGGACTGGCGGCGCCAGCGCGATGCGTTGGCCGGGCCTTGCCTTGCCACCCTTGAGGTGATTCCAGCGCGCCAGGTCCGAGGCGCTCAGACCGAAGTCCGCGGCGATGGACTGCAAGGTTTCGCCGCGGCGTGCCTTGTGGAAGCTTGGCGCAGCGTCGATGAAGGCGGGCTGGTGCGATAGTGCGGCAAAGGCGAAATCCACTTCCGCCGCCTTGGAGGCACCGGGCGTGGGTACCAGCAGCGCCTGTCCGGCGCGCAAATGGCCGCGAGCGCCGATCCCGTTCACCTGCCGCAGCGTGGCGGGCGCCAGGCCATAGCGGCTGGCCAGGGATGCCAGGGTTTCCCGCGGGCGCAAGGTATGCACCCGCCAGGTAACCAGCGGGTCGTCATTCGATTCGAAATTGGCGTGGAAGACCGCTGCCCGGTCCACTGGCAGCAGCACGCTGGCGCCACCCGCCGGCGTAATGACCGGGCGGTTGTGGGCGGGGTTGAGGGAGCGGAATTCCTCGAGTTCCATTTCAGCCAGCGCCGCGGCGCGCTTCACATCCATATGGGCGGGCAGTGCCACGCGGGTGAAGTAGGGTTGGTTGGGGATATCTTCCAGGCTCAGGCCGTAGCGCGCGGGGTCAGCCACGATGTTCTTCACCGCCTGCAACTTGGGCACATAGTTGGACGTTTCAGCGGGCATGCGCAGGTCGAGATAGCCCGACGGCTGTTGAAGACGCCGATTCCTCTCCACTGCGCGGCCCACCGCACCTTCGCCCCAGTTGTAGGCGGCCAGCGCCAAGTGCCAGTCACCAAAGTCGGCATACAGCTTTTGCAGGTAGTCGAGAGCGGCCCGAGTGGCAGCCATGACATCGCGCCGGCCGTCGTACCACCAGTTCTGCTCCAAGCCGTAGCGTCGGCCAGTGGCAGGAATGAACTGCCACATGCCTGCGGCGTGGGCGCGCGAATATGCGCCCGGGTTGTAGGCACTCTCGATCATGGGCAGCAATGCCAGATCCGTGGGCATGCCACGCTTCTCGAGCTCTTCCACCACGAAAAACAAGTAACGGCGGCCGCGCTCCACCATTCGCGCCATGTAGGCAGGACGATTCAGATACCAGGCCTCGTGGCGGCGCACCGCGCCGGTATCGATCTCGGGGATGGCGAAACCAGCCCGGATACGCGCCCACAGGCTGCCGGGGGGTTGTCCTTCAGGCCTGGCGGCGGAATCCCTTGCCTCGGGCGGCGCGGCACCCTTGGCCGCAGGGCTCCCAACAGGCGGGAGTGCGCTGGATCGCGTGACGCTTTCGGGTTGGATGGATTGCCCAGCGACGCCAGGGCGTTCGTGCTCCACGGAAAGCGGGCTGGTCACGGACGCACTGTCGGGCACCACGGGCGTAACCGGTGCGGCATCCATGCGAATGGGCGGGTCGAGCGAGACCGGAAGCCGAGGCACATCGTTGATGGGCCGAGCGTCCTCCACCAGTCGCAGAGGAAAGGACGAGATGTCGTGACGAACGCCGACGACGTCATGCCGGGCGCCGCCGGGCGCCGGGCTCCCGGTTGGTTCGATGGAGAAGGTACCTTCCCCATTGCCTGCTGGATGCTGTGCGGCATGCGCCCAGCCAACCGCCGCGATCAAACCGTATAAGAAACCGGCCTTGAAAGATGCCAGGATCATTGCGCGAAGCTCTTTGGATTGTTGACAGAGCGTAAACAGGCCATTGATTACAGTCAATTACTTCTGGCCTGCTTGGCGATCCCGTGAGGGGTCCAGGGGCCTGCGGAAGGATTTCTTCGCCATCTCGAGGGCGTTTTGCAGCAACCCCCGCGACGGATCTGCCCAGCCAACGCCGTCAGGACTGCTGGTTCTTCCAATCCCTCAGCACCGCGAACACCGCCACGTCGTCATCGAGGATGCTCTGTGCGCGCCGCTCGGCTGCGGCGCGTACCTCGGGAACAGCCGTACGCAGGAATGGGTTCACGATGCGCTCGTCGCCCATGAGAGAAGGCAGAGATGGCAGACCCTGGCGGGCCAGCGCATCCACTTTGTTGCGAAGAGCCATCAGGGCGGCATTGTTCGGCTCCACCAGGGTGGCGAAGCGGATGTTGCCGGCGGTGTATTCGTGCCCACAAAAAACCTGCGTGTGATCGGGCAGGGAAGCGAGCTTCGAGAGCGAAGCGTGCATTTGCGCGGGCGTGCCCTCGAACAACCTCCCGCAACCCACGGAGAACAGGGTGTCGCCGCAGAACAGCCAGCCGTGGCCCGCGAAGGCAATGTGTCCTGCCGTATGGCCCGGGATGTCCAGCACGTCGAAGCGCAGCGCAAGCTCGGGTATCGTGACGCAATCGCCACCGCGCACCCGCGTGGTGAGAGCGTCGATGCGCTCGGCCGCGGGTCCGATGATCGGTACGTTATACTCGGATGAGAGTTGCGCACAGCCGCCGACATGATCGGAATGGTGATGGGTGCACAGCACGGCGCACAAACGCAGGTCGCCAGCGCGCAGAAACTCCAACACCGGCGCAGCGTCTCCCGGATCGATCACGGCGGCATGCCTGCCGTTGTGAACGGTCCAGATGTAATTGTCGCGGAAGGCCCGCAGAGGAACGATTTCAGTTTTCATCGCCCGCCGAGTCTCCAGTGCAATCGATTCCCGTGTCAATTGAAGCCGGTGCATTCCAGGGTCTGGCTCAGTGGTTCCGTACGCCACTGGGATCGTATCTGTTGCAGCGCGAGTTTGATTGGTTCGATTCGGAAGTGGGCGATGTGTTCGGCTTCAATGCCCTTCAGGTGGGTTTGCCCGAATTCGACTTCCTGCGGTCCAACCGTATGCCATTGCATGTCTGCATGGGGCCGGATGGGCCGGTTCGCGTGTCTGCCGATGCCTGTGAAATGCCCTTCGCAAGCGGCAGTGTGGATCTGGTGCTGCTGCCCCACGCGCTGGAGTTCAGCCCCAACCCCCATCAGCTGCTGCGTGAGGTGCAGCGGGTGCTTCGCCCAGAGGGGCGCGTGGTTCTGTCCGCCTTCAATCCCTGGAGCCTCTGGGGGTTGGCTCGTCGGGTGCGCGCTCGCAGCGGGGACTACCCCTGGTGCGGCCAGTTCGTGGGACTGCCGCGCATCAAGGACTGGCTCGCGTTGCTTGGCTTCGAGGTGGCTGCAGGCCGCATGACAGCCTATGTACCGCCCTGTCGAGGCGAGCGTTGGTTGGCGCGCTGGAACTTCATGGAGGCGGCTGGCGACCGCTGGTGGCCCTTCGCTGGCGGCGTTTATCTGCTGCACGGCGTCAAGCGCGTGAGCGGTGTGCGATTGATCACGCCGCGCTGGCGCATGGCGTCCTCGCGCAGGCGCCTGCTTTCCCCGGTGCCCCAGCGCATTGCGCAGCGTGACGGCTCGTGTCACAGACGCGGCGGAGCACCCTGAGGGCGGCATGGTGGAAGCTTTCACAGATGGCGCTTGCAAGGGAAATCCGGGGCCGGGGGGATGGGGTGTTCTGTTGCGCGAGGCTGGCGGGGAACGAGAGCTGTGCGGCGGCGAGGCGCTGACCACCAACAACCGCATGGAGATGACAGCCGTCATCCAGGCGCTGGCGGCGCTGCCTGAAGGGTCGGCAGTGCGCTTGCACACCGATTCGCAATACGTGCAGAAAGGCATCACCGAGTGGATTCATGCCTGGAAGCGGCGCGGCTGGAAGACCGCAGACAACAAACCCGTGAAGAATGCCGAGCTATGGCGCCAGATGGATGCGTTGGCGGCACGCCACCGGGTGGAATGGGTGTGGGTGAAGGGCCATGCTGGCCACGACGGTAATGAGCGCGCGGACCGCCTCGCCAATCGGGGCGTTGCGACCGCAGCGCGTGGCTAGCCGCAGTGCGCCAGGTCATTCTCGACACTGAAACCACGGGTCTCGACCCCGCGCTGGGGCACCGCGTCATCGAGCTGGCCGGCGTTGAACTGGTGAATCGATGCCTCACCGGCCGCACCTTCCATCGCTACCTCAATCCGAAGAGGCCCAGCGATCCGGGCGCGCTGGAGGTGCATGGACTGACCGAGGAGTTCCTCTCCGACAAGCCGCTGTTCGGAGAGGTGGCGGCGGAGTTTCTGGAGTTCGTTCGCGAGGCGCAACTGGTGATCCATAACGCGCCCTTCGACATCGCATTCCTCGATGCCGAGTTGCGCCGCCTTGACCTGCCCGGTATCGCCGCACATGCCAGCGGCGTGCTCGACACCCTTCGCCTGGCAAAGGAACTGCATCCCGGAAAGCGCAACAGTCTGGACGCCCTGTGCGAGCGCTATGGCGTCGACCACTCCGCCCGCACCTTGCACGGTGCGCTGCTGGATGCCCGTTTGCTGGCGGAAGCCTATCTCGCCATGACCCGCGGCCAGGACAGTCTCGCCATGGATCTCGCCGCCGAAAACACTGGAGGCGGTGCGGAGCTGGCGCAGGCAGGCCCCCTCACGCTGACGGTCCTGCGAGCCACCGAGGCCGAACGCGAGGCCCACGGGCGTTATCTGGAGGAACTGGACAAGGCCTCCAAGGGCCAGTGTCTGTGGAAGGCTCAGGGCAGCACGCGCACCGACTCCAATAGCTCGAGCGTATAGGCCTTGCTCCAGTCCGTGCCCGGCTTCGCCAGCCCTGCCGAGGACATGAAGGCCCAGGTCTGCTTCCAGCGGGCATCGGTCATGGCCAGGATGCCTCGGCTGGCGGCCTCACCACCCGTGACCAGGGCGAAGGACTTCATGCGCGCCACGCCGTAGGCGAGCATGGCCTCGTCCATCTCCGGGTTGGCTTTGCGCACCAATGCGTTGCCGGGCGCCGGGTTGGCGAGATAGCTCTTCCATCCCTCGGCCGTGGCCCGCAGGAAGCGGGTGAGGGCGTCACGGCGCTTCTCCAGCACGGCCCGGGTGGTGACGATGGTCTGTGCGTAGGGTGGATAGCCCAGGTCCGCGAGCAGAAACACCATGGGTTTCACCCCGCCGCGCTCGATGGCAAAGGGCTCGGAGGTGGCGTAGCCCTGCTGGGCCACGTTGCGGTCCACCAGGAACTGCTGGACGCTGAAGGCGTAGGGCCGCTTCTGCGCGTCGCTGAAGCCGTACTTCGCCTTGAGCCACGGCCAGAAGGTGGTTTCACTCGCCTGGCCGATGAGCAGCGTGCGGGTCTTGAGGTCTTCGATGCGTTGGACGTCGGGGTGGGCAATGAGTGCCGCCGGATCCTTCTGGAAGGTGGCGCCGATGGTCACCACCGGCAGGCCGTTTTCCACCGCGCTGATGGTTTGCAGGTCGTAACCCATCACCGCGTCGGCGCGCCCGGCCAGCAGCAGTTGCAGGACGTTGACCTGGGGCCCACCCATGCGGATTTCCGCGTCAAGGCCGTGCTTGCGATAGGTCCCTTCGGCCAGCGCCTGGTAGAAGCCGCCGTGCTCGGCCTGGGCGAGCCAGTTGGTGATGAACACGAACTTCTCGGGGGCCTGGGCACGGGCGGAGCCGGTGGCGAGCAAAACCATGATGGCGAGCAGGGCGCTCGCAAAGCGGGCAGTGGGGAACATGGCGGCAGGTCTCCGGGGACGGCGTTTGATTTTAGGTCAGCCAGGCGCATCGGGCGTGCGCGGCACGGCCGGCGCCGAGGGTCCTCGCGTCAGCCCCTCGCGCTTTCGTGCCATCGACGAAGCGCCAGCCACGCCGCGAGGCTGGTCAATCCGTACAGTGCCACCCCCGTGACGGTGATCAGCACCAGCGCCGCGAACAGCCGCGGGATGTTGAGCTGCAGCCCGGCCATGAGAATCTGGTAGGCGAGCCCCGAGTCGGTGCCTCCCGTGCCGGCCACGAACTCCGCCACCACCGCTCCGATCAGGGCCAGGCCGCTGGAGACGCGCAATCCGGCAAAGAAGTAGGGCAGGGCCGATGGAACGCGCAGACGCGCCAGCACCTGCCAGCGCGTGGCTCCGTGCAGGCGGAACAGGTCCAGCAGGCCGGGATCCACGCTCTTGAGCCCCAGCGTGGTGTTGGACACCATGGGAAACAGCGCCACGATGGTGGCGCAGATCACCAGGGCCGGCAGCGGCTCGTGCACCCAGATGATGATGAGCGGGGCGATGGCGACGATGGGCGTGACCTGGAGCAGCACCGCGTAGGGCAGCAGGCTCGCTTCGATGGCGCGGCTCTGCACGAACAGGAAGGCCAGGCAGACCCCGAGCGCCACGGCACAGGCAAGGGCGGTCAGCGCGATGGCGAGCGTCACCGCCAGCGCGCCCAGCAGCAGTCCTGCGTCGGCGACCAGCGTGCGCGCCACGAGCGCAGGACCGGGTACGAGCCAGGGCGGTACCTCGAACAGGCTCACGGCCCCTTGCCACAGTCCGAGCGCGGCAAGCCCCACCAGAGCCGGCGCGATCAGCGCCGCGGGCCTGCCGTTCATGTGGCGCCCGCGCGGGTCATTTCGTCCTGCAGGTGCGCGCAGAGCTGCGCGAAACGCGGGCTCACGCGAAAAGCGTCGTCACGCGGCGCGGGCTCGTCGACAACCAGTTCGGCAGCGATGCGCCCGGGGCGTGGCGACATCACGAGGATGCGCGTGGACAGGAACACCGCCTCGTACAGGCTGTGCGTCACGAACAGCACCCCCAGGGCGCGCGCGCGCCACAGCGCCAGCAGTTCCCGGTCGAGACGCGCGCGGGTGATTTCGTCGAGAGCGCCGAAGGGTTCATCCATGAGCAGCAGGCGGGGCTGCGTCACCAGCGCCCGGGCGATGGAGGCGCGCATCTGCATGCCGCCGGAGAGTTCGCGTGGAAGGGCATCGCCAAACTCCGAAAGGCCCACCCGCTGGAGCGCCTCGGCGACGCGCTCGCGCGCCTCGGCCGTGGGCACCTTCTCGAGCTCCAGGGGCAAGGCGACATTGCGCGACACGCTCGCCCAGGGCATGAGCGTGGGGCTCTGGAAGACGAAGGCGGGGCGGCAGTCGGCGGCTCTCGAGACTGTGCCTTCGGCGGGGAGCAGAAGGCCAGCCGCCAGACGGAGCAGCGTGCTCTTGCCGCAGCCCGACGGACCGATCACGGAAACGAACTCGCCCGGGCGTACCGACACGCTCGCCGGCGCGAGGGCGCGCACGCCATTGGGGTAGGTAAGCGAGACGCCGGCCAGGGAAACCAGCGGAGCCTGCGAATCTGCCTGGGCGGGGATCACAGCCCGGATTCTAGGGGAAGGCCGCAGGAACGCGGCGCAGGCGGGGCCGAGGTTGGTGGGCGGTACTGGGATCGAACCAGTGACCCCTGCCGTGTGAAGGCAGTGCTCTACCGCTGAGCTAACCGCCCGCCGTTCAGCGGGGGCGGATTACACCACAGCCCGCCAAACGGGGTCAAACCCCCATTGGGGGCGGGTAGAATCGCGGCCTTTTCCTGCCGGATGATCTGCCCCGTGGCCGCTCCCCCTTCTCCTGTTCGTACCCGCTTCGCGCCCAGTCCCACAGGCTTTCTGCACATCGGCGGCGCGCGCACCGCGCTGTTCTCCTGGGCCTACGCCCGGAAAAATGGCGGCACGTTCGTGCTGCGTATCGAGGACACCGACACCGAGCGCTCCACCGCCGCCTCCACCCAGGCCATTCTGGATGCCATGGAGTGGCTGAACATCGACTACGACGAGGGTCCGTTCTACCAGATGCAGCGGCTCGATCGCTACAGGGAGGTATGCGAGCGGCTGGTGGCCGAGGGCAAGGCCTACCCGTGTTATGCCTCGAAGGACGAACTGGACGCCATGCGGGAGCAGCAACGCGCCCGGGGCGACAAGCCGCGCTATGACGGCCGCTGGAGGCCCGAGAATGCGAAGGGGCGCACCCCGCCGGCGGGAGTGCGACCGGTGATCCGCTTCCGCAACCCCGATGACGGCGTGGTCACCTGGGACGACCTTGTCAAGGGCCCCATCAGCTTCGCCAACGAGGAACTGGACGACCTGGTCATCATGCGTGCCGATGGCGTGCCCACCTATAACTTCGGCGTGGTGGTGGATGACTGGGACATGAACATCACCCACGTGATCCGGGGAGATGATCATGTGAACAACACTCCCCGCCAGATCAACATCTACCGGGCGCTCGGCGCACCGCTTCCCAGCTTCGGCCACGTACCCATGATCCTGGGCGAGGACGGCGAACGCCTGTCCAAGCGCCACGGCGCAGTGAGTGTGATGCAGTACCTGGACAGTGGCTATCTGCCCGAGGCGCTGAACAATTTCCTCTCGCGCCTGGGCTGGGCGCACGGCGACGAAGAGATCTTCTCCATGAAGCAGTTTGTCGAGTGGTTTGATCTTCGCCACATCTCTCGCAGTCCGGCACGCTTCAATGCGGAGAAGCTTCTGTGGCTGAATGCGCAGTACCTGAAGGGAGCCGGCGACGCGCGGTTAGCGGCCCTGATGCGCCCGTTTCTCGAAAAGACTGGCTGCGACCCTGATCGGGGGCCGCTGGCGGAGAAGGTGGCGGCGCTGCTCAAGGAGCGGGTCAATACCGTGGAGGAACTGGCTGACGCGGCGGTGTATTTCTACCGGCGCCTCGAACCTGCCGCGGCACTGCGTGAGCAGCACTACATGGTCGGTTTGGGGCGCGCCATGGATGAACTACGCAACCGGTTTGCCCATATCGACTGGAACCGAGTGACCATCCAGGAAAGCCTCAAGCAAGTCGTGGCTGCTCACGGACTGAAAATGCCAAGGCTTGCCATGCCCTTGCGATTGATCGTCACTGGCGAAGCCCAGACGCCCGCGATCGATGCCGTGCTGGAGGTGCTCGGCCGGGAAGAGACTTTGGCGCGCATGGATGCCGAACGGCCCCGGTTGCCGGATTAGCGGCTGACACGCTGAAGTGTCGCGGCTGTTGCAACGGCCCATGGCGATACCTATAATCCGCGCCTTCGTTCCGGCGGGGGTATAGCTCAGCTGGGAGAGCGCTTGCATGGCATGCAAGAGGTCAGCGGTTCGATCCCGCTTACCTCCACCACCATCGCCGGTGCGCGGAACGAAAATCCTGCTGTACCGGCCTAGCCCGGCTTCACCGGGTCCCCATCGTCTAGAGGCCTAGGACATCGCCCTTTCACGGCGGTAACCGGGGTTCGAATCCCCGTGGGGACGCCATAGCGCGGTTCGTGGTGCCAGCCAAGAAACCAGCCCGGTGTGGTGGATTCGGCCGTCACGGCCACGCCGCGATGCAGGGCACATCGGATGATGGGCGGGGTTGCGACGGTGGTGGAGCAACTGCAGTGATCACCATCGCAGGCCAGGAAGGCGGTTACTCTTCGTCTTCCTCTTCTTCCTCGTCGTCGTCCTCCTCCATCTCGTCGATGGCCTCGAGTTCAGAATCGATCATGTCGCGGATCTCCAGAAGGAGGTTGCGCAGCGCTTCGTTCTGTTCTTTCAATTCCCGCTTGGTCATGATGGACTGCTCCATGGTTGCCGCCGGCATCGCCAGCGTGGTGAATCCACTGATTTAGCCACTCGCGCACGGCGCGCGATTATAGCGACCGGGCACATCATGGGGATTGCGCTTGCTTGCGCTACTTGCGAAGCATGGGTTGAAGCTTGGCCATTACTGCCGGTGCGTCCGGTTCCACCTGGCTTTGGAAGCTGTGCACCGTGCGGCCATCCGGGGCAATCAGATACTTGTGAAAGTTCCAGCGCGGCGCTTCGTTGGCGGAGGTGGCCAGCTGCTTGAAGAAGGGGTTGGCACCGTCACCCGTCACCGAAGTCTTCTCCACCATGGGAAACTGCACCCCATAGGTACTACGGCAAAAATCGCCAACCTCGGCGTTGCTTTGCAGTTCCTGACGGAAATCGTTCGACGGGAATCCGACCACCACGAGACCCTTTTCTCGATACTGGCGATACAACCCCTCCAGCTTCTCGAATTGGGGTGTGAAGCCGCATCGGCTGGCCGTATTCACCACCAGAACAGCCTTGCCTTCGAACTGGCACAGGTCAAGGGGTTTGCCGTCCAGGCCCTTGAATTGATGGTTGAGCAGGGCGGGGCACCCTGCGGAGGCCGCCAGAGGGACGGCGTACAGAAGACCAGCCAGGGCTGCGCGGAGAATTGACGACATGGACGGTAACCTCGAAACGAGAAAGGGTTTGGAGTGCCCCTGCGAGAGCGCCGACCGGTGAAAAGTTCCCACGTGAACGGCTGCGATACACTCCGGGTGCCGCTGGTGGCGACCCTATTGCGTTGGTCGGCCAATCAGGGATGCGTGGCAGACTGACCATTGATGGGGCTGGCCAGATCCGCTGGTTGAGGCCTTGCCTGCGTAACCCGATGCGGGCGCCTGATGGCGGATTGGTCCTTGCGGATCGTGCAGCGGCGTGAGCCTGGCTGGGAGACAAAATGGGCAGAAAGTCGGACCGCAAAGCCACCGAGGAAGACGGGAGCAAGAAAAAGAAGCGTAAGGAGCGCGGTACCGGGGTCGCTCATCTCATGGCTGCAGTGCAGGGCTGTCCCCCGGTGTCTGAGTTGCACTTCGAATGGGTGGTGGGTAACGGCATTGGCGACGACGCAGTGCATGACGCTCAGCAAGCCTATTCCCGTGCGCTGGTTGTGCGAAAGGAGAGGGCTGAGCGTGCTGCGCGTGCACTGGCAACGGGATCCTCGAGGAATTGCAAGGGAGAAATCCTGGCAATGGGCCCCTTTCATGGCCGCCAGCACTGGGATATGGACCTCGACGCTGATCCCCCCCGTGCCACCACATGGAGTTGGGTTGGTTACATTGGATTATGCGATTGCTCCCCTGACCTGGACGCCTGATTGCTGTCGTTTCGCAGACGGGCCCGCGCATCCACAGAAACTGTGGATAACGATGTGGAAAAGTCATCGGAAAACTGAACTAAGTTCTTGTGGCGGCTTGTTTTCGGCTGGACTGCTCGCAAAACGGGCACCAAAAACAATTATTTAAAACAGATAGTTATATGTATCTTTCTAGTGTATGACGCGCGCCCGGCCGGATGGGTGGCTTGCGTCGGTAATTCTTGATAACTTTGTCGTGGAGCTTGACAAGGCTGGCTTTTTTCCAACGAAAGCTGCCCCGTCTTGGGTACTTTGGGAGTCATTGGACGAGGTGCTCGCCACTGTCGCCCTTGTTCCCGATCCTGGCGGGCAAGGCACGCTAAACTCGCCTCTATGCCGACAGGGTGGCCATCGGTACAGACTTCCCTCGGGAGCCTTTCATGAGACGTTCTTATTGCGCGGTCGCCGCGTGCCTTGTTCTCGTCGCCGTCGGCGACGTTCGTGCCGATCGGGTCAGCGAGATGAGCCGGGCGGACCGCTGTGCCTACAGCGCACGCATGCAGGTGCTGGCTGCGCACTATTCCAGCCAGGGAACACCGCGTGCCCAGGTGAAGATTCATTGGCACGGTGACGAAAGCGCAAATGAGGTTGCGTTCGTGAACCGGCTACTCGACGAAGGCTATGCAGCGTGGGCGGAAGCCCGGGCGCGCCATGGCGAGGCCTTTCCGCTCGAGTTGTTCGGCGATGCCGTCTTCGAGCGTTGCATGCGCGAGGCAGAGTCTTGAGGGGCTTCCCGGGTTGGCGAGCTGCCGGGATCTTCAGGAAGCGGTGATCGATTCCGAGGCGTCGAAGTCCAGTTCGACCCGGGCGCCGTCCGGGTCGAAACAGAACAGTTGCCATGTGGCCGACGCATTCTGGCGGCGGAGATCGAAGCTCACGCCCGCCGCCTCGAGACGCGCCGTGGTGCCCGCAAGGTCATTGGCCGTGAAGGCCATGTGGTCGAGCACTCCCCGCGGGTCGGATGGCATGGGCCGTCCCGCAATCACATGCAGGACGGCAGTCGTGCCGGCGTACAGCCATGCTCCCGGGAAGCCCAGATCCGGGCGTGGTCCTTCGGAAAGGCCAAGCACACCCACATAAAAATCCAGGCAACGCCTCAGATCGGCGGTGAGCACCGTGAAGTGGTTCATTCCCAGGAGGGCCACGTCGCAATCCTCGTCACTTGGAAGTCGCCTGCTGCTTGCGCGGGCTGACGGTGATGGACACAGCAGACCCACCCAGCGTGCCGGGCTCCACCTCCACGGTGGCCGCGCGCTCGCCGCGAATGTAGGTGAGGATGCTGTTCTTGCCTTGCACCGCCGTGATTTCCTGCCAGCCATAGGCTGGCATCTGCTCCTGGTAGAAGGCGAAGGTCTGGGTGGAATTGAGCTTCACGTCCAGGGACATGCGGCCCAGCCACGCATCGCCGGAACCAAGAATCAGTGAACGCTCGGGCTTGATCGACGTACCCGAGGGGATAGGCAAATCCGACACTGGCTGGTATCCGGTGGCCGATGTGGCAGGCTTGGTGTCGGCTTCCTTGCTGCCAGTGGCTGCACAAGCGCCAAGGGCCGCCACCAGGCAAGCGAGTCCGAAGAGGCGAAACCAATGAGGGGAAGTCAGGTGCATGGCTGGATCTCCAGGGAGTTGGGGCGACGCGCCCAGTGACTGCATGGAGGGTCGCCCGCGGAAGATGGTTCCTTATGGAGATCCTGGGGTAGACCGCGAACGCCAGCTCCAACCGGACGCAATCCGAGAAGCGAGCGCACCCCTCGCCTCGACCGGCATCCTGCTACCGCTGTTTGGCACGAATGACGATGAGCACAACCAGCAAGATGAACCCACTCACCAACGACATATCCAGAATCGACATGCCAGATCACCCCCCTGAGAATGCCGCTCTCGCGACGTGGAGCGCCCTTCGAAAGCCGCTGTCACGATAAAAAACCGCAAGGTGGACCTGCCACCGTAACCCATCGAAAAACTGCATGGACCGCACCGAAAGATTCTATCGCATGACGCAGCTTCTGCACGCGCGCAGAGTGGTGTCGAGCCAGACATTCCGCCAGGAACTGGAGGTCTCGGCCGCCACCTTGAAGCGCGACGTGGAGTACCTGCGAAGCCGCATGAACGTGCCCATCACGTGGGACCGTCTGGCCGGGGGCTATCGCCTGGAGGTGGTGGAGGGCCGTTCGGAACTGCCGGGGTTGTGGTTCAGCGATGCGGAGGCCCACGCCCTTCTCACGCTGGAACATCTGCTGGCCAGCCTGGGCTCCGGTGTGCTCGAGGCGCACCTGCGGCCTCTCGCCTCGCGCCTGCAGAAACTGCTTGGCAGCCGCGGGCACGGCGCCGAGGCGGTGCGCCACCGCGTCCGCATCCTGCACCAGGCGCGTCGCCTCACCGGGGCGCGGCAGTTCGACGCCGTGGCTGCAGCAGTGCTGCAGCGTCGCCGCATTCGCATCCGGCACCACAACCGGGCCACGAATTCCCGTACGGAGCGCGAGGTTTCGCCCCAGCGTCTGGTGCACTACCGCGACAACTGGTACCTGGATGCCTGGTGCCACCTCCGCGACGGTCTGCGCAGCTTCGCCGTGGATGCCCTCGAATCGGTGCACACCCTGGAAGGGGCGGCCCGCGAAGTACCCGAGGACGTTCTCGATGCCGTGCTGGCCAGTGGCTACGGCATCTTCAGTGGCGCGGAAGTGCAGTGGGCCAGGCTGCGTTTTTCGCCAGCCCGGGCGCGATGGGTGGCTCGGGAGCAATGGCATCCCGCCCAGCGGGGTGAATCCCAGCCCGACGGCGGCTGGATTCTCGAATTGCCCTACAGCGATCACCGCGAGCTCCTCATGGATGTGCTGCGCCATGGCGCCGAAGTGGAGGTGCTCCACCCCCCGGCGCTGCGCCAGGCGGTGGCCGAGGAGCTGGCGCGCGCCGCGGCGGCGTACTTGGGCGACCCGTCTGCGCACTGAGGGTTCGGCGGGCTCATCTCCTGAGCCTGTGCCTCCCTCATCATCGCCGTCACGCCCGCAACCGCGGGTTTCACGCGAGTCATAGCCATGTTCCGATTGCCCCTGCCTTGCCTGGTCCTGCCTCCGTGCGTCGAATCGGCCAAACTGCGGCGGTCATCGGCACCGGTTGTGCAGCATTCCCGAACAACTGGCGTCGGCTTCGGCAGGGCGCCTGGCCGTCGCTCCGACGGCAGCGTGGATTTCGATGTGCCTACGTGGTTGCGCCGCAAACTCGGCGAAAACGGCGTCAGCAGCACGCCCAGGCTTCGCGGCGTCCTCGTCGGTGCGAGCAACCGCGCTGCGCTGCTACACGGCCCTCTGGCGGTCCCTTTGTTCAGGGGTGGCGCGGCCACGCCTCGCGCCGTTCGCGGGCGAGGCTGAATCCGCCATGGGAAACCATACCGCCAGGTTGCGTACCAGCAGCAGCGATCCTCTGAGAGTGGATTACCTTCCCTGGCCTGATGGAGCGGGACGACTGGGGCTCACCCTGTGCCCGGGAAAGAGCCAGCCCGATGCGCTGTTCGCCCGCTGGGCGCGCGATCTTGAAACAGACGCCGATGCCCTGCGCGACTGGGGTGCGGCCGCCGTGTTGTCCCTGGTCACGGGTGAGGAGTTGCTGGCGCTCGGCGTGCCAGCGCTGGGCGCAGCGCTCTCGGCACGGGGTATCGAATGGCACCACATACCCATTTCCGACGGCGAGGCGCCGGGGCAGGCCTTTGAACGGGCATGGCCCTTCGTGCGTCTGCGCCTGCTACATCACTTGAGGGCGGGGCGCTCGGTGGTGGTGCACTGCAAGGGCGGTCTCGGGCGTGCCGGCACGGTGGCGGCCCGGATGCTGGTGGAATTTGGCGGGTTGTCACCAACGCAAGCGGTGCGAACCGTCCGTGCAGCGCGCCCGGGGGCGGTGGAAACCGAGGTGCAGCGAGCACACCTCGCTGGTTGCCGCCCCGTACCGCCGACTGCCCTGTTGCGCCAGTCGCGGGTGTTGGGGTGCCTTCTGGGTGGCGCCCTGGGCGATGCCTTTGGTTACGTGGTCGAATTCGACTCCCTCGAATCCATCCGCGCCCGCCACGGTGCCGATGGCCTGCGCGAGCCCGTGCTGCGGGCGGGGCGTCTGCAGGTTTCCGACGACACGCAGATGACCCTGTTCACCCTGGAGGGGTTGGTCCGCGCCCGCGAAGCCGGGGCCACGGATGCGCACCCTTTCCTGCGGGAGGCCTACCTCGACTGGTGGCTCACCCAGCAGCCTGGGCCGGCCGCTCGCTGGCCCTTCGCACCCCACGGCATGCTTGCCCTGGTGCCAGAGCTGCAGGCGTGCCGGGCGCCTGGGCTCACGTGTCTAAAGGCCATGGCCGATGGCGGGTGGGGCACCCTGGGCCGTCCCGCCAACGACAGCAAGGGCTGCGGGGCCGTCATGCGCTCGGCGCCTGTTGGCTTTGACGGGTTCGGCGCCGCGGGTGGTGCAGCGGTTCCATCCCGCGCTTTACTGGCCGCCGAGGCCGGCGCCATCACCCATGGCCATCCCGAGTCCGGCGCTGCCTGTGCCGTAATGGCTGCCCTGGTGCAGTCGTTGTTCGAGGCCGACCACGCTGCTGATGCGGCCTCCGAGGTGGGGCCGTTGCGCCAAGCGCTGATACCGGCGCGCCATCAGGCCACCGTCTGGCAAGCGGCAGCGCCGCTCACCAGCCGGCGGATGGATCAGGCAATTGCCCTCGCAGCCCAACGGGCGCCCTGCCCTGCCGAGGAGGCAAATCGCGTGGCGCTACTGGGAGGCGGATGGGTGGCGGAAGAGGCGCTGGCCATAGGCCTGATGGCAGCCCTGGCGGGGGACGATTTCACCCACGCGCTGCGGATCGCCGCCAACCATGACGGTGACTCCGACTCCACGGCCTCTTTGGCGGGCCAGTTGCGCGGTGCGGCCCGCGGCGTGGCGGACCTGCCCATCCATTGGGTGATGAAGCTCGACGTGCTCGAGCCGTTGCTCGCGCTGGCGGCTCGTGCCTGATCAGGCCGCGACGCGGCGGCGGTACTCGCCCGAGGTCGTATCGATCTCGATCCGGTCGCCCGTGGCACAGAACAAAGGCACCTGCACTTCGAAGCCCGTGGAGAGTTTGGCGGGTTTGAGCACCTTGCCCGAGGTATCACCGCGCACTGCCGGCTCGGTGTAGGTGATCTCTCGAACCACCGAGTTGGGCATCGCCAGGGAAATGGGCCGGCCGTCGTAGAACACCAGTTCCACCGGCATGGCGTCTTCAAGATAGTTGAGCGCGTCGCCCATGTTGTCCTTTTCCACCTCGTACTGGTTGTATTCGGCATCCATGAACACATACATGGGGTCGGCGAAATAGGAGTAGGTGGCCTCCTTGCGCTCCAGCAACACCACCTCGAATTTCTCGTCGGCGCGATACACCGCCTCGCTGGTGGCGCCCGTGAGCAGGTTCTTGAACTTCATCTTCATGACAGACGCGTTGCGGCCGGACTTGTTGAATTCGGCCTTCTGCACCACCAGCGGGTCCTTGCCGACCATGACGACGTTTCCGACGCGCAGTTCCTGGGCGATCTTCATAGCTGTACCTGGTTTGCTTGCGGGGCACCG
This sequence comes from Burkholderiales bacterium, assembly GCA_044339985.1. Classification (GTDB taxonomy): domain Bacteria; phylum Pseudomonadota; class Gammaproteobacteria; order Burkholderiales. The sequence goes on along the minus strand of JBIIUM010000027.1, from coordinate 9,443 downwards.
CGAAGCCGCGAAAAGGTTTGCGCGGCGAAGGGCCCACGAGTTTGAAAAAAAAGCGTCGGATTATAGGCGTTCGCGGGCGAAAGTCACCAGATTGGTGGTGAGGTCAGCCTGCGCCTGCAACGCGGCCGCCCAGCGCTCGGCGTGCAGGGCCAGCGCCTCGCGGCAGGCCCAGAAGCGGTGCCAGCCAGCAGCCAGGGCGGCGGGAGATGGACTGGAGAGGTTCCACAGCCGCCAGAACTCCCGAAGCGCCGCCGCCGCCTCTTCGTCCAGCGCTTCGGAATAACGGGTCTGGAAGGCATGCAGCTTCGCCCAGTGGGCACCACCCTCCTGCGCGTAGATGTTCCACACCAGTGGCCGCCGTGCCCACTGGGCACGCACGAACGAATCCTCTCCGCGCACGAAGTTGCAGTCGCAGCGCCACAGCAACCGGTCGTAGCCGTCCTGATCCTGGAAAGGCAGCACCAGCACTGTCAACGCGCCGCGCTGCTCGCGATCTCCCGGGCCGAGTGCGTCCCGTCCCAGGAACGAGGCCACGTCGGGCAGCAGACGGCTTTCGGGCACCAGCGCCAGCATGGGCTGATCCCCATGGGCCCAGGCGCCGAGCAGCCCGCCCACCGCAGGTCCGCCATACCCGAACAGCGAGACGGTGCACACCTCTCCCATGCGCGCAGGGCGCTGCGCAAGTTCGGCCACGCGCCTCGACTCCAGGTGGCGCTCGCGCAGCAACCCGCCCGTGGCAGCGGTGAATCCGGGAAAGAAGAAATGCTTTACCAGTGGCAGCGTGGGAAGGGGAGAGGCCATGCCATGACAACCCTCCACCCATGATTCGGCGCTGAGGTACTCCAGGTTTATCCAGACCGGCGCGCGGGGCTGGGCCGCCATGGCGTCAAGATAAGCCTCCGGCACACGCGAGCCGAAGGCCTCGATCACCACCTCCGCGGGGGCGCTGAATCCCGCCGGATCGTCCCAGCGCCGCACCTCCACGCCGCCCACGGCCTGGACCGGGACCGAGGGGTCCACGGCAGCCTCGAGCCGGTGGAAGGTGTGCAGGTCATCCACCCACAGGCACACCTTCACCGGATGCTCTGCCGCCAGTTGCCGCGCCAGCCGCCATGACACCCCCACGTCGCCGAAATGGTCCACCACGCGGCAGAACACGTCCCACCGCTGCCGCGCCGTCACGGCAGCAGCGCTCGCGCCAGGAGGGGCTGTGGAGGACGAGGCGCGCGGCCGCTCTCGCCCGGACTGCCCGCGGAGGACGGGTTACTTGGCCATGGGCCGGAACGTCTCACCCGTCAGTACTTCACCGAGCAGCCGTAGGGTGCCGTTGAGGCCGTGCTCACCGCACGGCCCGCCAGGGCCTCGTCCAGCGCTGCGGCCACCAGATTGCGGGCGGTCTTAACGTCCTCGTGCTTCCACGTGGCCTTGTCGTCGATGGCGCCGGCATAGATGACGCGGCCCTTCGGGTCCACCACGAACATGTGGGGCGTGGCCTTGGCGCCGTAGGCCTTGCCTATGCGCCCATCCTCGTCCAGCGCGAGCGCGGTGGGCGCCATCTGCCAGTCCCGCAGCAGCGCTTGAGAGCGTCCCGCATCACGATAGTCGGCGCTGCGCGGGTTGGTGGAGTTGATGGCAAGCCAGGCAACCCCCTGTCCGGTGTAGCGGGTCTGCAACGACTGCATGTTGCCCGTCTCGTAGTGCTTCTGGACGAAAGGGCAGCCTGCGTTGAACCATTCCACCACCACGTGGCGACCCCGATAGTCGGACAGGCGCACGGTTTTGCCATTCACGTCGCGAAGAGTGAAGTCAGGGGCTGCATCGCCTGGCCCCACCTCGGCGAATGCCGTACTTCCGGCAAGCAGCACGACAAGGCAGGCGTGTTGCAAGGCTGTTTTCATCAACAAGGTCTCCCAAAAAATCGTGGCCGTTGCCATCAGCGATCCGCGGCGCCGCGCTCCAGGGCATCGGTGACCAGTCCAGGACTCAGCACTTCCGGTAGCAACTGCGGCATGGTTTCACCAGGGCGATAGAGCGCGTAGACCGGCACGCCGCTGCGGCCGAGTTTCGCCAGCGCCGCGGTGATGGCTTCGTCGCGGCGGGTCCAGTCCGCCCGAAGACGCGCCACGTTGTGAGTCACGAAGGCCCGTCGCACTGACTCGGACTCAAGCACGAGGCGTTTGTTCACCTGGCAGGTCACGCACCACGCGGCCGTGAAATCCACGAATACCGGCCGTCCGGCAGAGAGTTCCTCCGTCAGGGCGGCGTCGCTCCACGGGCGCCAGGGACCCTCCTGGGCCGGCATGGTCCGCGCGGGCGGTTCCTGCGTGGGCGCCCCATACCCGGCTCCAAGGGCGGCCAGGGCAAGCGCTCCGGCAACACCGGCCTGGCGTACCGCTCGGGAGCGGCCTTGAACAGCGAAGCGTTGCCACAGCCATGCCGCCGCTGCCAGCAACACCAGGCCAGCCATGAGACGTGCGCCAGCGCCGCTTCCCAACTGTTCAGATAGCACCCAGCATAACCAAACCACCGTCAGGTACAGCGGGAAGGCCAGCATCTGCTTGAGGGTTTCCATCCATCGCCCCGGGCGGGGCAACCGCGACAACCAGCCGGGACGGAACGCCAGCAGCACATACGGCGCGCCCATGCCCAGTGCCAGGGCGGTGAAAACCAGCAGCGATTGAATCGCCGGGCGCGTGAGGGCGAAGCCCAAGGCTGCCCCCATGAACGGTGCGGTGCAGGGCGTGGCCACCAATGTGGCCAGCAGGCCGCCAAAGAATGCGCCAAGCGGCCCGCCGCCATGGTCCACGGCCGAGGCAGTGGATTGCAGCCGGGTGCCCCATTCGAACACCCCCGACAGGTTCAAGGCGAGCAGAAAAAACAGCGTTGCCAGCCCCGCCACCAGTGGTGGCGACTGCAATTGGTAACCCCACCCCAGCGCCTGGCCCCCGGCGCGCAGCACCAGCAGCAAGCCCGCCAAGACCCAGAAGCTCAGCAGGATGCCGGACGCGAATGCGAGCCCCTGGGCGCGCAGTCGCGCGGCGCTCCCATGGGCTTCGCGCGCGAAGTTGAGCACCTTGATGGACACCACCGGAAACACGCAGGGCATCAGGTTCAGAACCAGTCCGCCCAAGAACGCAAAGGCCAGTGCCATTACCAGCCCAAGATCGTCGGCAGGTCCGTTTGCCGCAGCGGCGATGGCGCTGGCGTCCAGGGGCGCCTCAGGAAGCTTCGCCCGGGCCGATGGCGCACCGCCCGGCCATGGCACATCCACGGCCGCCGCCTGCCCGGTGCCGTCGGGCGACAGTCCTGGCGAAACCACCAGGATGCCTCCAAGCCGCGGAAGGTCGGCGCGAAACCCCGGCGCGGCCGTGAGCGCGAGGCTCCACGCGCCATCATCCGCTCGCGCCAGGATCTGGGGTGCCGCGTTGTCGATGAGATCGGGTTGATCGGGGAAAAACTCGGCCGAGGACAGGGCAGGCGCCGAGGGAGATGCGGGAATCATCCTCAGCAGCACATGGCTGTTTGAAGCCTTGGCCTCCAGTCGCCAGCCTTGCGGTGCACGTGGTGCCGCATCGCGGGCGGCTTGCAGGGTGGCCGCGGCAGCGCTGTCCGGGCTGCTCCTGCCAGCGGGGAGATCCAGGCTCAAGGTGACGCCGCCTGGCAGGCACACTTCCTTGCAGATCAGCCACTCGGCGCGGGCGGTGAGCGCCGCCCGTGGTTGCTTCCAGCGCCGCGGCACCGTCAGCTCCACTGGAAGCACCACGGTGTCCTCGTAGCCGAAATTCGCCAGCGGGCCCACGCGGATGCGGCGTGGTGCGGGCCACAAGATGGGCCCTGCGGACCACCCCTCGGGCAATGTCCATTGGATGCGCGTGGGCATGCCCGAGTCGCCCGGGTTTTTCCAATAGGTGTGCCAACCCGGCTCATGCTCGATGCGTAGACCGACCAACAAGGTGTCGCCCGGCGCCACCGCCGCGTTGGCCGACAGCAATTCCACCCGCGCGTGGGGCACCTCCGCGGGCGCGGCCAGGGCCGGGCCGGCAAGGGCGCCCAGCAGCAAGGCGAAGATCACACGACTAAAGTTCATCACGGGGGGGACGTTAACATGCCGCACCGCATCCGCTGGCGTCACAAGCACGCGGTCACTGCGTCTTTAGGGTCATGTTTGCATCGGAGCGTTCCAAACCCGGTCAACGAGGCTGATCGGGCACTCCTTGGCGCGCCGCGAATGGAACCGATGCCCTTTCGGACCGACTAAACAGGCTGTTCTGTTCTACTGTGCAGGAGTCTTCAAGTGAAGTACGCATGTTTCGAATATGCAGGCCGTTGCTGGCGTTTGGGCGCCGTGCTGGCCGCTCTCATGCTTGCCGGTTGCGCGGGCAAGTCGGTTCCCATGCAGTCAACGCAAACAACCAGCCCGGGTGGGGCCGACGGCAAGGTATCCGCGGCAACCGATGGCAAGGGTGGTTCCGGTGCCAGTGGTTCGCAAACCACGCAAACAACCAGCCCGGGTGGGGCCGACGGCAAGGTATCCGCGGCAACCGATGGCAAGGGCGGGATATCTCCAGCGAAGGATGGGAGCAATGCGGCTGCTGGGGGCGCGGGTGCTGCCGGCGCTGATGGGGCCGTGGGCAACGCAGTCGCGGGTGGTTCCGATTCGTCCAGAACCGGCCGGGCCGGTGCAGCGGATACGGGTGCGGGCGATGCGGCGCACGCCTCCGGGGAATCCTCCACCGGGAAGGGCGCATCGGCCTCGGGTGATGTGGCGGATGCCTCCAATGCCAGCAGGGAAGCGGCCGCCCGTGCCCGCCAGGCCGAGCTGGAAGCCGCCGAGCGCGAGCGGCGCGGCCGGGTCGAGACCGCCGCCAACCAGGTGCTCATCGGCGAAAACGAAAAGCTGCAAACCCTCGACGGCATGCTGCCGGCCGTTCTCAACATGGATGACAAGGGCCAGTTCGACTTCGACAGTTACGCCCTGAGTGATGCCGTCAAGGCGCAACTGGATGAGATCGCCGCGCGGCTTGCCGTGGCTCCCTATGACCGCTTGCACGTGGTGGGTTTCACCGACCGAATCGGTCCTGAAGACTACAACCGCAAGCTGTCGGAGAAGCGCGCCTGGAGCGTTGCCGGATACCTCATGGACAAGGGCGTGCCGCCCTACAAGCTCAAGGTGGAAGGCAAGGGCGAGACGGGTAGCCTGGTTGCCGAGGAGGAATGCAAAGGCCTCAAGCGCGACGCGCTGATCGATTGCCTGCAGCGCGACCGCCGCGTGGAACTGGTGGCCACCGTGAAGGAATACAACCTGAAGGTGCAGTGAACGCAGCTGCGGGCATCTGGGTGTCGGGTGTTCCCGCCACCCACGCCCCGGCGCTGCAACGATGAAAACCGACCGGGGACCACCTCGTGGCGGTGCGTCCCCCTTTCCAGCGCTACTCCACGCCGCAGGAAAAGGCGTCTGACTTTGGGTAGCGGATGTAGGGGTCGTTGCGGATGAAGCTGGGGGGGATGCTGATCTGCTCGAGTTGGGTGCCGGTGGGGTCGAGGAAGCGGGTCTCGCCACGGTTGAGCAGTTGTGCACCGGCGGGCGTATCGAGCTGCACAGCGCCGCCGAAGACGTGCACGTAGAGGCCGGGCGCGGCGGAGTCCTGCTGGTTGGGGAAGAGTTGGCGCATATCGACGGGCACGCTGTCGGGCCGGGGTGCGGGGCTGTCCTGGAAGAACTGCGGGGTGCCTGGGAGGTTTTGCGGCAGCTGCGCGTTGCCTGGGGTGAAGGCCGAGGCGCCTTCGGGGACGGGCAGCACGCCGGCATCATTGCTCACGAAGATGGTGCCCTTCCAGGTGGTGACCCAGAGGCCTTCAGGCGCGCTGCCCTGCGGGGTGGGCGGGGGTGATGTGCCTGTGCCGGGCAGTTTGGGTCCGCTGGGGTCGACGCAGGGGCCGGTGCACTGGGCGTCGAAGCCCGTGCCACGGATGCCGATGGTGCCCACGGCGGTGTTGACGGTGAAACGGGTGGGATTGCGTTGGCCGATCAGGCCGGTAAGGGCGCGCAGACCGCCTTGCAGGAGGCGAAAGGCGGCCGAGCTCTCAGGGGCGGTACCGGGGTTGAAGCGATAGCGCTCGATGGCCAGGCGGGTGTTGGGCTGCAGGCTCAGGCGCGAGCCATCTTGGAATACGACCACAGCGTTGTCCTGGGGTCCGGTGAGCAGCACGTCGGTGGGGTAGAGGATCGCTCCGGCCGCGAGTGTGGCACCCTCGGCGGGGCGCCCGGCACCGGCGGCGCGCAGACTGCCCTGCACCTGCAGCACGCGCCCGGCGTAGCCGCTCAAGGCTGGCAGGCGGCGCTTGTCGGCCTGCTCCTGTTCCTTCATGCAGTCGGTGTCGCACAGGCGGGCCACGAAGTCGGTGCCGCGAATGCCGATGGTGGCGGTGGCGCTGTTCAACTGGAAGGCGCCGGGCTTGCGCTTGCCGATCAGGCCGGTGATGGTGCGCAGGCCGCCCTTGAGCAGGCGCATGGCGAGGTTGTCCTCCTGGGGCCGGGCGTCGCTGAAGCGAAAGCCCTCCAGACGCAGGCTGGTGTTGGGGCGCAGCGCCAGTTCCGCGCCATCGGCGAGGCGGATGCGCGCGAAGCCCGCCGAGTGGGTATCGATGGTGTCGCCCACGTTGACCGTGGAGCCGCGGGCCATGAGCTTGAGTTCGCCATCGGCTCCCTGCACCGACACCACCCCGGTGACGCTCTCCACCCGCCCAGCCTCCTGCGCGCCCGCCGGCAGGGCAAGCGCGCCCAGCACAAGCGCCCCCAGCAGGGCCCTGAACTGCCGGCTGCTCACAGGCAGCTCCCCAGGGGAGGCTGCTCCGGATCATCACCATCTGGGTCATCGGCAACCCGCCGCGGCTTCCGTCTGGAAAAGGGGTTGAACACCGTCCCGGCCCAAAGGTTGTTGATCTCCACCAGCACGGGTGTGGCCGTGAAGGCCGACGGGTTGTGCAACCCGTAGCGGATCAAAAGATTGAGATCCAGCACCGCCGCATTCGGGCCGGCGAAGAAACCCGACTGGCCCATGCTCACCACTGGGCTGCCCGCCACGGTGTATCCCCCGGAGGAATGATTGGGCAGCCACAGATGAATGGAGGTGGGCGAGGTGGACTGGATACGGGCGTGGCCGTTGGTCCCGGGATTCATGGCGATGTTGCCGAGCACCGTGAATTCGTTCGGATTCGGCCGTCCGATGTCGAAGCCGCCAAGCACGGCGTGGGCGCCGGCGCCAGTCCCGCCGGTGAGCACCAGGTCGCCCGCCACGGTGCCGCTGCATTCAAGGGCGGCAGCTTCAATGCGTGCACTCGCCCCCGAGGCGCTACCGCCCTGCAAGGTGAGGTTGCCGCCGACGTTCACCGTCACCCGGGCCCCGCTCACGCCTGTGGCCGTGCCGTTGGCCAGCACGCTGGTGGAGCCAGCGCTGCTCAGGCTGGCGTCGCCCGCGGCGATAACCATGGCATCGCGCACCCGCAACGCCCCGGCAGCAGCCGTGAGGCTGACCTGGCTCGCCGCCAGGTTGGTATTGATCTCCAGGTCGCCGCTCGCCTGGCGGATGGAGACGCGCCCCCAGGCACCGCCGAAGGCCCCGCCGCTGCGCGAATAGCTGTTGGTGACGTCGAGGTTGCCAGGGCCGTCAATCAGTCCGCCGGACTGCGACAGATTCGCCACGGTAAGGGTGCGAGCGGCCGAAACCGCGACCGACCCGCTGCTCAGCGCCAGGTCATCGACGTTCCCGGCGCCGAACAGGACTCCAGCGCCGTCGACCTTGAGGGTCCCGATCACCACCGCGCCATCGGCGAAGCTGTGGCTGCCGCCCTGGAAGCGCACGTCCGGTCCCGCCAGGGCGATGGTGCCGCCAAAGCTGCCGGTGCCCTTCAAGCTGAACAGGCCACCGCCCGTCACGTTCAGACCGGTGCCGCCGATGAGGCTGCTGCCCGCTGCCTGGTTCAAGCCGCCCACGCTGTTGAAGCTGAGCGCGCCGGTCAGGGCCTTAACCGCATCGCTGGCGCCGATCTCGATGGCCCCGGCAGTGCTGATCAGCGACACCCCGCCCCCCATGCCGGTGGCCAGCACGTTGTTGCCAGCGCCGGAGATGTGCACGCCCGCATCGCCTGCGGCGCCCGCGCCGCTGACCATGACGGCATCAGACACCGCGGCGGTGCTGCTGACCTCGCTGCCCGCCTTCAGGCTCACACCGTAGTTGCCGCCCGCGGTGTTGCCCGCCGCCGTGCCCGCAAGGCTTACCTGGCCACTACCCAGGGCCCTGACCGCGGAGCCCGACAGCAGCACACCCATGTTGTCGGTGGTGGCGCCGGTCGCGGCTCCGCCGCCGCTGATGGAGATGTCGCCAGCACCGGTGGTTTTCACCGTGGCGCCGTCCAGGGCAACGCCCACGTGCGAAGGGCCACTTGATGCCGTGCCGCGGTTGCCTTGAATGGTGATGTTGCCATTGGCCGTCTGCACCGAGCCACCGATATGGACGCCCGCACTGCCCGCGGTGCTGGTGCCGGCGGTCCCGTTGATCTGGATGCTGCCCGAGCCAGTGGCGGAGAGTACGCCCACCAAACTCACGCCTGGCTCTGCTGCGCCAACGCCCTGGCCTGTCAGGACCACGTCGCCGCTGGCGATGATCGTCCCGGCCAGTTGAATGCCGCCGCTGTTGGCCACCAGCGCGAGGCCGCCCACGGTGGCGCCGTTAAAAGCAAGCACGCCACTGCCCTGGGTAATGTTCAGGTTGCCGGTGCGGGAGATGGTGCCCCCGCTCTGGCTGAAGCTATCGGTGACCGAGAATGCGCCGCCGCCAGCCAGCACGCCGCTGTTGGAGAGAACGAACGCCGCGGTGCTGATGTTGCCGTTGGCCAGGAACGTGCCGCCCGAGAGCGTAAGGGCAGTGGCCGTGGCCGACGCGCCAGCCGCCAGTTCCAGACTACCGCCCGACAGCGTGAGCGACCCGGTGAGGGCCGCCGTACCCGCCAAGATGAGGCTGCCCGCACTCACCACCAGGTTCTCCTCCGAAAACAGATCGGTGGCGTATTGGATCCCGCCGTTGACGGTGATGGTCAGGTCGCCAGGCCGGCTGATCCGCACGCGCTGACCGGCGGCGGGCGCGAGCCCCGTGCTCCAGTTGCTGCCCGTTGACCACAGGCCGCTGCCTCCGGTCCAGCACACGTCCACCGGGCACGAAGCATTCAAGGTCATGTCGAAGCGCGTGGCGCCCTGCAGGGGGACGATACTGAAACCCGTTGGCGGGTTGATGGCGGCGAAGGTACCGACGATGTTGGAGGCGGTCACCACCTGGAAGAAGGTGTCACCATCATTACCGGTGTAGCCATTGATGAATGCCGTCTGTAGCGTGCCGTCGAGGTTGGCGGTTCCCGACACCGCGAGCTGGTCGTACTGGCCGGGGGAC
>JBIIUM010000134.1:0-8625 GCA_044339985.1 Burkholderiales bacterium | reverse complement strand
CGCCGCGTGATCGGCCGCAGCGGATCACGCGCGCCCGGCGGCGCCGGTCAGGCGCGGGCCCCGGCGTAGCTGGAGACGGACGCGGCTCGCACCGCACCTGCGCGCCCGAGCACCTGGGCAATGGCATTGGACTCGAGACGGATCTCCCGCAGCTGACCGGTGAGCGGATTCGACTGGCCTATGAAGAACAGGCCGGGCGCCAGAGGGTGCTCCGCGCCGCCGGTCACGCCGGGACGATCCCTGGCATCCACGAGACCGGGCACATCGATCAGCTCCCGCAGGCCGCTGCGGTAACCGGTGGCCGCCACCACCACATCGGGGCGAAGACGCACCGCGCCCGCCAGAGCGCCGGCGCCGCGGACAGCCGCTTCCACCTCGGCCTCCTGGCCCGCGAAGCGAAGAACCTCGCCCACGATGCGAATGCGCCCAGCGCGCACCTGTCGGGCGAAATCCTCGTAGAGCGTGGGCACCACGTTGGTCTCGCCGAACTTCACCGACAGGCGGGTGCGCGGCAGGGGCAGGCCCTGGTGAGCCAGGTTGCCGAACACGACGCGCTGCAGACCGAGCATGAGCGAATCCGCCCACGCCGCCGGCAGGTGCCGCAGCACAAGCCCCCAGCCCGCCATGGGCACGCCCAGGACGCTGCGGGGCAGCAGGTGCGGCGGTGTTCGTACCGAGCAGGTCACCTCGGCGGCATGGGGCACCAGCCGGCTGGCGATCTCCGCACCCGAGTTGCCGCATCCCACCACCAGCACGCGCAGCCCGCGGAATGCCCCGGGGCTGCGGAACGCGCTGGCATGCAGCAGGCGACCCGCAAAGCTGGAAGCACCTTCCCACTGGGGAATCACCGGCACGCGGGAACCGCCGGTGGCGACCACCACGGCCGGCGCGGAAAACCGCCGCCCGTCGGCCGCATCCACGCGCCATCCCTGCTGCGCGGAATCGCGGGCCACGCGCTCCACCTGCACGCCGGTGATCACGGGGAATCCGCCCTTCTCCGGGAAGGACTCCAGGTAGCGCACGAACGCCTCCCGGGTCGGCCAGCCGCCGGCGCTGCGGGGAATGACTTCGCCCGCAAGACTCGACAGCACGCGGCCCGTGTTGAGGCGCAGACCTTCGTAGTGGTTGCGCCAGGCGGCGCCCACGGCATCGGCCCGCTCCAGCACCAGGGGCTTGCGGCCCGCCTGCACGAGCGCGCGGGCGGCGGAGAGGCCCGCCGGTCCGCCGCCCACCACCAGCACGTCCTCGCCGCCCGCGTTCATGATGCGGCGGCCTCGTGGGCGATGGATACGTTCAGCGGCACGGGCCGCAGGATGGTGTCGGGAATCGGCGCGGTGGGCAGCAGCTTGTGCAACAGGGCGTCCACCCGTTCCCGGGGCGCGTCGGTCTCGATGAACAGCTTCACGTCGACGCTCTCGAATCCGGGCGCGCCGGGCGCCACGCCATAAGCCGCCTTGAAGTTGACGCGGCCCGACACATGGATCTTGAGGGAGCGCACCTCGATCCGTTGCGCGGACAGCCCGCCGATGCAAGTAGCCGCCACGCAGTTGCCCACGGCCGTGAGCAGCAGATCCTGGGGCGAGGCGCCCTGCGCCGCGCCGCCGTAGGCCACCGGCTCATCGCCTTCGAGAGTGCGGCCGCCCGCGAGGCGGGCCACCGTGCGGTACCCCGTGGTCCACGCCACCTCGGCGCGATACAGCGGCCGGGCGAAGTCGCCGTCGCCGTCATCGCGGATGCGCTGCTGGACTTCGTGCGAGCGCTCCGGCGACAGTCCGTTGAGAGTGGATTCGGTGATTGCGTCTTGAGTCATGGCATGGGTCTCGGGGAAGACATGGGAAATCTCTCAGGCGGCATGCTCGGCCACCAGCGCCTCGTTCTCGAGGAAGGCGTCCAGCGTGGCGGCGACCGAACGCACAGCGGGGTCATCGCGCAGGCGCGGGCGGCCGAAGGGCAGGTCCAGCACCCGGGCCACGCGGCCGTGCGGCACGCTGGCCATGAGCACGATCCGGTCGGCCAGGAGAACGGCCTCCTCCAGGTCGTGGGTGACCATGAGCACCGTTGCGCCAGTGCGCCGCCACACGTCCAGAAGCGTGCGCTGCATGAGGCGCCGGGTCTGGGCGTCGAGCGCTGAGAAAGGCTCGTCGAGCAGCAGCAGGCGCGGCTCCAGGGCCAGGGTCCGGGCGAGCGCCACCCGCTGGCGCATGCCTCCCGACAGCCGCGACGGGCGCGCGTGGGCGAATTCCGCGAGCCCCACGTCGGCCAGCAGCGCCACGGCCCGCTCCAGCGCGGGTTTCGCGCCCAGGCCCGCGTTGCGGAGCGCGAAGGCCACGTTGCCCGCCGCGCTCATCCAGGGGAACAGGTTGTGGTGCTGGAACACCAGCGCGCTGTCCGGCACCGGCCCCTTGACGGAGTTGCCGTCGAAAGTGACGGCGCCCTCGTCCGGCGCGGCGAGGCCGGCGGCAATCTCGAGCAGCGAGGTCTTGCCGCACCCGCTGCGCCCCAGCAGCACGTTGAAGCTGCCGGGCGCGAGGTCCAGCGCGTCCACCCGCAGGCGCTGCACGCCGTCGTAGCGGCGTGCCACGCGGCGAAACTCAAGCCTCGCGCCGGGCATCGCGTGCGTCTCCGACGAGGGCGCCCGAGAGGCCCTTCTGCAGGCCGAGCAGCAGACGGTCGATGGTGAAGCCGATGAGGCCTATGGCAAGAATGCCGATCATGACCACCTTCATGTTGTACATCTGCTGCGCCATCACGATCATGTAGCCGAGGCCGGAGTTGATGCCCGCCATCTCCCCCGCGAGGGCCGCCATCCAGGCCCCGAAGAAGGCCATCCGCAGCGCCGTCAGCGCCGAGGGGAGGATGGCCGGCAGCCGCACGTTCCACCACAGCCTCGCCCGCGGCGTGCGCAGGTTGCGCGCAATGGCAAGGTACTCGGGCGGGATGTTCTCGAGTGCCGCGACCATGGACAGCGTGAGGGTTCCGAAAACCGCCATGAAGACGATGAAGACGGCCGCCTGCCCGCCGATGCCCACCAGCACGATGGTGAAGGGGATCCAGGCCACCGGCGCGATCGGCGCGATCGACTGCACGATGGGCAGCACCAGGCGGCGCATCAGCCGGATCTCGGTAATCAGCACTGCCGCCAGCAGGGCCGCCACGAGCCCGAGCGTCATGCCGGCAGCTACCCGCGAGAGCGTCACCACCACGGCGTCGGACAGGCCCATGCGCTGTTGGCCAAACCCGATGCGCACCTGGCCGGACAGCGCGTAGGGCAGCGTCTCGCTGGGCGGTGGCAGGATCTGCGCATTGAGCAGACCCGCGTGGGTGGCGCCTTCCCACGCGCCCAGCAGCACGCCCCACGCCAGCACAAACCAGGCGGCCGCCGCCAGGGCCCGGCGCGCCCGGCCCCGCCATCGCGCCGGCAGCCCGGACTCGACGCGCCCTGAAACGGCGGTCAGCGAGCCCGCCGCGGCGGCGCCGGGCTCGAGGCTCAGCGTCGCCGGGCTCCGTACGGCAGCCGCGCCTGGCAGGGCGAGTTCCACGGACCGCGCTTCCTCAGGCCGGCTGGAGCTTCAGGTCGAGAACGCTGTCGATGGACACGTCCTTGAAATAGCCCAGCTCGATCAGGAACTTGACCCCCGTGCGCAGCCCCTGCACGCCCACCGGGCTGATGACAGGGTTGGGCACCTGCCGGCGCAGCGCAGCCGCCAGGATAGGGCGCGGCGCGCCGTAGATGGGCTGCAGGTCATCCCAGGCGGCCTCGTAATTCGCCGCCAGGGCCTGCGCCGATTCCGACAGCACGCGCAGGTAGGTGCGGATGACATCGGCCTTCGCCTTGCCCGTGGCTTCCTTCGTGGTGACCACGCAGTCCGCCGCCTCCGGGCCCCAGACGCTGTTGGAGTCGGCGAGGTACGTGCCCCCCGAGGCGCGCACCACCGTCTCGGCGTAAGGCTGCGCGAGCGTGCACACGTCCACCGCGCCGCTGGACAGCGCCTCGCCCATCCCCACCATGCTCGGGAAGAAGGTCATCTTGTAGTCGGCGTAGGACTTGCCGCCCTTGGACATGGTGCCGTAGCCCACCAGCTCCAGCGTGTCCAGGCGCAGGGTGCCCACGCGCAGTCCCTTGCCGGCCGCCGCGAGAAACTCCTGCACGTTCTTCACCGAACCCTTGCGGGCCACCAGTTCGATGCCGGCCTTGCCCGAGCCGCCGACGATACGCAGGTTGCGCGTTCCTTCCGCGTACGCCGCGACGGTGGTGGTCCAGGGCCCGTGGATCAGGTCGAGCTTGTCCGCCACCAGCGCCTGCAGTGACTCGGAGGGGCCGTTGAACTGGTTGAGAACCACGTTCAGGCCGGCTTTCTGGAACAGGCCGCGCGCCTTGGCCAGGAGCAGGTGCTGGACGCATCCCGCCGGGAGGTGCCCCACCGTGAGCACGGCGCCGCCGGCAGCGGCCTCGGCGCGGGTGGCCGCGGCCAGCTGCGCGAGCCCCGCGGCGGAGATGGCCAGCCCGCACGCGCCGCACCCGCAGAGGAAACGACGGCGGGAAGCGGTGTGTTGCGACGGCGCGACGGCGGGGGAGAACTCGAACAGGTCAGGCAGCTTCATGATCGTCTTTCGGCGTTTCGCCATGGGTTGGAACGAAAAGAGCGCGCACTCTAGCCGCTGCCTCTCCAACCCCTAACGACTTTTTTCCGAAAACGAAATGCCGAACTGGAATACCCGCGGGTTGCAGCCACTGGCCAAGGGCGAGGCGGCGCCGCCGCGTTGCCGCCTCAGCGAAACAGCGCGCGCAGCCCTTCGAGAAACGCGCTGGCCCCGGCCTCGCCCTCCGCGGGCGCCCAGCGGGCCCGCTCGTCGGGGGTCAAGGGTACGAAGGGGCCCGCCTTCGCTTCCAGCACCACCGAGCCCGCCTCCAGCGCCACGAGCGTATGCCAGGTGCCCGCCGGCAGCGTCACGCCGACGGTGGCGGCGGGCTGCAGCACTTGCGCCGCGCTCACGCGGCCGGTGTGGTCGAAGCACACCACGCCGATGCGGCCCCGCAGCACCACGAAGGTTTCGTCCTTTTCCGCATCCAGATGCCGGTGCGGCGGCACGTAGCTGTCCGGTTCCAGGGCATTGAGCAGCCGGTGGCAGACGGCGTCGTCGCGGGGATGGAAGTTGTGGTTCTTCCGGCGCCGCGGGCTGGCGCCCGCGGCGGCGCTCACGGCATCCAGCAGCGCGGCGTCCATGAACACCGGCGCGCCCGGACCGCTGCTCATGCGGGGTACACCAGGCGCACGTTGCCGGGCTGCAGCCATTGATGCAGCGACTGCAGCAGGCGCTCCTCGGGCACCACACGCCAGGCCTCGCCCAGCAGCACCACCGCGCTGGCATCGCCATTGCGGTACTCGATGGTCACGGGGCAGGCGCCCGACGCCTTGCGGTAGGGCTCGAGGAGCTGGCGCAGCTTGCGCGCGCTGGCCTCGCCGTTCATGGACAGCTTGAGCGCCCGCGCGAAGCGCGCCCGCGCCTGGGCCACGCCGTAGACCTTTTCGCCCGACACACGCAGCACGGCGCCCTGCTCGCCCTCATCCCCGCCGCGGCGCGCCATGCGCAGCCGGGCCTCCATCAGCACCACCGCGTCCTCCTTCACCAGATCGCGGTATTGGTCGAACACCTCGGCGTAGAGCGTCACCTCCTGGCTGCCGGTGCCGTCGGAGAGCACCGCCACCGCCATGCGTCCGCCCTGGGTCTTCTGCATGCGAACGCTTTCCACCACGCCACCGATCACCACCGAACGCGCCTGCTCGTCGGGCCCCGGGGGCAGCAGCCGCGAGAGCGGTGCGCGCACCACCGACGCGAACTCGCGTGCGTACTCGCTGAAGGGGTGGCCGCTCAGGTAGAAACCCAGGGCGGCCCGCTCGTGCTGCAGGCGCTCCCCTTCGCTCCAGGGCGCGGCCTGCACCAGCGACACCAGCGGCCGGGCACCCTCCTGCAAGGCGCCGAACAGGCTCGATTGCTGGGCGCTGCGCTCGGCCTGCTCGGCGGCGGCCAGCGCCACCCCGGCGCTGGCAAACAGCCGCGCCCGGGCCGGGTCGATGCAATCGAAGGCCCCGGCTCTCACCAGCGACTCCACCACGCGCCGGTTCACCAGACGCGTGTCCACGCGCCCGCAGAAATCGAACAGGTCGCGAAACGGGCCGCCAGCCTCTCGCGCGGCCACGATGCTGTCGATGGCCGCCTGGCCGGTGCCCTTCACGGCCCCCAGGCCGTAGCGGATGCGCCCGCGGTCCATGGGGGCGAAGCGGTAGCCGCCGGCATTGATGTCCGGCGGCAGCACTTCAAGGCCATTGGCGCGGGCGTCTTCGAAGAACAGTTGCACCTTGTCGGTGTCGTCCATCACCGCGGAGAGGTTGGCGGCCATGAAGGCGGCGGCGTGATGGGCCTTGAACCAGGCCGTCTGGTAGGCCACCAGCGCGTAGGCGGCGGCGTGCGACTTGTTGAAACCGTAGCCGGCGAACTTCTCCATGTAGTCGAAGATCTCGTTGGCCTTGGCCTCGCCGATGCCGCGGCCGCCCGCGCCCTCCACGAAGATGGCGCGCTGCTTGGCCATTTCCTCGGCCTTCTTCTTGCCCATGGCCCGGCGCAGCAGGTCGGCGCCCCCCAGCGAATAGCCGGCGCACAGCTGGGCCGCCTGCATCACCTGCTCCTGGTACACCATGATGCCGTAGGTGGGTGCCAGCACCGTTTCCAGCAGCGGGTGCAGGTACTCGAAGCGGCGGCCGTGCTTGCGCTCGATGAAGTCGGGGATGAGGTCCATGGGCCCGGGGCGGTAGAGCGCCACCAGGGCGATGATGTCCTCGAAGCGGTCGGGCCGGGCCCGCGCCAGCAGCTCGCGCATGCCGCGCGATTCGAACTGGAACACGGCAGTGGTGTTGGCGGTGGCGAACACCCGGTAGGCCGCCGGGTCGTCCAGCGCCAGCGCCTCCAGGCGAATGTGGCTGTCCGGGTCGAGCTGCCGGACGTAGCGCAGCGTCCAGTCCAGCACGGTGAGGGTGGTGAGGCCGAGGAAGTCGAACTTCACCAGCCCCACGGCCTCCACGTCGTCCTTGTCGAACTGCGACACCATGGCTTCGCCCCCCGAGGGGCTGTAGAGCGGGCAGAAGTCGGTCAGCCGGCCTGGCGCGATCAGCACGCCGCCGGCGTGCATGCCCACATTGCGGGTGAGACCCTCGAGCTGTCCGGCCAGCGCCAGCAGCTCGCGGGTTTCCTCCTCGGCCTGCTCGCGCTCCCGCAGCCGCGGCTCCATCTCGCGCGCCATGGCCAGGGTGATGAGCTTGCCGGGCTGGAAGGGAATGAGCTTGGCGAGCTCGTCGGTGCGGTTGTAGTTCCACTCCATCACCCGCCCCACGTCGCGTACCACCGCCTTGGCGGCCATGGTGCCGAAGGTGGCGATCTGAGCCACCGACTCCTCGCCGTACTTGTGCCGCACGTAATCGATGACCCGGTCGCGGCCCTCCTGGCAGAAGTCCACGTCGAAGTCGGGCATGGACACGCGCTCGGGATTGAGAAATCGTTCGAACAGCAGGTCGTAGCGCAGCGGGTCGAGGTCGGTGATGCCCAGGGCATAGGCCACCAGCGACCCGGCGCCCGAGCCGCGGCCCGGCCCCACGGGCACGCCGTTGCTCTTGGCCCAGTTGATGAAGTCGGCCACGATCAGGAAGTAACCCGGAAAGCCCATCTGCACGATGGTGCGGATCTCGAACTCCAGCCGCTCCAGGTAACGCGGCCGCTGCGCCTCGCGGCCGGCCCCGTCGGGGTACAGCGCCTCGAGGCGCGCCTCGAGGCCCGCCACGGACTGGCTGTGCAGGAAGTCCTCGAGGCTGGTGCCGGCGGGCGTGGGGAACAGGGGCAGACGGCTGCGGCCCAGTTCCAGCGTCAGGTTGCAGCGCCGCGCGATCTCCACCGCGTTGTCCAGGGCCACGGGCAGGTCGGCGAAGCGCTGGGCCATTTCTTCCTGCGTGGCGAAATACTGCTGCGGCGTGAAGCGGCGCGGGCGGCGCTGGTCGGACAGCACATGGCCCTCGGCGATACACACGCGCGCCTCGTGCGCCGTGAACTGCTCGGGGCGTGCAAACTGCACCGGGTGGGTGGCCACGGGCGGCAGGCCCAGGTCCGAGGCGATGCGCAGCAACGCCGGCTCCACGGCGGCGGCATCGGCGTGGCCGGCGCGTTGCAGCTCGATGTAGAAGCGGTCTGGAAACAGCTCTGACCAGCGGCTGGCGAGCCGCCGGGCGCGCGCCTCCTGGCCGGCGAGCAGCGCCTGACCGATGTCGCCCGCGGCGCCGCCCGACAGGGCAATCAGGCCGCCGGTACCCTCCTCGGCGAACCAGCTCGCCCGCAGCTCGGCACGGCCATGGCGATGGGGATCGCGCCATGCCCTCGACAGCAAGCGGCACAGCCGAAGGTATCCGGCTGCATCCTGCGCCAGCAGCAGCAAGCGCGCGGGCTTTTCGCCGTCATCCTCGCTGGCAAGCCAAACATCGCAGCCGGCGACAGGCTTCAACCCGGCCGCGCGCGTGGCGGCATAGAACTTCACCAGCCCGAAGAGGTTGCCCAGATCGGTGAGCGCCAGAGCCGGCATGCCGT
>JBIIUM010000133.1:0-8644 GCA_044339985.1 Burkholderiales bacterium | reverse complement strand
TGGCGCGCCACGGCCCGGGGCACCTCGGCACCGGCGCTGCCGCTGGGCAATCCCACCGAACTGCGCACCTCGCTCACCTTCGGCGCGCTGTACGCCGGGGTGCTGCTGCTGGCGGCATGGCTCAACCACGCAGCGGGTCAGGCAGGCCTGTACGCCGTGGCGCTGGTGTCCGGCGCCACCGACGTGGACGCCATCACCCTGTCGGCCATGCGCCTGCACCACCTGGGCCAGCTCGAACGCAGCAGCGTGGCCACGGTGGTGGCCCTGGCGCTGCTGGCCAATCTGGCCTTCAAGCTGGGCATGGTCTTCACCGTCGGCGGACCCACCCTGGGCCGGCGCTGCGCCCTGCCGCTGGCGGCAGTGGCGGCGGGCCTGGCCGTGGGCGCCTGGCTGCTTGCCTGAGGGCCCCGCACAAACCCCTTCCGGTACAATCCGCGGCCTCCGCAAACGCCACCCGAGCAGCCCATCATGGAAGCAGAACGCCTCAACGCCATCGCCGCGCACCTCGAAGACCTGGGCCGCCGGGCCGCTGAACTGCGGAGGTATCTTTGACTTCGATACCAAGAAGGGTAGGCTGAGCGAAGTCTCACGCCTGGTGGAAGACCCCAAGGTCTGGGACGACCCCAAGCGCGCCCAGGACCTGGGCAAGGAAAAAAAAGCCCTCGAAGCCGTGGTGCTCACCCTCGAGCACATCCACTCGGGGCTGACCGACGGCGCCGAACTGTTCGAGCTGGGCAAGGCCGATGGCGACGAGGCCACGCTGGAAGCGGTGGAATCCGACGCCGGCGGCATCGAGAAGCTGGTGGCGGAGCTGGAATTCCGCCGCATGTTCTCCAACCCCATGGACCCCAACGCCTGTTTCATCGACATCCAGGCGGGCTCGGGCGGCACCGAAGCGCAGGACTGGGCCGCCATGCTGGAGCGCATGTACCTCAAGTTCTGCGAGCGCCGCGGCTTCGGCGTGGAGCTGCTGGAAGAATCCCCCGGCGAAGTCGCCGGCATCAAGAGCGCCAGCATCAAGGTGAGCGGCGATTACGCCTTTGGCATCCTGCGCACCGAAACCGGCGTGCACCGGCTGGTGCGCAAATCGCCCTTCGATTCCAACGCCCGCCGCCACACCTCGTTTGCCAGCGTGTTCGTCTACCCCGAGGTGGACGACTCCATCGAAGTGGACATCAACCCCGCCGACCTGCGCGTGGACACCTTCCGCGCCAGCGGCGCGGGCGGCCAGCACGTCAACAAGACCGACTCGGCCATCCGCATCACCCACATTCCCACCGGCATCGTGGTGCAGTGCCAGAACGACCGCTCCCAGCACCGCAACCGCGCCGAGGCCATGGCCATGCTCAAGGCCCGGCTCTACGAGCAGGAGCTGCGCAAGCGCAACGAGGAGAAGCAGGCGCTGGAAGACTCCAAGACCGACATCGGCTGGGGCCACCAGATCCGCTCCTACGTGCTGGACCAGTCCCGCATCAAGGACCTGCGCACCAACGTGGAAGTAGGCAACACCCAGGCCGTGCTGGACGGCGACCTGGACGACTTCATCACCGCCAGCCTCAAGCAGGGCGTCTGAGCCCTCCCCCGCCATGACCGAACCCCAGCAGCCCTCCCCCGCGCCCGAGGGCGACACCAACCAGATCGTGGAAGAGCGCCGCGCCAAGCTGCGCGCCCTGCGCGCCCACGGCAACGCCTTCCCCAACGACTTCCGCCGCGACGCCCTGGCCGCCGACCTGCACGCCGCCCACGACGCCGAGGACAACGCCGCCCTCGAACCCCGCGCCGTGCGCGTGAAGGTGGCCGGCCGCATGATGTTGAAGCGCCTCATGGGCAAGGCAAGCTTCGCCACCTTGCAGGACATGAGCGGGCGCATCCAGGTGTACGTGCAGACCGACCAGGTGGGCGCCGAAACGCACGAGGCCTTCAAGCACTGGGACCTGGGCGACATCCTGGGCGTGGAGGGCACCCTGTTTCGCACCCGCACCGGCGAGCTTACGGTCAAGGCCCAGAGCATCCGCCTGCTGGCCAAGTCGCTGCGCCCCCTGCCGGAAAAGTTCCACGGCCTGACCGACCAGGAACAGAAGTACCGCAACCGCCACCTGGACCTGATCACCAACCCCGACTCGCGGCGGGTGTTCGAGCACCGCTCGCGCATCGTGCAGGCCATCCGCGAGTTTTTCGTGGCGCGCGGCTACCTGGAAGTGGAAACGCCCATGATGCAGGCCATCCCGGGCGGGGCCTCG
Source organism: Burkholderiales bacterium (assembly GCA_044339985.1). Taxonomy (GTDB): domain Bacteria; phylum Pseudomonadota; class Gammaproteobacteria; order Burkholderiales. The sequence continues at coordinate 6,404 of JBIIUM010000133.1, read as the reverse complement.
GCGCGGCCCTTCGTTACCCACCACAACGCGCTGGACATGGAGCTGTACCTGCGCATCGCGCCCGAGCTGTATCTCAAGCGCCTGGTGGTGGGCGGCTTCGAGAAGGTGTTCGAGATCAACCGCAACTTCAGGAACGAGGGCATCTCCACCCGGCACAACCCCGAGTTCACCATGCTGGAGTTCTACGAGGCCTACCAGGACTACGACTACCTGATGGACCTCACCGAAACCCTGCTGCGAGACGTGGCGCAGCGCGTGCTGGGCACCACCCTGGTGAGCTACCAGGGCACTCCCATCGACCTGGGCAAGCCCTTTGACCGCCTCACCATGGCCGAGGCCATCCACCGCTACAACCCCCACTACCCGCTGCACGAACTGGCCAAGCCCGAGTACCTGCGCGTGGCCCTCGCCCCCTTTGACGAAGAGGTGTTCCCCACCGACGGCGTGGGCGTGCTGCAGCTCAAGCTCTTCGAGCACACCACCGAAGACAAGCTGATCCAGCCCACCTTCATCGTGGCCCACCCCACCGACGTCTCACCCCTGGCCCGCGCCAGCGACACCGATCCGGCCGTCACCGACCGCTTCGAGCTGTTCATCACCGGGCGCGAAATGGCCAACGGCTTCTCGGAGCTGAACGACCCCGAAGACCAGGCCGCCCGCTTCCGCGCCCAGGCCGCCGCCAAGGAAGCCGGCGACGAAGAAGCCATGTACTACGACGCCGACTACATCCGCGCCCTGGAACAAGGCCTGCCCCCCACGGCGGGCGAAGGCATTGGCATCGACCGCCTGGTGATGCTGCTGACCGACAGCCCGAGCATCCGGGATGTGATTCTGTTTCCGTTGTTGCGGGGGCAGTGACGGAGGTTGAGTTGCGGGGCTAGGAGGTGTATTCGTTGCAACGTGGCGCTGCGCGCGGAAGGGTGGGCGCAATGAATGCGCGGGGGCGCCGTGAACGGATTGTTTTGCGCTGTCTAGGCAGGTTCGCCTCGAACGGGCTCTCCCATTCTCCTTGCGTGGTTAATGGATCGTCTCGCCGGACACCACTTCGCACCCCATCCGCCCTCGTCACGCAGTTGGCGCGACGAGCGGCGGGGCCACGTTTGTAGCGCCCGCTTCCATCCAGGCTTGGGCAATCTCTGCCCAGAGCCCAAAAAGACAGACGCCGCTGCACGACGCACCTTGTTGCTCGCGCCCCCCCTTGGCGCACCAGGGCGGCGGCTGAAAGCAAGGGTTGCTCGGATACCGGGCTCGACGTCGCGAACGGCCAGCTTGCTGCTTGCCGCAAGCCTCTATGCCTGCGGCGCCAACGCCCAGACCGCACCCCCCGAAACCGCCAACCAGGAGTTTCTCCGGCAGCAGGAACGCGAGCGTGCGCTGCGCGAGCAGCAGCAGCCCTCACCCGACGTGTTCCTAAAGCCTGAAGCGCCCGCCCCCACAGACCGCTTGGCGCCCGAGCAACCGTGCTTTGTCATCGAGCGCATTCAGCTCGCGGGTGAAGAATCGCAGCGCTTTGCCTGGGCCCTGGCGGCCGCGGAATGGGCGGGCGATGGTTCGCCCGATGCTGCCCGCGGCCGATGCCTCGGCGCGCGCGGCATCAACGAAGTCATGCGCCGGGTGCAAAACGCCATCGTCGCACGGGGGTTCGTCACCACCCGTGTGCTTGCCCAGCCGCAGGATCTGTCGGCAGGCACGCTCACCCTCACGGTGCTGCCGGGGCGTATTCGAGCCATCCGCTTCGCTGACCCATCGGATATCCGCGCCAGCCACTGGAACGCGATACCAGCCAAGCCGGGCGACTTGCTGAACCTGCGCGACCTTGAGCAGGCGCTCGAAAACTTCAAGCGGGTTCCCACAGTCGAGGCTGACTTGCGCATCGTCCCTGCCGAAGGCAATAGCGCGGGTCCCGGAGAGAGCGATGTGGTCATTGCATGGAAGCAACGGTTCCCGCTTCGCTTGAGCCTGTCGGCCGACGACGCCGGCATTCCCACTACGGGAAAGTACCAAGGCTATTTCACGCTCTCCTACGACAACTGGTGGACATCGAGCGACTTGTTCTATGTCAGCCTAAACCGTGACCTTGCCAACGCCGCGGGTGACGGGGGTACCAACGGTCATATCGTCCACTACTCCATCCCCTTCGGTTACTGGCTGCTGGCGCTCAACTCCAGCGAGAGCCGCTACCGCCAGTCCGTGGCCGGCGTGAGCCAGACCTACCTCTACAGCGGGCAAACGCGCAATAACGACGTACGGCTTTCGCGCATCGTTCACCGCGATGCGGTGGGCAAGACGGGTCTCGCCTTGCGACTGTGGTCGCGCGAGTCTGCCAACTACATTGACGACACCGAGGTGGAGGTGCAGCGCCGCAGCATGGCGGGGTGGGAAGTTTCGGCCAACCACCGCCGTTTCGTTCGCGCCGCGACTCTTGATCTGACCCTGGGCTATCGGGAGGGTACTGGCGCGATGGGCTCCATACCAGCGCCAGAGGAAGCTTTTGGGGAAGGCACTTCGCGGCCGCGGATCACCTTCTCCCAATTGCAAGTGGGGGTACCGTTTGCCCTTGCCGGGCAGCGGCTGCGCTTTGGTGTGGAGATGAGGGCGCAGTGGAATGGCACTCCTTTGGTGCCGCAAGACCGCTTCGCCATTGGCAGCCGCTACAGCGTGCGCGGCTTCGATGGCGAACGGCTACTACTGGGAGACCGCGGTTGGCTGATACGCAACGAACTGAGTTGGGCTCTGCCGGGCCTTGGTCAGGACCTCTTCGTTGGCCTTGACCATGGGCAAGTTGGCGGCCCGAGCACCGCGGGGCTCAACGGGACAAGTCTGACGGGGGCCGCCATTGGAGTGAGGGGATCCCTGAAGTGGGTCTCGTTCGAGGTGTTCGCCGGCCGGCCCCTTGCCAAACCTCCTGGGTTCATCACGGCCGACGTCGTTGCCGGCTTTAGTTTGAACGCCACGTTCTAGCGCCGATCGAGATCATTCCGGGCGACAGGCATGAGGCACCTCGTTCACGCTCCTGGCATGGGTCGTATCGGGATGGACGCCACCGCGGCTTTCGGCGCGGCAGTCTGGCTTGCCATGCAAGCACCCAAGGTGAAAGACCTACTGCTGCACCAGCTCAACCAACTGGTCTTACAACCTCAGGCGGCCGGATGCGAGGTGCTGATATCCAGTCCCGATGCGGAAGGAAAGTGGAGGCCAAGGCTGTGGCTCGCCTATGCATATCTGAGTGCGGAATTCGAGCGGGAATACGTTCTCGACCCTTCCATGCCACTACCGCCACAGGCATGGCATTCGGGTGACCGCCTCTGGCTGTTGCATGTCATTGCCCCCAACGGGTTTGAGCAGGAACTGCGTCGTACCCTTCGGGAACTGTTTGCGGCCCACAGCGCGAGAAGCCTCAGCCCCCATAGCCGCTGGTCCGGGCAACGGCTGGTGGTTTGGCGCGGGTTCGGCTGCTCACGCACCGACACAATCGAGTTTTGGCGGCAACGCCCCATCCTTGCTTGATGGAGAGACCTGAGCATGAACAAGGGAATCTATCGACTCGTCTTCAACCTCGCCCGGGGTTGCATCATGGTGGTGGCCGAAAACGCACCTCGCTGCGGCAAGGGAGACGGCGTGTCGGCAACCGGAGGCACCGACGGGTTTCGGGAGCTACCCTCTACCCTGTTGCGCAAGGCCGCAAAGCTAGCCACTGGCCTGAGCTTGTTGACCAGCGCCTTGGTTCAGGCCCAGATCGTGGCCGACCCTTCCGCCCCCGGCAGTGAGCGCCCCACGGTGCTCAGCGCGCCAAATGGCGTTCCGCTGGTGAATATCCAGACCCCAAGCGGTGCGGGCGTCAGCCGCAATACCTATCAGCAGTTCGACGTGGGCACACCCGGGGCGGTACTCAACAACAGCCGCACCAACGTACAAACCGAGCTCGGTGGCTGGGTGCAGGGCAATCCGTGGCTCGCTCGAGGGGAAGCCCGCGTCATCGTCAATGAAATCAATAGCAGCAACCCCAGCTACCTGAGGGGCTTCATCGAGATCGCTGGCCAGCGTGCCGAACTCATCGTTGCCAACCCCGCCGGCATCAACGTGGACGGTGCCGGCTTCATCAACGCAAGCCGAGCCACACTCACCACTGGTACTCCCATCTTCAGTGGCGGCAGCCTGGAAGGTTACCGGGTGGAGCGGGGCACCATCCGCATCGACGGTACCGGCTTGAATGCGCGGTTCACCGATCACACCGGCATCCTCGCAAGGGCTATCGAGGTCAACGCTGCCATTCATGCGCAGCAACTCCAAGTAGTGGCGGGCAAGAACACTGCTAGTGCCGACCAAGCCCGGGTACAGGCCCAAAGTAACGACACTGCTGCTGGCGCAGTACCCGTTTTCGCGCTGGACGTGAGCCACCTCGGCGGTATGTACGCGGGCAAGATCTCCCTCGTTGGTACCGAGGCTGGTCTGGGCGTGCGCCATCACGGCACCCTAAGCGCCAGTGTTGGCGACGTGCACATCGACGCCAACGGATGGCTCACCTCGACTGGTCAAATCGAGGCCCGCCAAGGCAATGTCAGGGTGCAAACCGCGCAAGCGCAGACCTACGGCGGCAGCATCACGGCGGCAGGCAATGTTTTGCTCCATGGCGGTGTAGAGTCCCACCGGTCCGTAATCGACATTAGCGGCAGCGTGCGCGCGGGACTTGAGGCCAATCTGCGTGCCAGCGATCTGTCCAACAGTGGCCGGATTGAAGCCCAGCGGCTGGACGTGGGCGTGGCGAACCTTTCCAACAGCGGCAACATCTGGCAAAGCGGCGGCCAGGCCTTGCTTGTGCGGGCCGCAACCCTGACCAATGCCACCGGTGCCGCCATGGGTGCCGTACAGGGGTCAAATTCGCCAACTCCCTCTCCTGTTTCACCCACACCCCCCCCAGATTCGCCCCCCGCGCCAGCCGCCCTGGCTGAAGGTCTTATCACCGTCAGTGGCGCCTTGCGCAACCAGACCGCGGCCACCCTTGCCGCTGCTGGAGCACTTCATTTGAGCGTTTATGAATCCCTGGCCAACGCGGGCAACACGCGCGCCCAAACCGTGCAATTCAGTGGCCAACGTTTTGAAATCAGCGGCGGCACACTGCAGACTCGCGATCTTTCGGTAATGGCCGACACTGTGGCCCTGACCGGTGGGGTGCTGTTGGGCAACAACACCACCTTGGGCGGAATCGAATTCCGTCAGTCCCAGGATGCACTGCTCGACACGCAGGATTTTCTTGCAATTAACGTACAACGTTTTGTCAACGCGGGAGAGCTCCATTCGGCCGGCACCGCGCAAATCAGCGCCCGGGACACCCTCACCAATGTCGGACGTATCGCCGCCGCCGGCAATCTCACCCTGCAGGCCGCCAGCCTCGACAGCGCCGGCACCCTGGCCGCTGGACTCAATGCCGACGGCACCCTGAAGGCCTTCGCCTCCAATGGCGCGGCGCTGCAGGTCACCACCACCGGCGACCTGAAGGCCACCGGCAGCAACCTCGCCGCAGGCGCCATGACCCTGAGCGGCGCCAGCATCAACCTCAACGCCAGCCAGAGCAGCGCCCACAACGCCACCGTCACCGCCACTGGCGCCTTCAGCACCGACAACGCCAGGCTCATCACCGCGGGCAGCCTCTCGGTCCTCACCGGTACCCACAGCAACACCGCCGGCACTCTCTACGCCGGCACCGATGCAACGCTCAGCCTCACCACCGGGGCCCTCACCAGCACCGGCAGCATCGCCGCCGCCAGCAATCTCACCCTCCAGGCCGCCAGCCTCGACAGCGCCGGCACCCTGGCCGCTGGACTCAATGCCGACGGCACCCTGAAGGCCTTCGCCTCCAATGGCGCGGCGCTGCAGGTCACCACCACCGGCGACCTGAAGGCCACCGGCAGCAACCTCGCCGCAGGCGCCATGACCCTGAGCGGCGCCGCCATCAACCTCAACGCCAGCCAGAGCAGCGCCCACAGCGCCACCGTCACCGCTACTGGCGCCTTCAGCACCGACAACGCCAGGCTCATCACCACGGGCAGCCTCAGTGTCACCGCCGGTCGCCATAGCAACACCGCCGGCACTCTCTACGCCGGCACCGATGCAACGCTCAGCCTCACCACCGGGGCCCTCACCAGCACCGGCACCATCGCCGCCGCCGGCAATCTCACCGTGCAGGCCGCCAGCCTCGACAGCGCTGGCACCCTGGCCGCTGGACTCAATGCCGACGGCACCCTGAAGGCCTTCGCCTCCAATGGCGCGGCGCTGCAGGTCACCACCACCGGCGACCTGAAGGCCACCGGCAGCAACCTCGCCGCAGGCGCCATGACCCTGAGCGGCGCCAGCATCAACCTCAACGCCAGCCAGAGCAGCGCCCACAACGCCACCGTCACCGCCAC
>JBIIUM010000026.1:0-26974 GCA_044339985.1 Burkholderiales bacterium | reverse complement strand
AACGCCACCAGCGTGACGCCCAGCAGTACCGGCACGGCCTGCAGAAGCCGCGCCGCGACGAAACGCAGCATCCACATGGCGCCGATGCGCGGCAGCCCGGACGGGCCGCCGCGCCCTCAGGTTACTTGTTGCGGATCACGTCCTTGAGCCACCACCAGCCGTTCTTCGCCGTCTGCCAGCCCTCCACGTATTCGTGGCGGGCGTTGAGCACCGGCGAGAAGTTGAGCGGCACGCTGTAGCCGTCGTGGTAGACCATGTCCTGCACCTTGGCGTAGAGCTCGGCGCGCTTGGCCGCGTCGGGCTCCTTGCGGGCCTCGTCCAGCAGCTTGCCCACCGCGTCGTTGCGGTAGCCGCTGAAGAACGACTTGGTGCTGCCGCGGCCATCGGCCTGCAGGGTGGCCAGTTCGTCGGTGTCGTTGATGTCGCTGGTGATGTAGGACACATACACCATGTACTGGCCCTTGGTGGTCATGTCGAAGGCCGAGCCCACGTCGAACTCCACGATCTCGACCTTCAGCCCCGCCTCGGTCCAGCCCTGCTGCAGAATGGTGGCGATCTGCTTGGAAGGCGCGTTGCCCGTGTCCACCATGAGCTTGATGGTCTGGCCCTTGTAGCCGGAGGACTTCACCAACGCCTTGGCTTTTTCCAGGTCGTAGGGGATCTTCTCCACGGTATCGGAGTGGAAATTCACCTTGGGCATGTAGGAGTTGGGCACCGTGCCGTAGCCAAAGAACACCACCTTCATGATGGCGTCGCGGTCGGCGGCATAGTTGAGCGCCAGGCGCAGGTCCTTGTTGTCCAGCGGCTTGGCCCGGTGGTTGGTGTAGACGTAGTCGAGCCGGAAGATGGGCACTTCCTCGAGTTTGATGCCGGGCGCGCTCTTGAGGGACTCGGCCTGGTTGAAGGGCACCACGGCGATGGCGTCGAAATCGCCGTTCTTCAGGCCCAGCACGCGGGCGTTGCTGTCGGGCACGTAGCGCATGTCCACCTTGTCCACGTAGGGAAGCGGCTGGCCGTCCTTGCCCTTCTCCCAGTAGGCGGGGTTCTTCGCCAGCACCAGCTTCGTGCCGCGGGCGTACTCCTCCACCGTGAAGGGCCCGGAGCACACGGGCTTCTGGCCGAAGGCCTCGGCGCCGGCCTCGTAGGCCTTCTTCGAGACCACCGCCGCGCCATAGGCCGACAGCGCCGAGAGCACCGGGGTGTAGGGGCGCTTGAGGGTGATCTTCACGGTCTTGTCGTCCACCGCCTCCGCCGCCTTGATGGGCTCGTAGAGGAAACCCAGCGGTGCGCTGTCGGCCGAGGCTTTCTTCAGGGAGAACAGCACATCCGCCGCCGTGACCGGGTCGCCATTGCTGAACTTGGCGTCGCGCAGCTTGAAGGTGTAGGTGAGCTTGTCCTCGGAGATCTCCCAGGACTCCGCCACGCCGGGGCGCAGACCGTCTCCGGTGGCGTCGGGCTCCACCAGCGAGTCGCAGATCTGCTCGATGGCATAGATGGAGCCGTTGTCGTTGGGAATGAAGGGGTCGAGGGTGGCTGGCTCCTCGAGGCGGGCGAACACCAGGGTGCCGCCGCGCTTGGGACCGCTAGGCGCGGATGCGGCGGGTTGCGCACCGGATGGGGGCGCCTTGGGCTCCTCTTTGGAGCAGGCGACCAGCAGCAGGGCGACGGCGGCGGCGGTGGCGGTGGCCATGGCGAGCGGGCGCACCGGGGTTTTCAGCGGAGAACGGGCGTTGACGGGCATCTTCAGGGGTCTCCCAGGGAACGTTGTTCGAGCGTCGCTGCGGGGCGCGCCAGGTGCGGCTTGGAAGCGACTCGCGCATAAGGTAACAAGAACCGGGCCACTACGGAGGACATGGCGCATCGCGGTACCATTCGCCCTTTCTTGATGCGGGGAAATCACCGGTGATCGTTCGCTTCGACAGCGAAGTCGGCCAGTTTCTGATGAACGGCGAGGTGGCCGTGGCGCTGCTGCGGCACATGGGCCACTCGGGTACGGTGCCCAGCGCGCTGCTGGCGGCGGACCTGCCGGCCGCCATCGCGCGCCTGGAGGCGGCTGTGGCACCCCTGCCGCCCACCGGCGCCCAGGACGACTCCACGGGCGAGTTGAGCATTAATTTGCGCCAGCGCGCCTTTCCCATGCTGGATCTGCTGCGGCGGGCCGCGCGCAAGGGCTGCGACGTCCTCTGGGACAAGGCTTGAGCACCCCGGTGGATCCCCGGGGGAGGTGGCCATGGGCGCCGCAGCGGCGGCGCTCCCCGCCCCGGTGTTGCCCATGGCATCGCCGCCCAGGGTACCGCCATGCGGCAGCAGTGCTGGCAGCACTGGTCCTCGCGCTTGCCCTGCCGTCGGCCGCCCTGCCCCAACCGCCCGAAGCCCAACCCCTCTCCGCGCAGGCGCGCGCGGTGTTCGAAGCGGCCCGCGACAAGCTGCTGCAGATCCGCATCGTGGAGCGCAGCACCCAGGCCCAGGCCACCATCGGGTCGGGCTGGCTGGCGGGCACCGACGGGCGCGTGGTGACCAACTACCACGTGGTGGCGCGCTACGTCACCGAACCGGAGCGCTACCACGTGGAATTCGTGCGCGGCGACGGTTCGGTGGGCCCGCTGGAGGTGCTGGCGGTGGACGTGGTGGAGGACCTGGCGGTGGCGCGCATGGGCGCCCGCGGCCTGCCGGCCTTCGCCCTCGCCGAGGGCGAACTGCGCAAGGGCGACCGCGGCTTCGCCATGGGCAATCCACACGATCTGGGCCTCACCATCGTGGAGGGCACCCACAACGGCCTGGTGGAGAACACCCTGGCGGAGCGCTTTCACTTCACCGGCGCCATCAACGAGGGTATGAGCGGTGGCCCGGCGGTCACCCCCGAGGGCCGCGTGTATGGCGTCAACGTGGCCAAGATGCGCGACAACAACCTGGTGAGCTTCCTGGTACCGGCGCGTTTCGTGGCCGCGCTGCTGGCGCGTGCCCCGACCGCCACGCCCACGGCCGAGGCGTTGCGCGCCAGCGTGGCGCGCCAGGTGCTCGATCGCCAGGAAAGGCTGCTCTCGGGCATCTTCGGGCGGCCGCTTCCGGCCGGCGCCATGGGCCGCTACAGCGTGCCCGACTCGCTGGGCAGCTTCATGCGCTGCTGGGGCGACACCACCACCGAGCGCAGCAAGCCCTACGTGAGCACCTACAAGGTTTGCGATGCGCAAGCCTCGCTGTTCCTCAGCGACGAGCTGGACACGGGCGGCCTGGCCTTCGGTCACATGCTGTTGAGCAGCATGACCCTCGATGCACTGCGCTTTTCCACCCTGCTGGAACAAACCTGGTCCAAAGTGCCCTCGGTCAACAGCACAGGCACCAGCGAAGATCTCACCGCCATGCGCTGCCGCGAACGCTTCGTGCGATCAGCCAGCGGAACGCTGCGCGCCGCCCTGTGTCTGCGCGCCTACCGTCGCCTGGACGGCGTCTACGACCTGCGGCTCAAGCTGGTGACCCTGGAACCCAGGCGCGAAGCGCTGGTGAGCTGGTTGAGCGCCGACGGCCTTTCCATGAAAAACGCCCTCGAACTCTCCCGGCGCTACCTGGACGCGGTGCGATGGATCCAGTGATCCTGGTGGCGCTGCTCGGGCGTGGCGGCGAGGCGCTGCATCGCATCCGCCTGCCCGGCCTGCCGGCCACCGTGGGCCGCGCACTGGACAACGACGTGGTGGTGGACGACCCCACGGTGGCAGCGCACCACCTGCGCATCGAGCGCGATGTGGAGGGGCGGCTGCGCGCCGTGGACCTTGGCAGCCGCAACGGCTTGCTCGAGGGGCGCCGGCGCGTCGCCGAGGTGCTGCTGGGCCCCGGGGTACGCCTGCGCATCGGGCACACCACCTTGCAGGTGCGCACATCCGAAGATCCGCTGCCGCCAGAGCTGCCGGTGGATGTGGATAGCCGTTGGGGTTCGCCGAAGTCTTTCACTGCCGCGCTGTTGGCCTATCTGGCCATGCTGGGGTTGGCCGTCTTCGCCACGGCATTCGATGGCTTCGAGCCGGTGCGGCTGGTGGCCTCTCTGCCCGCGGCGCTGCTGGCACCGGCGCTATGGGCTGGGCTGTGGGCCGCCGTGGGCCGGGTGGCTGGCGGTCACGCCCAGTTCGGGGCCCATGCAGCCCTCACGCTGGCGGCCGGGGCCGGCTCGCTCGTGCTGGGCGCGGCGCTCGAACTGTGCGCCTTTGCCTTCTCGGTTCCGGCACTTTCCGGTCAATCGGCCATTGCCCTTGCCGTGGCCTTCGGCGCCCTGCTCCAGGCGCAGTTGCGCATGGTGACCCGCCAGCCCCGCGCGCTGCTGGTGGCAGCCGCGGCGGCGGTGTCGCTGCTGGCCCTGTCGGCGGCGTGGCTTTCCGACTGGCTGGCCAATCGTGATGACGTGGACCGCCTGCCCGTGATGCACACCCTGGCCCCGCCAGCCCTGCGCGTGGCGCCGGGCGTCAGCGTCGAAAAGCTGGTGGAAGACGCGCGCGGCGTCGAAGCGCAGTTACAGCGCCTGCGGGAAGAAGAGCCGTGACGCTCAGCGCCCGGCCGCCGGGCCGCCCGTTTCTCCATCGCCCCACCCCCCGCCCAGCGCCCGGATGAGGGCCACCGTGCCCAGGGCCTGGGCAGCCAGCACGCGGTTGGCCTGGCGCTCGGCATCGAGCTGGGTGCGCTGCGCGTCGATCACGTCCAGATAGCCCACGGCGCCCGCGTCGTAGCGCGCCTGGGCGATGCGGGTGGCGCGGCGCACCGCATCCACCCCATCGGACAGGGCGCGAGACTGGCCGTCCAGGGCTCGCAGCCCCGCCAGACTGTCCTCCACATCGCCGAAGGCCACCAGCACCTGCTGGCGGTAGTTGGCCACCGCCTCTTCGTACTGGGCGCGCACGCGCTCCAGGTTGGCGCGGTTGCGGCCGCCATCGAGGATGGGCACGGCGATCAGCGGCCCGAAGAACGGACCCAGGATCCACGTGCGGCTGTTCCACTTCAGCACGTCGCCCAGTTCGTCGGCCTCGAAGCCACCAACGGCCGTGAGCCTCACCTGGGGGAAGAAGGCCGCCTTGGCCACGCCGATGCGCGCGTTGGCCGCCTCGAGCGCCGCCTGTGCGGCCACCACGTCCGGGCGGCGCTCCAGCAGCGACGAGGGCAGCCCCGGCGGAATGGCCGGCAGGTGATGGGCCGCCACCGAGGCGTCCACGGCGAGCGCCGAGGGCGGGCGCCCCACCAGCACCGCCAGCGCCGTCTCGAGCCGCTCGCGAACCCCGCGGGCGGCCTGCAACTCGGCTGTGGTCACCGCCAGCTCCGCCCGCGCCCGCGCCACGTCGAGTTCGGAGATGGCACCGGCCTCGCGCCGAACCTGGAGCAGCCGCAGCGCCGCCTGGCGCAGGCGAACCGCATCGGCGAGCAACACCGCGTCGCGATCGGTCTCGCGCAGCTGGAAGTAGGTGCGTGCCACGTCCGCGTGCAGCGCCAGGGTCACCGAGCGGAAGCTGGCCTCCTGCCCGGCCAGGTCCTTGCGCGCCGCGGCGATGTTCGAGGACACCCGCCCGAACAGGTCGAACTCGTAGGACAGCGCGCCCTGGGCGCGCCACACCGTGCGCGAGGGCATGCTCGTGTCCTGGGGCAGCCCCTGGGACGCGGGGGAGAAGCGCGAGTTGAAGAAGCCCACGCCCGCGCTCAGCTCGGGGCTGCGGTCGGCCCGCGAGATGCCCAGCAGCGCGCGGGACTGGGTGACGCGGCTGGCGGCGGCCGCCAGCACCGGGCTCGCGGCGCTCGCGTCGGCGATGAGCTGGTCGAGCACCGGATCGCGGAACGCCTTCCACCACTCGCCGCGGGGCTGGGCCTCGGCGGGCTCGGCCCGCTTCCAGGAACCGCGCTCCTCGGGCGGCAGTTCCAGTGCCGCCTGGCGGAATCCACCCGGCACCTCCACCTGCGGCTGCTGGAACCTGGGCGCGAGGTTGCAGCCTGCCAGCAGCAGCGCGCAGGCAGCCGCCAGGATGCGGCCATCAGCCATGGGAGCCTCCCTCCCCGGCAAGCGGCGACGGGTGGCCGCCCGGGGGACGCGCGAGCGGCCTGCGGCCGCGCACCAGCACGTAGAACACCGGCGTGAGGAACAGGCCGAACAGCGTCACCCCGAGCATGCCGAAGAACACGGCGATGCCGATGGCCTGGCGCATCTCGGCCCCCGCGCCGCTGGCCAGCACCAGGGGCAGCACGCCCATGATGAAGGCGAAGGAGGTCATGAGGATGGGCCGCAGCCGCAGCCGGCAGGCCTCCAAGGCCGCCTGCACCGTGCTGCGCCCGGCCAGTTCCAGGTCGCGGGCGAACTCCACGATCAGGATGGCGTTCTTGCACGCCAGGCCCGCCAGCACGATGAAGGCGATCTGCGTGAAGATGTTGTTGTCCCCCTGGGGGAAGTTGGCCCCCAGGATGGCCAGCGCGATGCCCACCACCGTGGTCTCGCCCACCGTGAGCCACACGCCCAGAATGGCGAACAGCAGGCACAGGGGCACGATGAGGATCACCGCCAGCGGCAGGCGCAGGCTTTCGTACTGGGCCGCCAGCACCAGGAAGGCCAGCAGCACGCACAACGGGAACACGAACACCATGGTGTTGCCGGCCAGGATCTCCTGGTAGGTGAGGTCGGTCCACTCGTAGCCGATGCCCTTGGGCAGGGTCTGGTCGAGGATGCGCTTCATGGCGTCCTGGGCCTGGCCGGACGAATAGCCCGGCGCGGGCCCGCCGTTCACGTCGGCGGTGACGTAGGTGTTGTAGCGCTGCACCCGGTCGGGACCGAAGGAGTTGCGCGGCACGAGCAGCGAGGACAGCGCCACCATCTGGCCGCCGGCGCCGCGGATGCGGATGCGGCCGATGTCCTCGGGGTGCAGGCGGTAGGCCGCGTCGGCCTGCACGATCACCTGGTAGGTGCGGCCGAAGCGGTTGAAGTCGTTCACGTACAGCGAGCCCAGGTTCACCTGCAGGGCGGCGAAGATCTCCTCCAGGCCGATGCCCATGCGCTTGGCCTTCTCGCGATCCACGTCGGCGTAGATCTGCGGCACGTTGATGGTGTAGCTGGAGAACACCCCGGCCAGTTCCTTGCTGCCGTAGGCCTGCGCCAGGGTGGCCTGGAGCGCCTCGTTGAGCGCCTTGAAGCCCAGGTTGGCCTTGTCCTCGATCTGCAGGCGGAAGCCGCCGATGGTGCCCAGCCCCTCCACCGCGGGCGGCGGGAACACCATCACGAAGGCGTCCTGAATGCCGCCCAGCTCCTCGTTGAGCTTCATGAAGGTGCCCCACAGGGAGGTCTCGAACCCCTTGCGCTCGGCGAAGGGCTTCAGGCCGAAGAAGGCGATGCCCTCGTTGGGGTTGTTGGTGAAGCCGTTGATGGACAACCCCGGGAAGGCCACCGAGTCGGACACGGCGGGATGCTTCAGCCCGATCTCGCCCATGCGCTTGATCACCGCCTCGGTGCGGTCCAGGGAGGCGCCATCGGGCAGCTTGGCGAAGCCCACCAGGTACTGCTTATCCTGGGTGGGCACGAAGCCCTTGGGCACCTCCTGAAACAGCACCACCGTGAGCCCGATCAGGCCGGCATACACCAGCATCACAACGCTCTTCACGTTCAGCAGCCGGCCCACGCGCCGCTCGTAGCGCGCCGAGGCGCGCCCGAAGAAGCGGTTGAAGGGCCGGAAGAACCAGCCCAGCAGCCCGTCGATGCCCCGCTGCAGCAGGTCGGGCTGCGCGCCGTGGGGCTTGAGCAGCACCGCCGCCAGCGCCGGCGAGAGCGTGAGCGAGTTCACCATGGAGATCACCGTGGAGATGGCGATGGTGAGGGCGAACTGGTTGTAGAACTGGCCCGACAGCCCCGACACGAAGGCCGTGGGCACGAACACCGCGCACAGCACCAGGGTGGTGGCCACGATGGGCCCGCTCACCTCCTTCATGGCCTGGTGGGTGGCCGCCAGGGGGGCGAGCCCGCGCTCGATGTTGCGCTCCACGTTCTCCACCACCACGATGGCGTCGTCCACCACGATGCCGATGGCGAGCACCAGCCCGAACAGCGTGAGCGTGTTGATGGAGAAGCCGAACAGCAGCAGCACCCCGAAGGTGCCCACGATGGACACCGGCACGGCGATGAGCGGGATCACCGAGGCGCGCCAGGTCTGCAGGAATACGATCACCACCAGCACCACCAGCGCCACCGCCTCGAACAGCGTGGTCACCACGGCCTTGATGGAGGCGCGCACGAACTGCGTGGGGTCGTAGACGATCTTGTAGTCCAGCCCCGGCGGGAAGTCGCGCTTGAGCTCCTCCATGGCCTCGCGCACCTGGCTGGAGAGCTCCAGCGCGTTGGCCTTGGGCGACTGCCACACGGCCACGCCGATGGAGGGCTTGTTGTCCAGCAGGCTGCGCAGCGAGTAGGTGTTGGCGCCCAGCTCGATGCGCGCCACGTCCTTGAGGCGCACGATGCCCGAGGCCGACGAGCGCACGATGATCTCGCCGAACTCCGCCTCGTCCACCAGCCGCCCGCGGGCGTTCACGTTGAGCTGGAAGGCCGCCGCGCCGTTGGCCGGCGGCGCGCCCAGCACGCCCGCCGCCACCTGCACATTCTGCTCCTGCAGGGCGCGCACCACGTCGGTGGCCTGCAGGCCCAGGGCCGCCAGCCGCGGCGGCTGCAGCCATACGCGCATGGCGTAGTCGCCGCCGCCGAACACCTCCACCAGCCCCATGCCCTCGATCCGCTGCAGGCGGTTGCGGATGTTGAGCACCGCGTAGTTGCGCTGGTAGAGCTCGTCGTAGCGGTCGCCGGGAGAGATCAGGCTCACCACCAGGGTGAGGTTGGGCGAGGCCTTCTGGGCCACCACGCCGATGCGGCGCACCTCCTCGGGCAGCCGCGGCAGCGCGCGCTGCACGCGGCTTTGTACCTGGCTCTCGGCGCGGTCGATGTCGCTGCCCACCTTGAAGGTGATGGTGAGCTGGTACGAGCCGTCAGCGGTGCTCTGGGACGACATGTAGAGCATGTCCTCCACGCCGTTGATGGCCTCCTCCAGGGGCGAGGCCACGGTGTCGGCCAGCACCTGGGGATTGGCACCGGGGAACTGGGTGCGCACCTGCACCGAGGGCGGCACCACCTCCGGGTACTCGGACACCGGCAGGCGGAACATGGCCAGCAGGCCGGCGATGAAGATGAAGATCGACACCACCGAGGCGAAGATCGGGCGGTCGATGAAGAAACGCGACAAGTCCATGAAGGCGGGCTCCGGCGCTTACGATTTGCCGGAAGCCGGGGCGGGCTTGTCCGTGACGGGCTTGCCGGCCGCGGGTTTCTCCGTGGCGGGTTTCTCCGTGGCGGGTTTCTCCGTGGCAGGCTTCTCCGTGGCGGGCTTCTCGGCGGCGGGTTTCTCCGCGACCGGCGCCGTGCCTTCGGCGGAAGGATTCACCGACTGGCCGGGCCGCACCCGCATGAGGCCGTTCACGATCACCTGCTCGCCCGCCTTCAGGCCCTCCAGCACCACCCGCTCGCTGCCCACCGCCTGGGCGGTGGTCACGGGCCGGTAGGCGGCCTTGCGGTCGGCGCCCACCACATAGACGAACTTGCGGTCCTGGTCGGTGCCCACGGCGGCGTCGGGCACCACCACCGCCTCGGCCTCGCCGGCCGGGTCGGACAGGCGCGCGCGCGCATACAGCCCGGGCACCAGAGCGCCATCGCGGTTGTCCAGCAGGGCGCGGCAGCGCACGTTGCCGGTCTCCAGATCCACGCGGTTGTCCACGTACACCAGGGTGGCCCGGTGGGGAAGACCCTGCTCGCCCGCGAGGCCCACCGCCACGGGCAGGCGTCCGCCCCTGGCGGTGCCGCGGCCCTTCAGGCCGTACTTCACGAAGGTGCGCTCGTCCACGTCGAAGGTGACGTAGATGGGCCCGGAGGAGACGATGGTGGTGAGCACCGGCGACTCCGGGCCCTCGGTCTGAACGAAGTTGCCGGCGGTGATCTCGGCCTTGCCCACCCGGCCCGAGATGGGCGCGGTGATGCGGGTGTAGGACAGATCCAGGCGCGCCGCCTCCAGCGCCGCCTGGGCCGCCTTGATGGACGCCTCCAGGTCGCGCACGGCGGCGGCTTTCTCGTCCAGCTCGCGCTGAGATGTGGCCTGGCTCGCCATGAGCTTTTCGGTGCGGGCCAGTTCGATGCGCGCCAACTCCAGACGCGTCTGCAATGCCGCCAACTCCGCCTCCGCCTTGGCCACCCGCGCCTGCACCGGCCGCGCATCGATGCTCACCAGCAAATCACCCCGGCGCACTTCCGAGCCCTGCGCGAAGTGGATCTCCTGGATGTAGCCAGTGATGCGCGAACGCACCGCCACGGCCTCCACCGCCTCGAGCCGGGCGGGAAACTCCTGCGACTCCACCACCGGTTGCAGGCGCGCGGGCGCCAGGGTAACCGCGACAGCCCCGCCGTCTGCGGAGGCACCGCCCTCCTCCTTCTTGCCGCAGGCGGCCAGGGCGACCCCGAGGGCCAGAACCACAACGAAGGCGGAAAGACGCATGGGGTCTCCTCGATGAATGGACGCACCGGGCGGAACGGGCACGCCGGGCGTTGGTGGCAAGCGCCAGCGGCAGGCGGCTTTCGAGGCGCGCAGGCCCGCTCAGGCGTATGTTATTGCTTTTTGCCCGGGGGCACCCCTCAGGGCGAATAGGGCGGGTCGAACAATCCTCCGAGCCCCGGAAACGCGCTCGGCGAATCGGACAGGCCGCCGGGCGACTCGGAACACGCCAGCGTGTCGGCCCAGAACACCCGGCCGCTGCCGCCGTACTTGAGCGGCAGACGGCCCATACGCTCATGGAAGGCGCCCAGGGCCGCCTCACCGGCGGCATCCACCAGGCCGCGGCGGCGCATCTCGGCCAGCGCGTCGCAGTTGGCCTCCACCTCGTCGCGAGTGTCGCGGCGGATGTGGGCGCACTCGTGGAAGAACATGAAATCCCGCGCCAGGGGCAGCTTGGCACGCATGCTCTCGGTCACCACGGCGTCGATGACGATCTTGGGCCGCCCGTCGGGCTGGCGGCGCACCACCGCGGCGCTGCCGCCCAGCTCGGGGTGGCGCTCGCCCACCTTGCCGTTGCCGATGTACTCCTCGGGGACACGGTAGCCCTGGCCGGCGCGCTCCACCTCGCAGAACACCTCGCGGCCGTCGGCCAGGACGAAGGCCTGCGCCGCCAGGGGCGCCAGCAGGATGCACCACAGGCACCACAGGCGCGGCCTCATGGGCCCGGTGCCTCCAGCGCGTGGAAGCGCGCCAGCACCGCCCGGGCGGCGCGATCCGAGGCCACCAGCACGAGTTTCATGGAAGCGCGCGTGGCGCCCACGAACAGCCGTCGCAGCGACTGCTCGTCGAGGGTCTCGAAGTCGATTTCCGTGAAGATCACGCACGGCGCCGACTGGCCCTTGAAGCGGAACACCGACTCCAGCAGCACCTCGCCCTCGCTGTAGTCGGGGTTGCCGAACAGGTCGTAGCGCCCGGTGAAACCGCGCAGCCGGTGCGGCCCCAGCTGGGTGAACGCCGCCAGCGCCGAGCCCTCGCGCCCGCGGTAGGTGAGCACCGCGATCATGTGGCGCGGGAAGCCCAGGCCCACGCAGCGTGTGATGGCGCTCTTGGTCTGCTCGATGAGGCCGGCGGTGTCCGCGTAGGTCTCCACGTCCAGGCCCGAATCGGGCAGCGGCGAGCCGGCGCGGCCCGCGGCGGCGCCGAGCCGGTTGAGCGAGGCCACGATGTCCGCCGGACTGCGGTAGTTGGTGTCGGCCCTGAGGCCCACCCAGCCGGGCAGTGCCACGGGCTCGCGGCGGTAGAGGTTCTGCATCGGGTCCTCGAGCCACCAGGCGCGGCCCTCGGCGGACAGCAGGCGCAGCAGGGGATCGCGCCAGGCGGGATCGAAGTCCTGCCCCTCGTCCACGATCAGCTCATCGAAGCGCCAGGCCGGTCCGGGGTCGCGCGCCGCGAAGGCGCGCTCCAGGCGTCCGAAGGCATCGGGCTGGCCGAAGTCGGGCGCCTCGCCCGCCTCGCGCAGGGCGCGCTCGCAGAGCTGGTGATAGGTGGCCACCACGCCGCCCGCGGGCGCCACGCGCGCCATGTGGTCGGCCAGCGGCCGGTTGAAGCACACGTACAGCGGCCGCCGGCCGGCAGCCACCGCGTCTCGGTACACCGCCGCGGCGAGCTGGGTCTTGCCCGACCCCGCCGTGCCGCGCACCCGCAGCCGGAAAGGCGCGAACTCCAGCCGCCGGCCCCAATCGGCCAGGCCGCCCGAGAGCCGGGTGTGCAAGGACTCCGCCCCGGCACTCCAGGCGCCGATGTCAGGCACCAGTTCCAGCACCGAGCGGAAGAAGCGGTGCACCCTCGCCACGTCCACGGGCGCCGGCGGCGCCTCCGCCAGGGCCTGCTGCACCAGGCGCGGCAGCTCGCCGCGGCGCCGGCTGTCCACGATGCGCTCGGGCGGCAACCCGGCGATGCCGGGGTTGCGCACCACGTAGTCGGGGCAGTAGAGCATCACGTCCGGGTGCAGCCGGGCGCCCTGGGCGGTGGAGGCGTAGCGCGAGGCGAGCGCGTCGGCGCTGCGCGCCATCTGCGCCGAGACCTTCTTCGCGCCGTTGGCGTACTTCTTCACCAGGCCCTCGCCGGTCTCCTCGAGCAGTCCGGATTTCTGCTCGATGAGAAGCACGCGCCCCGAGGGCGCGATCACCACGAAGTCCACCTCGCCGAACACGGCACGGTTCGACTCGAGGCGTGTCCAGTGCACGCCGTGGTAGACGCTCCAGCCGTCGGGCAGGTTCTCGCCCAGCAGCGCCAGGGTCTCGATCTCACGGGCGGCGGCGCCCGTGGCTTCCAGGGCGCGCCAGCCCTGCGGAATGACGTCGGCCACGGGGTCCCGGACCGCGCGGTCTCAGATCACGAAGCCCGCCAGCAGCCCCAGGATCTGGGCCACCGGGAACTCCATCAGCAGCAGCGGCACCAGCGGCACAGCGGCCGCCAGGGCCAAGCCGAGCAACACGCGCCGCGACACCAGCAGCGGCGAGATGGCATCCACGCGCTCGTAGAGCACGCCGATGTCGGCCACCGGCCCCAGTTCGGCGGCGTCCAGCAGGCCCTCAGCATCGGGCTCGGGCTTGCCGTCGATCCACCGGGCATGCACACGCTGGCCGTGGCGCACCAGCAGGCCGTGGTACTCGCCCCAGGCGTCGTAGGCCATGTTGCGAATGGGCGCCACGAACAGCAGCATGGGAGCCACCGCCAGCAGCACCAGGGCACCCACCAGCACCGCGGCCGTGTACGGCTCCTGGCGCAGACTGAATTCGCCGCTCACGAATTGCTCTGCCAGGCCGGCGCAGGCCAACGCCGCGACCGCGAACACCAGGGGCAATTGCACCAGCGGCAGATCCTCCAGAAAACCCAGGCCGCCGGCGGCATCGGGATGGGTGGGCGCGAAGCACAGCGGCAACCGCCGCAGCCGCTGGCACAACACCAGCAGCGCCACCCACAGCCGCCAGAGCCAGCCCAGCAGCAGAAGCAAGGACAGCGGCTTCACCACGAAGCCGTACCACAGACCCGCCAGGCCCAACCGGCCATCGGCCCGTCTCGCCCACGCGAGCAGGTCCAGCTCGCCGTTGCCCAGGAAGTCCAACACCGCGGGCGCGAAGGCCAGCGACACAATCAGCACGTTGGCCAGGCGCCACTCGCACAGCGCCCGGTACTCCCGCAGCGCCGCGCGCAAGCCTTTCTCCGCGGCCTCTTTGCGCAGCAGCCCGCTGGTCCAGAACTGCGACAGGATCCACGGCAGGAAAAACCGCACCAGCGCGGCCCCGCCGATCAGCACCGGCACCACCACCAGGCAGCGCACGTGCACCATGAAGACCCGGTCGAGGGGTTGGGCATAACCGCCAGCGCGCGAGTCCAGCCACGCCAGGGCGAGCAGCACGAGTTCCAGCTTCAGACCGGTGGCCAGTCCCAGGCGTACCGGGTCGGTCTTCAGCCACTTCCAGGGGCGCGCGCCGGTGAGAAAGTGCCAGATGCCCGCTTCGTCCAGCGCGAAGGTGGGCGGCGGATCAGTTGAGGGCGCGCACGGGGGAACCGCCGGGTACGGGGATGCCATGGAGATAGCATACCGGCAGCGCGGCGCCCGGCGCTCGCGCAAGGGTTCAGGTCAAGGCAACCCGCAACGCGTTTGGCGTTTGCCGCGGCCGCGCGCAGCGCATCACCGCGGTCCGCAGCTCGCCCACGGTGGGATTCAGCGGCAGCTCTACTGCGTCTGCGTCCAGATCGACGCCGGCCCGTGCCTGTAGCTGCGCGAGCAACGCCACGATCTCCAGCGAATCCACGCCCAGGGCGGCGAGCGGCGTATCGGCGCCGGGAGCGCCCATGGGCGGCGGCGCGCGTTGGACGATGGCGTCGTGCAGAGCGGCACAGACCGCGTCGAAAACCGCAACGCTGTGCGCCGCAAGGGGCTCGCGGTCGCCCGGCGGACGCGAAAAGGGCGAGCCGGCCAACGCCAGGCAGGCGAGTGCCGCCACGGCCTCGCGCGCCCTTCCAGCAGTGGCGCTGCGGCACTGGGCGGCGGCCATGGGCTCGCCCACGATCACCTCCACGCCCAGGCAGCGCGCGCCCCCGATGCGCAGCAACGAGGGCAGGAAGGCCTCGTCCCCCACCCATGCAGCGAGCGGGGTCGGCCGGCCATCCGCGCGGTAGCGAAGCGCCACGGGAAGCACCGGCACGCCGGTTCGCACGCTGCTCTCGAAGGCCGCGCCGAAAAATGGCGCGACGCTCTCGCCGGTGGTGGTGGTGGCTTCCGGAAACACGCATACCCATGTGCCCGCCTGTAGTCGCGCCTCGATTCGCGACAGGGCGCCGGGCAGGGCTGCGGGGCACTCGCGGCGCACGAACACGCCGCCCGAGAGCGCGATGAGGCGGCCCACCAGCGGCCAGCGGCGCAAGGCATCCTTGGCCACGAAGCCGCACGGCAGGACCGCCCCCAGGGCGATGGTATCCACCCAGGACACATGATTGGCCACCACCAGGCAGGCGTGAGAAGGCAAGGGGCTGCCCTCGACCCGAAGCGCGATCCCCAGGTCCTCCAGGGCGCCCCGGCACCAGCGCTGGATCATGGACGCCCGCCACCTGCGGGGCAGCAGCGGCCCCGCCAAGGCAAGGCTCAGGAACCCCTCGGCGAGCCGAGCGGCCACCCGCGCCAGCACCAGCGCCTGCCGCAAGGCACGGCGCACGGGGCGCGCCTCAACCACCCAACGGCTCGGGGGCGCTCCATCGAGACGGCAAGCGCGCGCCGCGCGTCCCTGCCCTCCCCGGCGGCGCGGCTGGCACGGGCTCGCCGTGCCGGCTGATCCAGTGCGCGGCCTCCGCGGCGGAAAGCGGCCGCAAGGCGCCGTACAGCTGGTCCGCTTCGCGGCGCAACTCGAACCAGTGTCCCGCGTCGCCGCGAAACAGGGTCAGCTCGGCCTGCGGGCTGCCCTCGGGGCCCCGTTCCCAGGCGTGCTGCACCGGCTGGGCTGCGCCCGTGTCATAGATCACTCCGTCAATGGTCTTGCGAATGGCACGCATGCATGGCTCCCGTTGAGGCGGGCCGGAGGGCCCGCTCTGCGACGGCGCGCAGACTGGCATACCCATGTGTCGGCGGCTTTACAGCGCCGTGCCGGGCCCGGTGCCGGGAGGGCCTAGAATCGGCCGGGAAAAGCGCCGTCCGAGCGCCTGGGGTTGATCCCATGTCTTTCACAGGGGGAGTCGAACAGTGGCTACGCATCGCATCGCGGTGATTGCCGGCGACGGCATCGGCAAGGAAGTCATGCCCGAGGGGTTGCGGGTGCTCGACGCGGTGGCGCGCCGGCACGGCATCTCGCTGCGGGTGGACGAATTCGACTGGAGTTGCGACAACTACGACCGCCACGGCTGGTGGATGCCGCCCGACTGGCGCACCCGCATCGAGGGCTGCGACGCCATCTACTTCGGCGCCACCGGCTGGCCGGCGCGCGTGCCCGATCACAAGTCGCTGTGGGACTCGCTCATCCTGCTGCGGCGCGGCTTCGACCAGTACGTGAACCTGCGCCCGGTGCGCCTCATGCCCGGCGTGCCCTGCCCGCTGGCGGGGCGCAAGGAAGGCGACATCGACTACTGGGTGGTGCGCGAGAACACCGAGGGCGAGTACTCCTCCGTGGGCGGACGGCTGTTTGAAGGCACCGACTACGAGATGGCCATGCAGCAGTCCATCTTCACCCGCCGCGGCACCGACCGGATCCTCAAGTACGCCTTCGAACTGGCGCAGCGCCGCCCGCGCCGCACCTTGACCTCGGCCACCAAATCCAACGGCATCGCCATCACCATGCCCTTCTGGGACGAGCGCTTCGCCGCCATGGCGAAGCACTA
The DNA here is from genome assembly GCA_044339985.1 of Burkholderiales bacterium. Taxonomy (GTDB): domain Bacteria; phylum Pseudomonadota; class Gammaproteobacteria; order Burkholderiales. Next base: position 10,571 of record JBIIUM010000026.1, on the reverse strand, counting down.
CCCGGAGGTGAAGACCAGCCAGTACCACATCGACGGGCTCACCATTAAGCTGGTGCTCAACCCGCAGCGCTTCGACGTGATCGTGGCCTCGAACCTGTTCGGTGACATCCTCTCCGACCTGGGGCCCGCCACCGCCGGCACCATTGGCATCGCGCCCTCGGGCAACATCAACCCCGAGCGGCTGTTTCCCTCGCTGTTCGAGCCGGTGCATGGCTCGGCGCCGGACATCTTCGGCCGCGGCATCGCCAACCCCATCGGCCAGATCTGGTCGGGCGCCATGATGCTCGAGCACCTGGGCCATCCGCAGGCGGCCGCCGCCGTGGTGCGTGCCATCGAGGACGTGCTGCGCGACGGGCCGCGCACCCCGGACATGGGCGGCAAGGCCACCACCGCCGACGTGGGCAAGGCGGTGGCCGCCTGCGTGGAAACCCTGGCGGCGGCGTGAGAATTCTCATGGGCGCCACGGGCAGGGCCAACTGGATGACGATTGCCACGGGCGGGGAGGCGCACACATGGCCTTGCAGGTGACGGTGATGGACGCGCCCTGCGGCGCGCAGGTGACGGGCGTGGATCTGTCGCGCCCGCTGGCGGCCCCGGTGCTGGCGCAGATTCGCGCCGCCTGGCTTCGCCATCAGGTGATCTTCTTCCCCGGCCAGCACCTGGCCGTCGAGGACCTGGAGCGCTTCGCCCAGTGCATGGGGCCCTTCGGCGAGGACCCCTACATCGCGCCAATCCCCGGCCACGACCACGTGGTGCAGGTGAAGCGCGAGCCCGACGAAACCACGCCCATCTTCGCCGAGTCGTGGCATTCCGACTGGAGCTTCCTGCCCTCGCCGCCCGCGGGCACGGTGCTCTACGGCAACATCATTCCGCCCACCGGCGGCGACACGCTGTTCGCCAACCAGTACCTCGCCTGGGAGGCGCTTCCGACCCATCTGCGCCACGCGGTGGAGGGCCGCCTGGGCATCCATTCCGCGCGCCGCGGCTATGCGCCCCAGGGCATGTACGGCGAGCGCGACAAGGGCCGCTCCATGGCCATCCGCTGGGGCGAGAGCGCGCTGCGCACCCAGCTCCACCCCATGGGCCGCGCGCACCCTGAAACCGGCCGCACCGCGCTGTTCGTGAGCCCGGGCTACACCATTGGCGTGCAGGGCATGCCCGAAGGCGAAGCCCACGAACTGCTCATGGCCCTGTTCCGCCACCAGTGCGAAGCGCGCTTCGTGTACCGGCACCGCTGGTCCGAGGGCATGCTCACCCTGTGGGACAACCGCTGCCTGATCCACGCGGCCACGGGCGGCTATGAGGGCCACCGCCGGCTGCTGCACCGGATCACGGTGGGGGAGCGGGCGGCAGCCTGACCCGCGCAGTGCAGAAACCCGGCAGCGCCGACGCGGCGCGCAGCACGGCGCTGGCGCGGCTGCGCGGCGCCACCGAACCCTGGGACGTGCTCGTGGTGGGCGGCGGCGCCACGGGTCTGGCCACCGCGCTGGATGCCGCCGCGCGGGGCCTGCGCACGCTGCTGCTGGAGGCTGGCGACTTCGCCAGCGGCACATCCGGCGCCTCCACCAAGCTGGTGCACGGCGGCGTGCGCTACCTGGCCCAGGGCCGCGTGGGCCTGGTGCGCGAGGCGCTGCACGAGCGCGGGCGGCTGCTTGCCAACGCGGGCGCGCTGGTGCGGCCGCTGCCGCTCTTGATCCCCGTGCGCAGCGCGGCCGAGCGACTGTTCTACGGCGCGGGGCTCAAGGCCTACGACTGGCTCGCGGGAGATGGCGGCATGCCGCGCAGCCGCGGCCTGAACGCCCGCGACGCGCGGCTGGCCGTGCCCAACGGCGCGAACACCCGCGGCGGGCTGCTGTTCCACGACGGCCAGTTCGACGACGCGGCGCTGGCGCTGGCGCTGGCGCGCACGGCCACGGCCCGCGGCGCGCTGCTGCTCAACCACGTGTCAGTAACCGGACTGCTGCACGAACCCCTGTCCGGCGCCCGCTGCGTGGCGGGCGTGCGTGCCCGGGACGCGGAAACCGGCGAGGCCTTCGAGGCCAGGGCACGCTGCGTGATCAACGCCACGGGCGTGTGGGTGGACGCGCTGCGCGGCCATGACCAGGCGGGTGCCGAGCCGCTGGTGGCGCCGAGCCAGGGCGCCCACGTGGTGGTGGCCGGGCACTTCCTGGGGGGCCACACGGGCCTGCTGGTGCCCCGCACCGCCGATGGGCGCGTGCTGTTCGCCCTGCCCTGGCACGGCCACACCCTGATGGGCACCACCGATGTGCCGGTGCACGCCCTTCCCGCCCCCGGCACGGCGCCCGTGCCGCTGGCGCAGGAGGTGGACTTCATCCTGCGCACCGCCGCGCCCTGGCTGGCACACCCCCCCGGCCGCGCCGACGTGCTGTCAGCCTGGGCCGGACTGCGGCCGCTGGTGGGCGGTGGCGCCGCGCACACGGCGCGCCTGTCACGGGAACACGCCATCGTGGTGTCCGACGCCGGGCTGGTGAGCGTGACCGGCGGCAAGTGGACCACCTGCCGCGTCATGGCGCAGCAGGTGCTGGATGCCGCCGCGGCGCGCGGCCTGGTGGCCAGGCGGCCCTGCGCCACCGCAGACCTGAAGCTCGAACGCAGCCCCGATGCAGCGCCGGACCGCGCCCCCGAAGACCCCACCCCCGAACAAGTGGCCCGCTTCGTCCATCACGACCAGGCCCTCACCGTGGAGGACGTGCTGTCGCGCCGCACCCGCTGGCTGCTGCTGGATGCGCGCCACGCCCTGAGCCTGGCGCCGGGCGTGGCGCAGGCCATGGCGCAGGCCCGCGGCAAATCGCCGCAATGGGTGGCGGCGCAATGCGCCGCCTTCGAGCAGGTGGCGCGGGCCTGCATGGTGTAGGGCAGGGTTTCCTCCCGATTACCGCTCCACGGAGCGTGGGCCTGAGGACCTTCGGCCGGTTGGCGGGGTGCCATTCGCCGGTTGCGCAGCCCGAATGCCACTCGGCTTTCGGCCCCATGGCCGATCCGTCGCGATGGCGCCACCAGGCCAAGGGCGCCCAGCGGGTCCAGGCGGCCCCCTCTCTCAAGCGCTGTTGGCCCAAGCCGAATACAAATGCCGCTGAAACCCCACGAACACCCGCCGCACCTGGTCCGGCGGGCCAAGCTCCGCGAAGGCGTCGGCGACCGCGTTGCGGTACTTCAGCTTCAGCAGGGGTGAAAGCTTCTCGGCGTCGAGCTCGTCCACGCCCTGCGCCACGTACTGCGCGAGCACGAAGTCGATGAAGGCGCGCTGCTTGTCGGTGAACTCGGTGCCGGTGGCCGCCTTCGCCGCGGCGGCCCGCTCGGCGCGCGACACCGGGGGCGCGGCGAAGGACACATAGGCAAGCACATCGAACAGGTCGCTGTTCTCGGCCTCGATGACCTTCTGCATCTCGGCCAGCGGCTCGCGCCCGAAGCCCTTGTCGGCCAGCCCAGCCAGCAGCTTGCGTCGCGTGTCGGGATCGCTCCACAGGCGGCGCAGCTCGTCCTCGTCCTTGAAGAACTCGGGCAGCGCACCGAACAGCGACTCCAGGAACTGCGCGGCCGACATCGGCCGGCCGTCGGCGCTCCAGAACGAGGTGGCGGCCATGTGCTGAAGCTGGCGCTCCTTGCCATCAGCCAGGCGCACCTTGATCTTCGCGGGCGGCTTGTCCTCTGGCGTCGTCTCCGTGCGCGCTGGGTCATTGACCTCCGCAGGCGGCGGCTTGCCATCGGTCGTGAGCACCCGCGGCTCGGGCTCCACCGGCTCGCCGTCCCACTCGGGGTCGCTGAACAGGTGGTGGGCCTTCACGAAGTCGTGGATGGTGAAGTAGTCCTTGCCGTCGTACAGGCGCGTGCCGCGGCCGATGATCTGCTTGAACTCGATCATCGAGTTGATGGGCCGCATCAGCACGATGTGGCGCACATTGCGCGCGTCCACGCCAGTGGACAGCTTCTGCGACGTGGTGAGGACGGTGGGGATGGTCTTCTCGTTGTCCTGGAAGTCGCGCAGGTGCTGCTCGCCAAGCGCACCATCGTTGGCCGTCACGCGCACGCAGTAGTTCGGGTCAGCCACCGTCTTGCGCTGGTTGATCAGGTCGCGCACGGCCAGTGCGTGCAACTGCGTGGCGCAGAACACCAGCGTCTTCTCGCGCGGGTCGATGGCGTCCATGAAGATCTTCACGCGGTAGGCCTCGCGTGACTGGATCTCGATGAGCCGGTTGAAGTCCTTCTCCTCATAGCGGCGGCCCGCCTCGATGTCGCCCTCGACGATCTCGTCGTCGGGCGTGTAGACGTACTCGTCCAGCGTGGTGGCGATCTGCCGCACCTTGAAGGGCGTGAGGAAGCCGTCGTTGATGCCTTCCTTCAGCGAGTACTGGTACACCGGCTCGCCGAAGTAGGCGTAGGTGTCGGCGTTCGCCGTGCGCTTGGGCGTGGCCGTCAGGCCCAACTGCACCGCAGCGTTGAAGTAGTCGAGGATGGCGCGCCAACTGCCTTCGTCATTCGCGCCGCCCCGGTGGCACTCGTCGATGACGATGAAGTCGAAGAAGTCCGGCGGGTACTCGCCGAAGTAGGGCGCGCCGCCGGGGCCGCTCATGAAGGTCTGGAAGATCGTGAAGAAGATGCTGCCGTTCTTCGGCACGCGCCCCTTGCGGCGGATGTCGGCCGGGTCAATGCGCACCAGCGCATCGTCGGCAAAGGCCGAGAACGCGTTGTAGGCCTGGTCGGCCAGGATGTTACGATCGGCCAGGAACAGGATGCGCGGACGGCGCGAAGGCTCCGCGCCTGCGCGCCAGTCGTTTAGGTTCCAGCGGCTGTGGAACAGCTTCCAGGCGAGCTGAAAGGCGATGAAGGTCTTGCCCGTGCCGGTGGCCAGCGTGAGCAGGATGCGGTCGCGCCCGGCGCCGATGGCCTCCAGCACGCGGGCAATGGCGATCTCCTGGTAGTAGCGCCCCTGCCAGGTGCCGCCCTTGTCCTCGAACGGGATGGCGGCGAAACGCTCGCGCCAGGCCGCGGCCGCGGCTTCAGCCTGCGCGAAGGTCTGCGCCCACAGCGCCTCGGGCCCGGGAAATCCAGGCACGTCGCCCTCGGCACCCGTGACCATGTCGATGCCGTAGACCGCCTGCCCGTTGGTGCTGTAGGCGAAGCGCACCGCCAGCTTGGCAGCGTAGCGCTTGGCCTGCGCCACGCCCTCGGTGTGCGCCTGTGCCCAGGCCTTGGCCTCCACCACCGCCAGCTTGGTGTTGCGGTAGACGAGCACGTAGTCGGCGATCTCGGCGCGCACGCGGCGCCCCTGCCCCACAGCGCCAGGACCACCCGCCCCAGGCTGCAAGCGGCCAAGCGTGATGCCGTGTTCGCGCAGCACCCGACTGCCCTCCACCACGCCCCAGCCGGCGGCCTTGAGCGCGGGATCGATGTGCTCAGCGCGGGTTTCGGCTTCGTTCATGGGGCTGGGGGTTTGCCGTAGACTGCCGAACAAGTGGATTGGGAGTGCCCGGTCGGCGCTACAGCCTCGGTGAGTATCATCGGGGCTTTTCGCTTTCTGGGGCCATGCAAAGGGCCTTCGATCAAAACCCGATCAAGAAATTCCGGCCCACTTCGGGACATAGCCGGCCCTCGGGTGGTCGAGTTCAAGCACGAAGCCGCTGTCAAGCGAAGTCCGAACGCCAAACATGGGCGGCACGGCGGGCCATGCGTTCCTGCCGCTGATCCAGCGCCGCAGGTGACCAGTCGGCTTGGTCCTCCCGGCCCATGGCTTGAGCTGTGACGTAACTGCTGCGAAGGTAGAGCGCGCGTTTCTCGTCGAAGTTGCCGTTCTGGCATTGGCGATTGAGGGACGGTTCAAGCAGCAGCAGATTGCCAAGCCGGTAAATGAAGTCTTTCTGTCGCTCTGGCTTGAACGACTCGTCCCAAGCTTCAGTCGGGTTCTCAGGCAAGACGTGTTCGATGCTTGCAGGGTCGGTCTCCCAGTCGCGCGCGGTGCCGGATGCATCCGCCTCCAGCTCGCACAGCAGGTACTTGACCACTTTCTTGCGGCGCCCGGAGGTGTCCATCTCCTTGTGGGAGAAATCCCGGATGAACTTCTCGTCGTCTACATACACCGAGCGCAGCACACCAAAGACCTCAGCGGGTGTGCCGATGGTGCCGCCCAGCAAGGCTTTGGCTGCACGGTGATAAACCGGTTCCAGTTCGTTGGTGTTGAGACCGCCAATGAGCGTGTAGCGCACGGCCACCACCCGCAGCAGCTTGAGCACGCGCACAAAGTCCTCTGGCCTTAGTCGTTCCCAAGAAGCAAAGATGAGCGGCATGTGCTGCCGCACGCCGAACAACTGCAAATCGCGCACACAGGGCTTGGCCTCAGGGCGCTCCATCCACAGTTCGTGCGAAGGATCGTCCATCGCGGCAAACAAGTCTGATCGTTGTTCCAGCGCGTCCATCAATGCAAACACGCTGGGTGCATCGCGCACATCGTCACGCACCTTTTTGAACAGGCCTTGCTTGCGGACTTGCGGCGCACTGCACAGAAGGTGATAGCGCAAAAAGTCCGGAAAGCTCTCGTGCTTGACGGTGCCGATCATGTGTCGCCACCGCCGCTGAAGAAGCTCCAGGTCGGTGCGCACCGGCACCCGCGAGAACAGGTAGTTCTTGAGCAGGTCGGTCGAAGACAGCGCCAACCCACGGGCATTGAGCGTCTCAAAAACGGTGTACGCGCTGAATTCATCTTCCACCGTGATCAAGATGAATTGCAGCTTCCACGCCATCGTGTCGGAAACCAGCCGGGCCAGCGCCTCACCCTGCAACCCCAAATCGGCCAGCTTCCTGCCAAACCACTCAAAACACTGCCACAGCAGCCGATTCGACTTGCTGAGGCTGCGCGGGCTGACCGGCTCGCGCAACTGAATCAGGTAAGTCTGGAAGAAGAAGTCGTTGGTGTCGTTGAGCACCAGCTTGCTGCTGTGAAGCAGGGAGGCCGGGTCCTTCTTGCCGATGTAGTCCTGCCGCAGCGCCTGCGCCCGCTCCAGGTTGGCGGCTCGGGTTTCATCGTCACCGGGCAGGTTCTGCAGGCGCTGGATCACGGCCAGCGTCAGGACGCTGAGCGTGGCCACCCGCTGCTGGCCATCGATGATCTCGAACTCACGGTCGCTGAGGGCCTTGACCACCAGCGCGCCCATGTAGTGGAAGGCGTCGGGCTTGGCCAGCAAGTCCATCACATCCGACCACAGGTCCTCCCACTGCTCCTCCTCCCAGGCGTAATCGCGTTGGAAGGCCGGCACACGGTACTTCTTGCCGTTGCCAATCAGCCCTAAAAAGGTGACGTCGGTGGTCTTCAGCAGGTTGCTCTTGGCCATGTGGGCTCCTGGGCGATGCGCGTCACGGCGGGGAGCGAGGTCGCTCGGGCCGTTGATGGTAGTTCGTTCATTCCTGTCATCGGGTGGTTCATAGCTGCCCGCTGAAAGCCTGGTGGAGGAGGGATTGCTTGAGTTCGTCGAGGGCGGCGAGTTTGCGTTGGTACACATCCTCCAGACTCATCGAATCGGCCTGAAGCGCGTCCAGCTCCTCTACGATCCTGTTCTGATCCTCCGGCGCCTGAGGCACTACTACTGTCAAAGCGCTCCACTTCGACTTGTTAATGATGGGCAGGGTTGCCTGACCGGCACCTTCACGAACACGGCGCTGAAAGTCCTTCGAGATCATCTGGTAGTAGATGAATTTCCCTGGGATCTCACCCGTTGGTGTCCATGCGTTCACCTGCTGGTTGGTTGTGACCTCTCGCTCCGTGTATCCAGCCTTCCCGATCGTGGCTCCGATGCAGACCATCAACGCAGAGCCCGCAGCAACAAGTCGAGCCTTTCGTACGCCCAATTCACTGAGCCCTTCGTTCTCATATCCAATAGTTCCGTCCCGATTGAAGTCGCCAGGTTTGACGAAGGGCATGTGTGCGCCATAGTTCTCTGGCTCGGAAGTCTTAGGCGTAGAACCGGTTTGGGTCACACCGATTGAATCAAGAGCTTCTGTTCTCCAGACAACATCCGGATCAACGAACATCTGCTCCAGACGACTCTCAAACACCTCCCACGCATTCCGCAGATTCCTCTCCGCATGGGCCTTGGCGGTGGCGATGCCCTCGAAGGCTTCGTCGAGGATGGCGACGATGCGGCGCTGTTCAACCAGCGAGGGAATGAAAACTCTCTTTTGTAGCGTTTCCCTAACCTTCACAAATGGTTGGGCTGATCCCCCGCGAATCCAGAACGCTTCATTATTGGTCAAATACCAGAGCCACCGGTGGTCAATGGATGGCGATGGCAGTAAGACGTGCGTGTTGGCAATCGCAGTCCAAGCGCCTTCGGCAGCAAACGTTTTCCCGCAACGTGCGCCAACTGCCGAGAGGACAACGCCGGGCTGGGTGTAATCAGCGGTCGAAACCCAAACATCAGGACCGCTCGCACTAAAGCCCTGAATCAAGCCAGCCCGATAGGAGAGGCTTTGATCACCCTTGATGATCTTGTTGTTTCCCGCCTTTGCAACGACCACGTCTGCGAGGGGGCGAAATGTCACTTCTCCGTTCACACCAACCTCCGAATCCCCTTCAACACCTCCGCCGCCTCTGCATCCAGCGCCTCGATCTCATCCAGGATCTCCTGCGGCGTGCGCATCACCACCTCGCCTCCGCCGTTGGGGTTCTTCACCGAGAGATCCCAGGTGGCGGCATCGATGTCGCCCACGTCCACCACCCAGCTCTGCTTCGTCGCCGCAAAGCTCTTCTGCTGCGCGATGAAGTCCGCCAGGTCGTCGTCGTTCAGCGGGTTGGTCTTGCCCAGGCTGCGCCCGGGGTCAAGCTGGTAGAACCACACACGGCGCGTTGGCGCGCCCTTCTCGAAGAACAGCACCACGGTCTTCACGCCCGCGCCCTGGAAGGTGCCGCCGGGGCAGTCCAGCACGGTGTGCAGGTTGCAGCTCTCCAGCAGCAGCTTGCGCAGGCTGGTGCTGGCGTTGTCGGTGTTGCTCAGGAAAGTGTTCTTGATGACGATGGCTGCGCGCCCGCCGGCCTTCAGCGCCTTGATGAAGTGCTGCAGGAAGAGGAACGCCGTCTCGCCAGTCTTGATGGGGAAGTTCTGCTGGACTTCCTTGCGCTCCTTGCCGCCGAAGGGCGGGTTGGCGAGGATCACGTCGTAGCGGTCGCGGTCCTGGATGTCGTTGAGGTTCTCGCCCAGCGTGTTGGTGTGGACGATGTTCGGCGCCTCGATCCCGTGCAGGATCATGTTCATCACGCCGATCACGTAGGCCAGGCTCTTCTTCTCACGCCCGTAGAAGGTGCGGGTCTGCAGCGTGGCCAGGTCGTCGGTGGTGGCGGCCTTGGCGCTGAGGTACTCGAAGGCCTCGCACAGGAAGCCGGCCGAGCCGCAGGCGGCGTCGTAGATGCGCTCGCCGATCTTCGGGTCCAGCACGCGGATCATGGCGCGGATGAGCGGGCGCGGCGTGTAGTACTCGCCGCCGTTGCGCCCGGCATTGCCCATGTTCTTGATCTTGGCTTCGTACAGGTGCGAGAGTTCGTGCTTCTCGGTCTGCGAGCGAAAGCGCAGCTCGTCCACCAGGTCGATCACGTCGCGCAGGTTGTAGCCGCTCTGGATCTTGTTCTTGATCTCGCCAAACACCTCGCCGATCTTGTATTCGATGGTGTTCGGGCCGCTGGCGCGCTGCTTGAAGCCAGCGAGGTAGGGGAAGAGCCTGCCGTCGACGAAATCGCGCAGGTCGTCGCCGGTGAGCGCGGCGTTGTGGTCCAGCCGCCCCTCGGCGTTCTTCGGCGCGGCCCAGCGTTCCCAGCGGTAGGGCTCGGCCAGGATGAAGCTGTACGTGCGCCCTTCCAGTTCAGCCTCGGCCGCGCGGTCGGCTTCCAGCGCGTCCAGGTACTTGAGGAACAGCAGCCAGGACGACTGCTCGGTGTAGTCCAGCTCGCTGGTGCAACCGGCATCCTTGTGCAGGATGTCGTCGATGTTCTTGAAGGTCTGTTCGAACACGGGTGGTCCGTTCCCTGGGTAGCCGCCGTTGCGGCGCCGTCGGCGGGCATGGTGCCGCCGGGGCTGAAAGATAGGGGTGATTGTCGCGCAAAGCACGCTGCCGCCGCTGCCGCGTTGGTGGCGTTGGCTCAGGCAAGTGCGTCGGTTCGTCCGTGATCACCGGCGCGCCACATGAACATGGAGGAACACGGGGAAACCACTCCCGCCAGTGTGCGCGCGTGCGGCGTTCCGGCGCACCCGGTGCGCAGGACCTGTCTAAGCCCCGCGGCGCCAGAACACCCGCGGCGCCACCGCGGTGAAGGCCACCAGCGCGTAGTACACCGGCCCGGACACGGGATCGCGCGTGGTGAACACCTCCACCCACGTCATGCCGCGCAGGCCCGTGCCCACGGCGAGATCGGCCGCGAGCACCAGGCTCGCCGCCGCGATGCCCACCGTCAGGGCGGCGGCCGCGCTTGCCCGGCGGCGCAGGCGCCCGCCCACCCATCGGCCGGCGAGCACGATGGCGCACAGCATGAAGGGCGCTTCCGTGAGTTCCGCGGCGCGTACGCCGAGCCGCGG
>JBIIUM010000131.1:0-8758 GCA_044339985.1 Burkholderiales bacterium | reverse complement strand
GGGTGCACAGGGGCTGTTTGGCATTCGCCCCGACCTGACCACGCTGGGCAAGGTGGTGGGCGGCGGAATGCCGCTTGGCGCTTTCGGCGGACGGCGCGACATCATGGAAAAGCTCGCGCCGCTCGGGTCCGTCTACCAGGCCGGAACGCTCTCGGGGAATCCCGTCGCCGTGGCCGCAGGACTCGCCACCCTGCGCCTGGTCAGCGAGCCGGGGTTTTTCGAACGGCTCAGTGGCACCACCACGGCCCTCGTTAACGGCATGGCGGCGGAAGCGCGCAGTCGTTCAGTGCCGTTTTCCGCCGATGCGTTGGGAGGCATGTTCGGCGTTTTTTTCCGAGACCGCGCGCCAGAGTCCTATGCGCAGGTGCTCCAGAGCGATCGCGATGCCTTCAATCGCTTTTTCCACCTGATGCTGGAACAAGGCATTTATCTTGCGCCCTCAGCCTTCGAGGCAGGCTTCGTATCTGCCGCCCATGGGGCGGAGGAGATCCGCAAGACCGTGGCGGCCGCTGGAATTGCCTTTGAGCGGATGAGGGGATGAACCACCCCTTGTCGGGCGAAGACAAGACCATCGCCCTGAGGTCGGGAGCGCGTCTTTTAGCGGACCCCGGCGAGGAATTCCGCCAGTGCCGACATCTCCGCGTCGGTGAGCTTCGAGGCGACGGAGCGCATCATCGCTGCGTTGTCGTTGGCACGCTCCCCAGCGCGGAAAGCCTTCAGTTGGGCAATGGTGTAATCGGGGTGCTGCCCCGAAAGGCGAGGGAATTGGCTGGGGATTCCAGCGCCGTTGGGAGAGTGACATCCAGCGCATGCGGGAAGGCCACGAGAAGCGTCCCCGCCGCGGTAGAGGGAGCGGCCGCGTTCCACCAGAGCGGTGTCGCGAGCGGCGGCGGGGCGCAGCTTTTGGCTCCCGAACCATGCTCCCAGGTGCGCCATGTCTTCGCTGGAAAGTCCGGCTGCCATCCCTGCCATGATGGCGTTCGCGCGGACGCCGCTCTTGAAGTTGGCGAGCTGCTTGGCGATGTAGGCGGGATGTTGCTGAGCGAGGCTGGGATTGAGCGGAATGACACTGTTGCCATCCGCGCCATGACAGGCAGCGCAAGCTGCGGACAGGGCCTGCCCCTTCGCGGGATCGGGTTTGGCCGACTCGGCATGGGCCTGCAAAGCCACGCACAACGAAAACGCCATGGCGGCCGACATCAGACGAGGCATCTGCAACTCCTGGTGAACAGTTCGTCGAAATCCTCGCAGGTTCATGTGTCCGCCATACTGGCGCCGGGACCATGCAAAGGATTCAAGGCAATCGAGCAAGTCACGAATTCTATCGGAATCACGGTGACTGGGCAGGCACACCCTTGCCCCGGCGCTGCCCGGGGCCCGAAGGGGTTTTCCAGTTGAGCGCAAATCCTTTTCATGGAGCACGCTACATCGCCAGCGCTCACGGCCTTGGGGAGCTGCCTCCGGACGAGGGCATCGAGGTTGCGTTTGCAGGTCGTTCTAATGCCGGCAAATCGAGCGCCATCAATGCGTTGACCGACCAGCGTCGTTTGGCATTTTCAAGCAAGACGCCAGGCCGCACTCAACTGATCAACTTTTTCGAAGTGGAGCCCGCGCGACGGCTAGTGGATTTGCCCGGGTATGGCTATGCAGCGGTACCCGAGCGTGAGCGCCGACGCTGGGGCGAGGTCGTGGCTGCCTACCTGGCCAGTCGCGGCTCTCTGATAGGCCTAGTGGCAATCATGGATGTACGCCACCCTCTTACGCCTCTGGACGTGCAACTGCTCGACTGGTTCTTGCCCGCTGGCAAGGCGGTCCATATCCTTCTTACCAAAGCTGACAAATTGACTCGTAACGAAGCAAAGCGCCAGTTGGACTTTGTCAGGGAATCGCTGCAGTTGCGACCGGGCGAAGCGTCCGCGCAATTGTTCTCGAGCCTTGACCGCCAAGGCGTGGCCGACGCGCGGGAAAAACTGGCATGCTGGCTCGGACTGAAGGGCAAAGAAAAACCCCCGGCCGACGACGAATCGAGCCGGGGGTGAAAGCCTTGTGCAAGGCACCCGCTCAGGGAGGAGAAGCGGGGAACGTTGCCGTCCGCGCACTGAGAACCCCCAGGTTGGACAAAAGTTCCGTCCAGCCGGTGCGGCGTCGTTTTTTTCCTCAACCCGGGCAAGCACCGGCTATCCGCCGAAGTAGCCCACCGTTCGGAGCACTGCCCCTGCCATGACTCCCCTGGGCCGATTTCCTCAAAGACGGATGCGGCGAAATCGTCGTGACGCGTTCTCGCGTCGTCTCGTGCGTGAGCACGTGCTTACCGCAAATGATTTGATCTATCCCGTTTTCGTAATCGATGGCGAAAATCGGACGGAACCGGTCGGCTCCATGCCCGGGGTCGAGCGCATGACCATTGACCGGTTGCTCAGGGTGGCGGAGCGCTGTGTATCCCTGGGTATACCAGCGATCGCATTATTTCCGGTCATTGATCCCGTCCTGAAAACCGAGGGGGCTGAGGAGGCATTCAATGAACACGGACTGGTGCCGCGGACGGTTTCGGCGCTCAAGCGGCGATTTCCGGAACTGGGTGTCATTACCGACATTGCCCTTGACCCCTACACCAGCCACGGACAGGACGGGCTGATCGATGCAGACGGCTACGTGCTCAACGACGAAACCGTCGCCGTCCTGATCCGCCAGGCGGCTTGCCATGCAGCTGCCGGCGTTGATGTGGTCGCGCCTTCCGACATGATGGACGGCCGAATTGGCGCCATCCGGAGCCACTTGGATGGGAACGGCCAGCACCGCGTGCGCATCATGGCCTATTCCGCCAAGTACGCTTCCAGTTTCTATGGTCCTTTTCGCGATGCGGTGGGCTCGGCGGGAAACTTGGGCAAGGGATCCAAGCACACGTACCAGATGGATCCGGGTAACGGCGACGAGGCCTTGTGGGAAGTCGGGCTTGACCTGGAGGAGGGCGCCGACATGGTGATGGTCAAGCCGGGCATGCCCTACCTCGACGTGGTGCGGCGGGTCAAGGACGCCTTTGGTTGTCCGACTTATGCCTACCAGGTGAGCGGCGAGTACGCCATGCTGAAAGCCGCTGCCGCGAACGGCTGGATCGACGAGCGGGCCTGCGCGCTTGAAGCGCTGCTTGGCTTCAAGCGTGCGGGCGCTGATGGAGTGCTCACCTACTTTGCACTGGATGCTGCCGCGTGGATGAAGGAGGGAGGGGTGGTTGCCTGGTGAAATCAGGCCCGGCTGAGGGTCAATCACCCACACCCCGGGTCAGGCGCTCGCGATCGAGACTCATGATGTAGCGTTGCAGGAGCGCTTCGGCTCGGGGCGGGAGATGGATGAACATGCAGCCGGCGCGTCGGCTCAGCGTGCCATTTCGCAACGATACTTCCGAAACATTCCGCACCACGAGGCTGGTGGAAAAGGCGCCTGCCTTGCCGAGGTCGATGCGGACGTCATCAAACTGCGCCCCTGGTTTCATCGGGACCGTCTCTGGGTATCCCGCCAGGAGCACGCCGCCCAAGCTGACATCCACCACTACGGCATCCACATAGCCCGCGGGAAGCCTTAGCCGGCAGCGCACTGGCCTGGTCAGGGACGATGAGTCCGCCCTGTAGTATTCGCGGCGCTGGAACTTGAGCAGCGTCCCAGGCATGGCGATTCGCAGCGCAGGCAAACCCTCGAACTCCACCAAGCTTGCGCGCGTGGATTGGAACTGGATTTTTACGCGATCCTGGGATGTGGTGAAAACCACCAGTCGCCCATCAACAAGGTGGGCGTTGGTCTTGTCTTCTTTTCCCGCCCCGAGCATCACCTCATTTGCTTGACGATTCACCGCGAGAATCTTCGTGACCAGCAGGATGCGGCCTTCGCCGCATTGCGCAGTGACCATCTGCCCAGCCTGCATCACCGCCTTCAGAATGAAGGCCACTTCCACGGGGGAGCGGACCAAGAAACGCTCGTTGGTGCCTTGCGCCGCTGTCATCGAGGTGTGTTGCCCGGCTGAGATCGCAAAAGGGTCGCCGAAATCTGCTCCATGCGGCTTCGTTCAATGACGCGGCCTTCGGCGTTGACTCGCACCGTGTGGCGCAGGTCACTGATCCGGAAAACATACAGCGCGAAGGGCACGCCAGCCGACTCGAGGTCAAAAACAGGCACGGACCTAAGCTCGTTACCCGCCCAGAAGCGTGATTCGCGAGAGCGATAGGCGTGCTTGCCGTTCAGGAGGAAAAACTCGACTTCCTTGCCGTCGTCAGCGAACAGGTGCAATTCCACCGGCGTGTAGCGGCCAGCAGTACCCGCAAGCACCGCGCCCGTGAGATGCGGGTCGAACCGAGCCAGTATGCGCATCATGTGCATAGCCGCTTCGCGTAGCCGGGCCAACTGCCGCGGCTGTTCGTCGGCTTGGTACAGCGCCTGGTGGGTCCGCAGCGCCGTTTCAAGCTCCGTGTTGTCGGGCAGGTTCCGGGTCTCCGAGGCGCCCAGTTGCCGGGCGGCCTTGCGTTTGGCGGAGCCGTAATCCTCCAGTCCGTCCTCGGCAATCAACCGCGCGGCAAGCTGCGCAATGCGGGCCCGCATTTGCCTGCTGGAACTTTGGGTATCTCGGGGCATGGCACGTGTATCAGTACACCTGGCTGTCGAGATCCTCGTGAGAACCCGGTTTTCCTGCGCCGCCATCCTCTGGCGGCAGGTACTCCTGGAAGAAGAAATCCGTGACCCGGTTGGGCGAGCGGCTATCACGCAGACCAGTGTCCGGGTTGATCGATGCAGCCACCACGCCCTCCGGAACACGCCAGGGCTCCTCCGGCACACCCTTCAAGGCCACGTCCATGAAGGAAATCCAGATAGGCAGCGCTGCCTGCGCTCCCGTCTCCCCTCCTCCCAGGGAGCGCGGTGCGTCGAATCCCACCCAGGCGACTGCCGCGAGGCGAGGCGTGAAGCCGGCAAACCACGCGTCCACCTGCTCATTCGTGGTGCCAGTCTTGCCCGCAAGGTCGCCACGGCCAATGGCTCGAGCCTTGGACGCGGTACCGGCGCGCACAACGTCCTGCATGATGCTGGTCATCACGAATGCGTTTCTGGCATCGATCACCCGTGGCGCGCCGTTGGCTACTGTGACCGGTTGCGCCCGAAAAAGCACGTTACCCCGCGAGTCCTCTATACGATCGATGAAGTGCGGCTGGACGAGGAATCCTCCATTGGCGAACACGGAATACGCGCCAGCCATCTGCATCACCGTAACTGATCCTGCGCCCAGGGCCATGGTGAGATAGGGCGGAATCGCATCCTGGCTGAAGCCGAACCGCGAGACGTAATCCTGGGCGTACTGGGGTCCGATGGACTGGAGAATGCGGATAGAGACGAGATTCTTGGATTTCGTTAATGCCGTGCGCAGGCGCATGGGGCCTTCGAAGGTGCCATCGAAGTTTTTTGGCTCCCAGGCTGAAGAGCCGGTTTCGGTGGCGTCGAAGCTCAGCGGGGCATCGTTGATGATGGTGGCGGGAGTGAAGCCCTTTTCCAGCGCCGCCGAGTAGACGAAAGGCTTGAAGGAGGAGCCCGGTTGGCGCCAGGCCTGGGTGACGTGATTGAACTTGTTGCGCTGGAAATCAAAGCCGCCCACCAAGGCGCGGACTGCCCCATTGGGAGGGTCCATCGCCACGAATCCCGCTTCCACCTGGGGTAGCTGCACGATCTGCCAGAGACCGGTCGCATCCTTCTGAACGCGAATCAATGCTCCCGGTTGAAGGCGGCGCGCAGGGGCGGCCTTGTCGCCCAACATTCGGGCTGCGAACTTGAGTCCCTCCCCGGAAACCTCCACCGGCCCCAGTCCCTTCGCATGGACCTTTACCACCTTGGGCTCCGCCGACAGAACGATTCCTGGAAGGATGTCGTCGCTTTCCGATTCTTCGGCCAGCAGGTCGTCGAGGGTTTCCTCGGAACCTGGTTTAGGCAGAGGCAGGATGGTTTCCGCGCCACGGTAGCCGTGGCGACGATCGTAATCGAGCACGCCCTTGCGCAACGCGGCGTAGGCGGCATCTTGGTCGCGGGCGCGCACGGTCGTGTAGACCCGGAAGCCTTTGGCGTAGGCGTCTTCGCGGTAGCGCTCGAACAGCGATTGCCGCACCATTTCAGTCAGGAAATCGGCGCGGGTGCCGAAAGTCTGGGCCTGAGTCTGAACGACCAGCTTCTCTTTCGACGCAGCTTCCTCCTGAGCGGGTGTGATCATGTCCAGTTCCCGCATCCGGCGAAGGACATACTGCTGGCGCAGCTTGCTGCGATTGAAGTTCACGACCGGGTTGAATCGCGAGGGCGCCTTGGGCAGCCCAGCGAGCAACGCAGCTTCGGCAAGGCTCAACTGATCCAGCGGCTTGCCGAAATAGGTTTGAGCTGCGGCAGCGAAGCCATAGGCCCGCTGCCCCAGGTAGATCTGGTTGACATAAAGTTGAAGAATTTCACCCTTGCTCAGATTACGCTCGATCTTGAAGGCCAGCAGGGCTTCGTTGAATTTGCGCGTGAAGGTTTTCTCGGACGTCAAGAAGAAGTTGCGCGCCACCTGCATGGTGATGGTGCTTGCCCCCTGGCGGGCACCGCCGTGCAAGAAATTCGAAAGCATGGCCCGGGCAACACCCACATAGTCAATGCCGCCGTGCTGATAGAAGCGTTCGTCTTCAGCCGCGAGGATGGCATCGCGCATGCTTGCGGGCACGTCCCCGATTTTCACGAGTGCCCGGCGTTCATCCCCGAACTCGCCGATCAACTCTCCTTCAGCGCTAAAGACCCGAAGCGGCATTTTTGGCCGATAGTCCGTCAGCGCCTCCAGCGAGGGAAGTTTGGGATAGGCAATCACGACTGCGCAGGCCAGGAGCAGAATAACGGCCAGAAACGCAGCAGCTGAGACAAAGATGGGGTAAATCCACCACCGGGCGGGCATGACCGTGAAAATCGCTCCGAGAGCCCGTGAAGGGGCCACTTGATGAAACCGACGTCGAATTATAGGGGACGCAGCCGTACCCCTGAGGGAGTGATTTTCGGATTCTCGAAGCTTGATTTACGGTTGCGACTGGTATCTAATGCTGCTTGATATAATGGTGTTATAACTAGGCGATGCTCAAGGAAAAATTCGATCTAGACCGGATTTCCGAAGCGGTCTCGAAAGCCTTCAAGCCGAAGGCGGCCCCGCTCATTGGCCTTGACATCAGCTCATCCTCCGTCAAATTGGTGGAAATGAGCCTCGGAGGCAAGGGGCGCTTCCGGCTGGAGCGCTACGCCATCGAACCGCTCCCGAAGGACGCAGTGGTGGACGGCAACATCGCGAACCTCGAAGAGGTGGGTGAAGCAGTCAAGCGTGGATGGAAAAAACTTGGAACGCGCGTTAAAGCCGTTGCGATGGCCTTGCCCTCTGCTGCGGTAATTACCAAGAAGATTGCGGTGCCTGCGGGTTTGCAAGAGCAAGAACTCGAGACGCAAGTGGAGTCGGAAGCCAACCAGTACATTCCGTTTGCGCTTGACGAAGTGAACCTGGATTTTCAGATCGTCGGGCCGGTGGTCGATAACCCCGGAGAGGTTGAAGTCCTCATTGCCGCTTCGCGTAAGGAAAAGATCGAAGACCGTGTCGCGGTCGCCGAAGCCTCTGGTCTCAAGGCTCTGATCATGGATATCGACTCCTTCGCAGCGCAGCATGCGTTCGAATTGATCGAATCCCAGTTGGCCAATGCTGGTGTGGACCAAACGGTCGCCCTTGTGGACGTGGGCGCATCCATCATGACCGTCAACGTCTTGCGCAACAGGCAGTCTCTGTACATGCGCGAGCAACCCTTTGGTGGTGACCAGCTGACCCAGGAGATTCAACGCTCCTTCAGCCTCTCGGAGGATGAGGCCGAGGCGGCCAAGAAGAACGGTGGGCTTCCGCAAAACTATGAGCATGATGTTCTGAACCCCTTCATGGAAACGCTCGCGCTGGAAGTCACGCGAGCGCTGCAATTTTTCTTCACGTCGACTCAGTTCAACGAGGTCAACTACATCGTCCTGGCGGGCGGTTGCTCCACCCTGCCGGGGCTCGAAGGGGTCGTGGCAAAGCGCGCCCAGGTGCAAACCAGGATTGCAAACCCCTTCGAATCAATCGAAAAATCGGACAGGGTCAAGGGCCAGCAGCTTTCCCTGGACGCGCCCGCGCTGATGGTGGCCTGCGGTCTCGCGATGCGGCGGCTGGAAACATGATCCCCGTGAATTTGTTGCCCCACCGGGCGCAAAGACGCGCGGCGCTGCAGCGCCAGTTCTTCGTCCTTTTGGCCATGACAGCTGGTCTCGGCTTCGCAATCGTTTTGCTCGTCCACACCTACTTCGTCGGGAAGATGGAGAATCAGAGGGGGCGTAACCAGTATCTCGAAGGTGAGGTTGCGGCGCTCGACCGCCAAATCGCCGAAATCAAGACGCTCAAGGAGCAAATCGAGGCCATGGTCGAGCGCAAGAATGTGGTCGAGTCCTTGCAGCTCAACCGCTCGGAAGCGGTCCGCTTGCTAGACCAGCTTGTTCGACAGATCCCCGACGGCCTGTATCTAACCCAAGTGAAGCAGACTGGGAACCGGGTCAACATCGTTGGGTACAGCACCTCGAACGCCCGGGTCTCCACCTTCATGCGAAACCTGGAAGTGTCGCCGTTCCTCGAGTCACCCACGCTCGTGGTGTTGAAGGAGGGGGCCGGCGAGAAACAGAACCTCAGCGAGTTCACTCTGACTGTGAACCTCACGCG
>JBIIUM010000130.1:0-8941 GCA_044339985.1 Burkholderiales bacterium | reverse complement strand
CCGACGCCCTCAAGGTGGTGGCCGGCTTCGAGGACGGCTGGATGGGAAGCACGGTGGTGGGTTTCTGCTGGCCCGACGCCTGGGCCAAGGCCGAGGCCACCGTGGCGCTGGTGAAGCAGTCCCTGGCAGAAGCGGGGGCCGTCGTGGACGAATTCCTCGTGGAGCACCTGGGGCTGGACACCTTCCTCGGCCCCCACGCAGACCTGTCTGGACGCGACGAGCTCAACGAGGTGTGGATCCGCGTGGCCATCCGCACCCGCGACAAGGCGGTGGCCGATTCGCTGGGCCGCCACTTCCCCTGGCTGGCCCTGTCGGGGCCGCCCTACATGGGGGGCTTCCACGGCATCACGCCCGGCTCGCGGCTGCTGGGCCTGTGGCCCACCCGCGTGGCGCGCGAGCAGGTGGAGCGCCGGGTGCAGGTGTCGGTGCAGGACACCCTGCCATGAAGGTGCGCCTCGCCCGCATCGCCCACGCCCGCAGCGGTGACAAGGCCGACCGCGCCGACATCGGGCTGTTCGCCCGCGACGCAGCCGCCTACGCCGTGCTCGAGCGCGAGGTCACCGCCCAGCGGGTGGCGGCGCACTTCGCCTGGATCGCCCACGGGCCGGTGGAGCGCTACCCGCTGCCCAACCTGCTGGCCCTCAAGCTGGTGCTCAACGGCGCGCTGCAGGGCGGGGCGGCCCGCAGCCTGCGCAGTGACAATCTCGGCAAGACCATCGCCGGCGCGCTGCTGCGCATGGAAGTGGAGCTCACCGAGGCGGAGGCCGCGCAGCTGTCATAGCCGGCGCGGATCGCCGCCGGCAACTCGTCGCGGCCTTCCAGGCGTCAACGCCGTGCCGCTGCAACGGCAACGGAGGTCATCACCAAGGGATGCACTGCGGCACCGCGTGGCAGAAAGAGCGGCCCGGGGCCCTGGACGAACACCCCCGGCGGGTACACGCTGGGCTGGTGTACGCCGGATTCACGCCGCGCGAACGGGTCCTTCCAACCGATGTAATCCCAGTGGGCCACGTGCATCGACGCCGGTGATCGCGCGACGGCGTCAAAGCGCGGCGGGCGAACACCGATTCGGGCCGATGCCGCGCTTGCATCGTCACTACGAGGGGGAATGCATCGCCAGTGAGCGCGAGCTCAGCGTGCTTGACCGCTCACGGCACGGTCAATGGAGTGCCGGCATTCGAGAACGCCGTTTGAAATACCCATTCGCCCTCCAAGGCTTGTCATGCTCCTCAAGCATGGCTGTCTTGTTGATCGTGGACATACCTACGGCGCCTATCCCGAATTCAGTCCGGAGCGACTGGGCTTTGCTGCGGGGCGACGGGGGGTACGACCTCGCCACTGGCTTGGCCGCAAACCTCAAACAGCCGCAACGCAGTTCGCGCAAGAACCGGCAGCCGGTTCAGGACGATCCGGTTTGCTGCAGCGCCGACTGCCTGAACGAGGCTGAGCGCACCCCGGGGTGGCGGCGGGGTCAGGCGCTCCCCACGCGTGGCGGGCGGGTATGGCGAGGCGGAGGCGAGCCACCCGTCAAGGCTCCACCCAGACTGCGCCGGCTGCATCCATGCGCGCACGCTGGTGGCCTTCGCGCCGCAGTGCAAGCCAGTCCAGGCTCACCACTTCGAACCGCAGCACGGCCAGATGATGACCGTCATCGGCCTCGCCAGCCCCCACTGACAGGGGCGTGCCTGGCGCGCGGGGCGCGAGGTAGTCCGCCGCCGAGGAGCCCTGGGCAAGCCTCGCCCACGCCTGGTGGACGACCGGCCCGTCTACCATCACCTCAGCCCTCGCCTGCACCCGCAACTGCCAGTGCAGGCGGTTGCTCCAGAACACCACAACGGCCTGTGGCGCCGCCCGCAACTGCGCCACCTTGGGCGTGCGCCGGTCGGTGAACACTTCCAGCACGCGCGCCGCCGGATCGGCCCGGCGCAACACCACCGTGCGCGCCTGAGGGGCACCGTCGGCGTCCACACTTGCCAGAACCGGCGTGCGCCATTCGTGGTGACGGTCGACCACCGCCCGGACCAGTTCGGTCCAGACACGCGATTCGAGCTGGTCGAGTGCTGGTACGTGGGGCATGGGGTCTCCGGGACGAGGGCGCGGCACCTCGGCAGCGGAAGGGATACGCTCGGTTGGAATGGTAAACGTGGGCACAGGCTCAAGCCGCCGCGCACCCATCCGTCCCTCGGGAAACGGCCGGTCAAGGCCTTTGGTCCTCCACGGACGAGGAATCCTCGTCCACGGCTGTTGATTCAACAGCGCACATCGACGCAGTCGATGGTGCCGCGCCGGCGGTGCCGTGCACCTGGCCAGCCGGCAAGAAAGCGTTGGACCAGACCGAGCCGATGGCGTTACCGAAGAACGGCGATGCACGTATCCGCACCAGCCTGTTCCTGACCGCGCACCCGCGCCGCCTGGCCGCGCGACGATCCGCCCGAGCGGGTCCGCGAGTTCATCGCCACCGGGTGCGCCCTGCCTGCATCCGCGGGTAGTGGAACACGCGCGCACGCAGTCCGGGGCGCAAGGCGCCTGCGGTTGTCGACCCTGCGTTTTCCGAAAAAGCTCCCGTCGGGATCAGTCGGGCCCCGCGTCAGCGATTGCGAAACCACGTGAAGCGATTGCCATCCAGTTCGCTGAAGTCGTACGCGTAAATGCTCTCGACCGGGCACTCTTCTCCGCCGTCGCACTCGGAGAGGGTGCGCCGGGTGACGATTTCCGGACGCCCGTCGCCATCCACGTCGGTGATGGGGTCGTCCAGGGCGGCCTCTTCGTACATGCCGTTCAGGCGCGCCGGCAACATCAGGCGCTCGACTTTGTTGCCGGGCGCCAGGCTTGCGAGGACGACTCCTGACACGTTACCGTCGGTGGCGTTGCATTGCATGCGCGCCAGCTGCACCGGCACGGCCGGATGCGCCCAAAGGGTGAAATCCGTCACCGAGTCCAGACTCGAGGTTCCCGGACAGTGCGCGCCAGCCAGTACTTGTTCAAGCGCCGCCCTGAGCGGTGCCGGTAATGCAGCGATCTGGCTTGCATCGAGGCGCCGGCTCTTGAGCACACGGGATCCAGGCCAGCGTACCGACGCGGGAAACACCGGCCCTTGCTGGCCGGTGCGAACCTCCACCCATCCGAGCGCCTGAAGCGCCCTGACCACCACCGGCTCCGGAGCAGCGGATGAGTCGCGCAGCTCCAGGAGAGCGCTGATCGCCACCTCGCGGCTCGCGCCTTGGCGGGCGAGCGGGGGGACCTGCGCAAGGGTGTCCGGGTAAGTCTTCAGCATTTCCGCGAGCAGGTCACTCGGGGGAAGCTCCTCGCAACCGCTGCTGGATCCGGCAAGCTCCAGGACCGCCCGGACCGCGTGCGGCCCGAGGCTGCGGACTCCGGTGCGGTCGATCCGCTCGCAGGCGTTGCCCGCCCGCCGCGCGACGGCGGCGAACCGCGCCGCGAGAGTCGGCGTCCAGGCGACCCGCGTGGCGAGCGCCGCCGCGCTCGGTGCGAGAAGTTCTCCGCGCTGCGGCCCCGCCTTGGTCCGTGGTTGTAAGGCGGCGGCAAACAGGCGGGCGAGGCCTTCCTCGGCCAGGGCTGCGGCGTCGGGCGCGGCCGCATCGGCGAGGCCCAGGCGCAGCAGTACCCGCCCCACGAGTGCCGCGGCCCGTTCGTGCGCGTCGGTTGGGTATGCGTGGAGCAGTGGGATCAGTGCTTGGGTGCGGGTGCGGGAGTGCGTGGCCAGGGCACTCAACGTCTCCAGGGCGCCCATCGACGTCTCCGCCGGCCTTCCGTAGCCATTGTCCAATGCCGTGAAGTAGCCTTCGCGCCCCTCGCGCTCCGGCGCCTTCAACGCGGCCATCACCTCGCCGAGCACGAGTTCGGCCGCCGCCCGACCGTTGACGGCACGGGCGTCCAGGCAGGCCTCCAGGGTCGAGAGACCCGCGTCGGCGAGTGCCATGGACAACGATTCTGCGTCTCCCGATTTCCATGCCGGCGCAAAGGATTTCGCGGCGGCCCTCTCGACCCTGCAGGCCGCGACGAGCAACGTCACGGCCGCGACGCCCTCGGCGTCGGCGAGTGCGTCGTCCAAGGCAGGCTGTGCCGCCTTGCCGAGCGAGGCCAGCCCCGTGGCAACGCTTCGAACGGAGACCGGATCATCGAGCCGCAGCCAGTCGCCGCGGCTGCGTACCAGCGCCGCGATCACGTCGCGACGGCTGGCGGAATCGAGTTGTTCAAACGCCTCGCGCGAAGCGTAATCGGCGGCGAAGCCCTTCACCTCGGTGCCGTCGGTTTTGCGAAGATCCAGGCGGGGCGGCGCCGCGACGGGGCCCAGGCTCGGCGGGTCGGCTGCCACCACCGTCGGCGGAACGAAGCCGGCAGCGTGAGTGCAGCCCGGTGCCCGCGCGGCAAGTGGCGCGGTCTCGGCGACGCACTTCCACGTAATGCCCGCAGGCCCGACCTGGGCCACGTAGTAGAGGCGGCCGCCAGCGTCTCCCCGCGCCGCAGCCAACCGCAATTCGATCACGCCGGCCGCGCTGACAGACCAGGCCTCGACGCCCGGGATCGAGGGGCGGGTCGGCAACTCCAATTGTTCGACCGTGGCGGGAAACGATCTCCACACCGAGTAGTGTTCTGCCATCGCGAGTTGCAGTCGCTGCACGACCGGCGCCCGGGCTTCCGACTGCCGCAGACTCGCCGGACTCATCAGACTCAGGCTCTCGGGAGGGTCACGTGTCCACGGGGAGACCATGACCGCCAACAGACCCGCTGACACGACAACGCCACTTGCGAGAACGAACTTGAACCTCGGTGACAAGCGAATACTCCTGGCCGGCACGGGGCGAGCGATTCGGCGGGCGGGCCAATGGAAATCTCAAACGAGTGTTCCTGCGAGCCTGCACTTAATGCACTGTATTAACAGCGCCTTGCGCGGTCAACCGTGCGCTCCAGCCCCACAGCCTTCCTTCGCAGGGACGACTCAAGCGCGGCGTTCGCACGGATCAACGTTCACCGGCTGCAGCCCGACGCCCCCAGGCGTGCGCTGGCCGGGCAAGTCCGTAGTTTTTGCTGCGCAACCGTCGTCGTGCTTCTCCCGAATCAGGCAGCCTGATCGAGCGGTAACTGCCGCGGCGGCACCTGCCAATGGGCGCGAGCCGGGTGGCTACGGCCTGCCGCGCGAGGAGCCCTACAACATCCGGTCAGCCACCATGCCGTCGAACAGCAACTGGACCAGGCGCTCCATCTGGACGCCACGTCCGCGTTCCAGCGAACTCTCCACGGCGCCGGTCCACAGCAGCGCACCCTCGCGGGCATTGAACAGCCGCGAGGTGGTGCTGGACCACGCGGCACCCTCGATGCGCGTGGGTGCATATTCCGTGGCCACCCAGGTGCCCGAATACCAGCCGTACATGCCGATGCCGCCGGTGCCCACGGCCACCGTGCCCCCCGAGATCTTCGACCGGCTGCGCTCGATGGCGCCCTCGCGGGTGATGAGCACGGCGTCCACTCGCGCGCGGGACACCGCCTCGCGCAGTTGCGCCTCTTCGACCCGCCCGTCGGGCAGCGCCTCGTAGCTCACCACAGCCTTCACACCGCGGGTGGCGAGCTTCGCGGCCATGGTGTCTTCATAGACGCGCCGCAACACCTTGTCGTAGGTGACGCCCACCACCATCACGCTGCGGGCGGGGTTCGAGACGGCGGACTCGGCACCGTGGTGCGCCAGCCGATGGGTGGCGCAGGCGCCCAGCAGGAGCGCGGCCACCAGGGCCGCGCCGCCGCGCAACGGGATGCTCGTCATGTTCGCTCTCCTGGCTCGAAAGCGCCGCAGTGTACAGGGCGGCGGTAGCGCGAGCAGCGCGGCGCCGCTAGCATTGCGCCTCCCGCGCCACGGCGCATCGCCCCCCTTCTTCCAGAGGATCGTTCATGTCCCAGTTCCTGCGCGCCGCCTTTGTCACGTCGCTCGTGCTGCTGTTGCCCGCCTGCGCGCTGCGCGACAAGAGCACTCTCGACGCGAGCTGGGCGGCGGCCGGGCGCAGCGGCGCCAGCCTGGGCAAGGTGGCCATCATCACCGTGGCCGACAGCGAGTTCGTGCAGGCCGACGTGCAGCAAAGGCTCGCGAAGGGCTTGCGCGAGCGCGGTGTCAACGCCGTCGCCACCGGCCGCTACTTCACCCGCTACACCGACGAGGAACGGGAGCGTTTCCGCGCCTCGGTTCAGGCCTCGGGCGCCGACACCATCCTGCTGGCGCGCGTGACCTCCCGCGAGACCCGTGTGCGCGAAGTGCCTGACACCATCATGGGGCCAGCCAACGTGCCCACGAACACCTCGGTGGACGTGTACGGCGCCTTCGTGGTGTACGGCGGGCTGGGCCGCCCGATGCCCCAGGCCGACTTCACGCCCACCACGGTCACCAGCGAAGCCTCGCTCTTCGAGGGCACGGAGAGAAAGCTCTCCTGGAGCGCGAAGATTCGCACCCGCAACGCCGGCACGGGGGATCGCGCCGCGGCGCTCGACGAGTACGTGGGCGTGGTGCTGGGCGCCATGGAGAAGGACGGCGTCATCCGGCGACCCTGAGGCCGCTCGGCTCGCCGCCCGCGCACAGCCGGGCAAAGGCTGCCAGTTGGTTCACCGACTCGGTGGCCTCGGGCACCAGGCCCGCGTAGAGCTGAAAGTCATGCCACATGCACTCGAACTCGCGCAACTCGCAGGCCACCCCTGCCTGGGCGCAGGCAGCCCGCAGCCGCCGCGCATCGTCGCGCAGCAGTTCCTGCCCGGCGGCGTGCACGAGCATGGGTGGCAGCGCGGCAAGACCGGCCTGCAGGGGTGAGAGCAGCCCGCCGCTACGAGCGTGCCCGGCGGCATAGGCCGCCGCGCAGCTGTCCAGCCACGGGGCACTGAGCATCGGGTCGTCCGGCACGGGGGCGAGGCGGGTGTTGGTGATGTCCGCCCAGGGCGAGATGAGCGCCAGTCCGGCGGGTTGCGCCGCACCGCCGGCGCGACGCGCCAGGCACAGCGAGATCGCCAACCCGGCTCCGGCGGAATCGCCCGCCACCACCACCCGCTGCGCCGGCAGACCGCCGGTCACCAGAGCATCGAGAACCGCCGCCGCATCCTCCAGCGCTGCGGGGTGCGGATACTCGGGCGCGAGGCGGTAGTTCGGCGCCACCACGGTCAACCGCGAGGCTTTCGCCAGCCGGCTGGTGATGGCCCGATGGGTACGCGCGCTTCCCAGCACGAACCCCCCGCCGTGGAGATAAAGGATCAGCCCGGCGCCAGCGGCGCGCGGCACCACGCGCTCGCAGGGAACACCCCCGAGGATCGCAGTATCGAACCGCACGCCATGCGCCGCCGGCAGCACCGCGGTGGCCAAAGCC
Organism: Burkholderiales bacterium; assembly: GCA_044339985.1. Classification (GTDB taxonomy): domain Bacteria; phylum Pseudomonadota; class Gammaproteobacteria; order Burkholderiales. Next base: position 1,586 of record JBIIUM010000130.1, on the reverse strand, counting down.
ATCCAGCGGCGCTGGACGTCCACCGGCACGGCGGGCCGCAACGCAGGCCTGATCAGACCAACCACCAGCAGGCGGGCCAGCGACGCTGGCCAGGAACGGCCCAGAAGTCCGCCCCTTCAGCGCGGCGCCAGCCGCGCGTAGTGCTCGGCGTCGAAACGCCGCAGCGCGCCGCGGTAGCTGAAGGTGGAGCCGGACCAGTTGCTGGTGATGCGTCCGCCGGGGCCCTGGTACCAGTTGCCGCATCCGCCCGTGCTCCACACCGTGCGGGCCAGCGCCTGCTGCAGACGGGCGTTCCACTGGGACTCGGCCTCGGGCAGCACCTCCAGCGCCTCGTCGGGAGCGGTCCGTAGCATGCGTACCGCGCCCAGCACATAGCCGATCTGGCTTTCGGTCATGTAGAGGATGGAGTTGTGACCGAGGTTGGTGTTGGGCCCGTAGAGCATGAACAGGTTGGGAAATCCATGCACCGTCACGCCGCGGTAGGCATAGGCGCCCTCGCGCCAGGTCTCGGACAGGGTGCGGCCATCGCGCCCCGTGATCTCGAAGGTGCCGTTGAAGGTCTGGGAGGCAAAGCCCGTGGCCAGCACCAGCACGTCAGCCTCATGACACTGTCCGTCGACCGTGCGCACGTGATCGGGGCCCACGGACGCGATGGCCTCGGTGACCACCTCGCAGTGGGGTTGTGTGACGGCGCCGTAGAAGCCGTTGTCCACGAGAATGCGCTTGCAGCCCAGGGCATAGGAGGGCGTGAGCTTGCGCCGCAGCGCCGGGTCGCGCACCCGCAGCCACAGGTGGGCCAGGCACAACTGGCGCACCGCCGCTCCAAGGACCGGCAGCGCGTAGAGCGACAGGCCGAGGAATTCCTGCACCGCGAAGATGGTGCCGCGCGACAACCAGCGAAGCGGCGGCACGTGCCCGTAGAGCCAAGACTCCCAGCGCGGCGCGGGCCGGTCGGGGCGCGGCAGCACATAGGGCGGGGTGCGCTGGAACAGCGTCACCCGGGCGGCACGCGACACCACCTGGGGCAGCAACTGGGCCGCGCTGGCACCCGTGCCGATCACGGCCACCCGCCGGCCTTGCAGATCCACGCCGCAATCCCACCGCGCCGAGTGCAGGCATGGCCCGGTGAAGGACGCCAGGCCCGCAATGTCCGGCAGCCTGGGCACGCTCAACTGCCCCGTGGCGGTGATCAGCGCGCGGGCGCTGATCACCTCGCCGCGGATGGTATGGATGCGCCAGCAGGCCGCGGGGCCGTCCCAGTGCGCCGTGCGCACCCCGCAGTTCAGGCGCAGATGCGGCTCGATGCCGTGCTTGCTCACGCAATGCCGCTGGTAACGCAGGATGTCCGGCTGGCGGGCATAGAAGCGCGGGAAAGGAAATCCCGGCTCGAAGGAAAAGCTGTACAGCACCGAAGGTACGTCGCAGGCCGCGTTGGGATAGGTGTTGTCGCGCCAGGTGCCGCCGATGCCAGCCTCGCGCTCCAGCAGCAGGAAGTCATGGATGCCCGCATGCTTGAGGCGGATGGCCATGCCGATGCCGGCAAACCCGCCGCCCACGATGACTGCCGCCAGCGGCGCGCTGGCCAG